>JBGPKT010000006.1:0-42562 GCA_041486115.1 Nitrospiria bacterium | reverse complement strand
TCCATTTCGATAATCCGAAGAACATTCTCAAGGGTCAGCGGCTCAAAATAAAGCCGGTCTGCCGTATCATAATCAGTGCTGACGGTTTCGGGATTGCAGTTGACCATAATAGTTTCATAACCTTCTTCTTTCAGGCCCATCACCCCATGAACGCAACAGTAATCAAACTCGATTCCCTGGCCGATACGGTTGGGACCCCCGCCTAAAATAATCACCTTTTTGTTGCCAGTCGGTTTTGACTCGCACTCTTTTTCGTAGGAAGAGTAGAGATAAGGGGTATGGGCCTCGAATTCTGCCGCGCAGGTATCGACCCGTTTAAAAACGGGCAAAATCCCCGCTTCGCTCCGCATCTGATAAATTTCCTCTTCTGAATATCCGGTCAACTCCCCTATTTTGAAATCTGTAAAACCAAAACGCTTGGCCTGTTCCAAAAGATCGGTGGAAAGGCTTTTAGACTGATTTTCAGCCAGATCTTTTTCAAATAAAACGATTTCCTCAATCTGGGAAAGAAACCATGGATCGATACGGGTATCACGGGCAATTTCTTCGATATCAAAACCGCGGCGAAAGGCTTCAGCAATATAAAAAATCCTTTCGGCATTGGGAGTCAGAAGTTTTTCTTTAATCATTTTTTTTTCCTGTCCCGGCAAAAAGAGGGTCCCCTTCTTGAGGTCGAGTCCCTGCCGGTCGATTTCAAGCGACGAGACCGCTTTCTGGAGGCTTTCCTTGAAAGTCCTCCCGATCGCCATGACCTCTCCGACAGACTTCATCTGCGGGGAGAGCGTCTGATCGGCCAGGGGGAATTTTTCAAAATCAAACCGGGGGATCTTTACGACGACATAATCGAGCGTCGGTTCAAACGAAGCCGGGGTCGTTCGAGTGATATCGTTGGGAATCTCATCAAGAGTATATCCGACAGCCAGTTTTGCGGCGATCTTTGCAATGGGGTATCCGGTTGCTTTGGAAGAGAGCGCAGAACTTCTAGAAACCCGCGGGTTCATCTCGATCACATACATTTTACCGTTTTCCGGGTTGAGAGAAAACTGAATATTGGAGCCCCCCGTTTCAACTCCTATTTCGCGAATCACCTTGATTGCGGTATCCCGCATCAACTGATATTCCTTATCGCTCAAGGTCTGAATCGGGGCCACCGTCATGCTGTCGCCGGTATGTACCCCCATCGGATCGATATTTTCAATCGAACAGATAATTGCCACATTGTCGGCTTTATCCCGCATGACCTCAAGTTCGAATTCTTTCCAGCCGATCAGCGATTCTTCAATTAAAACCTCATGGGTGGGACTTGCCGCAAGTCCCAGATCGACTAATTTATCAAATTCTTCTCGGTTATAGGCAATGCTCCCCCCTGATCCGCCGAGGGTAAAAGAAGCTCTGATAATCACCGGAAACCCGATTTCTTCTATCGTCCCGATCGCTTCTTCTTTGTTCCGAACATATCCACTTTTAGGGACTTCAATTCCGGCCTTTTCCATTGCCTTTTTAAACAACTCTCGGTTTTCGGCTTTTTTAATCGACTCATAATTGGCTCCGATCAGCTTTACCCGGTACTTTTCAAGCACGCCGTTTTCAACAAGCTGAACCGCCGTGTTCAAAGCCGTTTGCCCTCCCATCGTCGGGAGGAGGGCATCGGGCCTCTCCTTTTCGATGATTTTCTCAACATACTCCGGGAGGATCGGTTCGATATAGGTGGCATCGGCCAGGTCAGGATCGGTCATAATCGTCGCCGGATTGCTGTTAATCAAGATCACCTGAAACCCCTCTTCTTTTAAGACCTTGCAGGCTTGGGCTCCCGAATAATCAAACTCGCACCCCTGGCCGATGACAATCGGGCCGGAGCCGATAATTAAGATCTTTTTAATGTCTGTCCGTTTTGGCATAATGATGTTCGATTAGACGGGTTAACGTTCCGGTCTTCCAGTCTTGGGATCGACCGATTCATAAGTCGAAAGGACCGACCGATCCAAAGACCGCCGAGGCTGTTTATCCATTAAATTAATAAACCGGTCAAAAAGATAGCTTGAATCATGGGGGCCAGGCGATGCTTCCGGATGGTATTGTACTGAAAAGACCGGAAGAGAGCGATGTTTCATTCCTTCGACGGTCTGGTCATTTAAATTGATATGCGTCAGCTCCATGTCTGAGGAGATCGAATTCATATCAACGGCAAATCCGTGATTTTGGGCCGTAATCTCGACTTTTCGGGTGCTCAACTCCATCACAGGCTGATTCCCCCCATGATGGCCGAATTTCAGCTTATAGGTCTTTCCGCCAAAGGCAAGGCCTAAAATTTGATGACCAAGACAGATCCCGAATATCGGGACTTTATCGACTAATTTTTCGACATTTCGAATGGCATAAGAAACGGCTTCCGGGTCGCCCGGTCCATTGGATAAAACGATACCATCGGGAGATAACTCCAACGCTCTTGACCAGGGGGTCTCTGCCGGAAGGACGACGACCTCGCATCCCCTTCCTGAAATCATCCTGAGAATATTTTCTTTGACGCCAAAATCATAAACTAGAACTTTAAATTTAATATTTTCCCCGATTTTCCAGTGATGAAGGCTTTCTGCCGTCACCTCTTTAACAAGATCCTGGCCGACCACTCCTTTGGTCTGTTTAAGTTTTTCCATCAGAGGTGGGGTATCAAATTCTTCCGTCGAAATTATTCCGAGTTTTGATCCCCGATCCCTCAGATGCCGGGTCAAAGTTCTTGTTTCGATTCCATAAATACCAATAATATTATTATATTTTAAGTAGACATCTAAAGGTTTACTTAAATAATAATTTCGAGGGGTAAAACAGACCTCTTTCGCAATAAAACCACCGAGGAAAGGTTTTCTCGATTCAAGATCTGAATCGTTAACGCCATAATTTCCGATATGAGGATAGGTCATCGTAACCAGCTGACCCCGGTAAGAAGGATCGGTAATAATCTCCTGATAGCCGGTCATGCTGGTGTTAAATACCACCTCTCCAGACGTCTCCCCTTCGGCACCAAATGAAAATCCGTCAAACGTCATGCCATCTTCCAGTGCTAAAACCGCTCTTTTCTTTACCCGAACACCCATAGTTTGCTTATCCTCGATAAACGATTTTACCTGCGACAATGGTGTATTTGACTCTTCCTTTTAATTTCCACCCATCAAAAGGAGTATTCCGGCTTTTAGATTTTAATTTTGCCCCCTCGACCACCCATTCGGCTTCCGGGTCAAACAGGGTAATATCGGCAAAAGCCCCTTCTTCAAGCGAGCCTTTATGGATCTTTAAAATCTTTGCCGGGTTAGAACTTAAGAGTTCTACCATTTTAGAAAGAGAGAAGAGATTTTCCCTTACGAGCGCAAGGGAAAGAGAAAGGGCGGTTTCCAGCCCGATAATTCCAAAAGGGGCTTTGTCAAACTCCTGTTCTTTTTCCTCCGGAGAATGGGGGGCATGATCAGTCGAAATAGCGTCGATTGTCCCGTCGATCAACCCTTTTTTTACCGCTTCCCGGTCTTTAAACGATCTTAGCGGGGGATTCATCTTGGCGTTGGTGTTAAACCCGATTGTTGCCTCATCGGTCAGGGTAAAATAATGAGGGCATGTCTCTGCGGTCACCGGGACTCCCCTCTCTTTGGCCTCCCGAACCATCCGCACCCCACCCTCGCTGCTGACATGGGCGAAATGAATCCGGCTTTTGCTTAAATCGGTTAAAAGGATATCCCTGGAGATCATCACCTCTTCGGCCTGACAGGGGATCCCTCTAAGGCCCATTTCGGTAGACGACCGGCTTTCATTCATCACCCCCCCTTCGGAGAGGTGCTTATCCTCGCAATGAGGCATCACGACAAGATCGAAAGCACGGGCATATTCCAACGATCTTCGCATCAGTTCGCTGTTCATCACCGGCCATCCATCGTCTGAAATCGCTACGCAGCCGGCCTCTTTCAGCTTGCCGATTTCAGCCAGTTCTTCTCCTTTTGACCCTTTGGTGATCGCCCCAACCGGCAGAACATGCACGACCCCTTCCTTTTTCGCCTTTTCAAGGATATACCGCGTGACTGTTTCGTTATCATTAATCGGCTTGGTATTGGGCATGCAACAGACGGTGGTAAACCCTCCGGCCGCTGCGGATTCCGTCCCACTGCGGATATCTTCTTTATACTCGTGTCCGGGGTCCCGCAAATGAACATGGAGATCGATAAATCCGGGAGAAACGATCATTCCCGACGCATCGATTACCTGATGCCCCTTAGCTTCCATCGGCCCGGAAGAAATTTTCGCCACACGATCATTTTCAATCAACAGGCTCATGACCTGATCGCAATGATTCTTCGGATCGATTAAACGCCCCCCCTGAATAACTAGACCCATGCTTGATAACTCCCGCTGATTAAAATAATAATGATGATAATGGAAAAAACGATGTCAAGATGACGACGACCCACCGGACAACAAAAATATAACGGCCATTCGAATCGCGATCCCATTGCTCACTTGCTCCAGAATGACCGAAGAAAGACCGTCGGCAATTTCGCTGCTGATTTCAACATCCCGGTTCACCGGGCCCGGATGCATCACCAGCGCATTGGGACTGGCCCATTTTAACTTTTCTCTAGTCAGGCCATAAACTTCGCTATATTCGCGAATAGAGGGGAAAAGCCCTTTCCCCTGGCGCTCCAGCTGGAGCCTGAGCATGAGCACGACATCCACCCCGCTGATCCCATTTTTAAGATCGTGAAAGACCGTGACGCCGGAGCTTTCAATCTCTCTCGGAATCATCGTGGGAGGTCCGACCACTCGGACTTCGGCTCCCAGTTTGGTTAATCCAGCAATATTCGAGCGGGCCACCCGGCTATGAGTTATATCCCCCACGATGGCCACCTTGACCCCCTCGATTTTTCCCAGCTTTTCCCGTATCGTAAAAAGGTCGATCAAGCCCTGCGTCGGGTGTTCATGGGCGCCGTCTCCCGCATTAATAATTGAGCTTTTAAGATGCCTGGCCAGAATATAAGGAGCTCCCGAACTGGCATGCCGGAGGACAATCATATCGGCGTTCATCGCTTCGATATTTTTTGCCGTATCCAGAAGGCTTTCCCCTTTTACCGCACTGCTCCCGGAATCGGAGATATTGATCACATCGGCGCTTAAACGCTTGGCGGCAAGCTCAAAAGAAGTCCGGGTCCGGGTGCTCGGCTCATAAAATAAATTGACGAGCGTCTTCCCACGAAGAGTTGGGACTTTTTTAATATCACGGGAACCAACCTCTTTAAAAGAGACTGCGGTATTGAGAATCAGCTCGATCTCTTCTTTTTGAAGGTCTTTAAGGGTCAGCAGATCTTTTCTTTTGAGTCCCATATTTCTGTCGCTTCTATTTATTTTATGGCGTCACTCTCTCCCCGGCGGGAATGTAATATGACGACCCGGTCTTCCTCTCCTTCTTCTTCAAGTATGACTTTAACTGTTTCTTCTTTGCCCGTGGGCAGATTTTTACCGACAAAATCGGCGCGGATCGGAAGTTCTTTATGCCCCCGGTCTATTAACACGGCAAGCTGGATCGCCTCCGGACGGCCAAGGTCCATCAGACCGTCAAGTGCTGCCCGGATTGTTCTTCCGGTAAAGAGGACATCGTCGACCAGAACGATCGTCTTTCCGGTAATGTCACCCGGAATATCGGTTATTTTTAAGGCCGGCTGATCTTTTTTAGTCATCAGATCGTCCCGGTAAAGGGTCACATCAAGCGCCCCGATCGGAAGTTCGATTTTTTCAACCTCAAAAATTTTTCGTCTCAGCCGGCTGGCCAGATAGACTCCACCGGTGCGGATTCCGACCAGAACCAGGTTGGCAGTTCCTTTGTTTTTTTCGATAATTTCATGCGCAATACGGCTAAGAGATCTTGAAATGCCCAGCTTATCGAGAATCAGTTTTTCGTGAAATTTAACCATTGGGCACAAAAAAAGGCCTTCTTATCAACTTAAAAGAAGGCCTGTTAGGTCTGTCAGGTGAATGAGTCTTATTATTTGACGGTAATGAACAGAAAGCTGACATCGATGAATCCTTTCTAGTCTCACAGAACTAGGTTTAAAGGCAAACTCATCTTACCTAATATTCCTTTTAAAGTCAAGAAATCTCAGGGCTGAATTCTCAGGGCCGAAAGGTGGGAATATTCCCCTGTTCACTGCTGAAAAAAGGTTTGTTACCGGAGGAGTGATCAGTCACATCAATTAAATCGGCAATCTGCGGGAATTTCTCAGCCAGGATCCGAAGCACTCCATGTTTAAGGGTCTTATCGGCCATACTGCACCCCTGGCACCCTCCCGACATTTCAACATAAGCGATATGCTCCTTTATATTGACCAGTTTAATATGCCCGCCATGTTCCCCGACACCCGGATTAATCACCTCGTCAAAAAGCTTTGAGATCTCCCTGGCAAGTTCGCTGTCCCATGCCGGGTTCGGATTATCGATCACCCAGGCTTGGGCAAAACCGGTACTCACATAATCAATCACCGAATCTTTAATCAAGGATTCAGACTCCGGATTGATAAAAAACCGGTAATCTCCGCATGGGAGCGAAATATCGTCGGGGTTGCCTTTCCCTTTTTCTACATAATCAAATTTATAAACAAACTCCCCGCTTTGACGGGCAACGGTCAGCCGTATCCCTTCGTTGGTCCCGCCAGAGAGGGAATCAAAGACTTTATCAATTGCGCCCTGAGTCAAGGTAACGAGAGGCACCGCCGGATTTATTTTAATCTCTTTAATATTCATCCTTTCATCATAGCAATGACCGGCTCTCTTGGTCAAATATAACTTGACCCTTCACCTTAAAAATGATAAAAATCTTCTCTCCTTCTTTAATATAAAGACGCTTTACGTAAACCACCTTTCGGGCTGTTAGCTCAGTTGGTAGAGCAGCTGACTCTTAATCAGCGGGTCCGCGGTTCGATCCCGCGACAGCCCATCTTTTTTATCAATAAAATCAATGAATGATGGCGTATAAATAAAAGGCCAAAAACAGCTGGCGCTGTCCTTTTTACTCGTAGCCTTTGGGCAGTTGGTGAGCTATTCCCTTATGACAGTCTATGCAAGTCTTCCCACTCTCGCGTACATAGTCTATTGAATGTTTCTTTCGGGCGCTTTTATCCTGCTTCTCCAGATCCATATAAACCAGCCCGTGGCAATTGCGGCACTCACGCGAATCCGTCGATTTCATGGACGCCCAGACGTCTTCGGCGAGCCTCAGCCGACGGGCTTCAAATTTCTCCCTTGTATTGACGGTCCCAATGATCTTGCGTGGGAGTTCCTTGAAAGTGGCCTGAACCTTGCGAACTATCTTGTAAATCCACGGCCGCGGAACGTGACAGTCCGGACACGTCGCCCGAACGCCCGTCCGATTCTTGTAGTGGATCGTCTGCTGGTACTCCTGGAAGACGTAGTCGCGCATTTCGTGACACGAAATGCAAAAATTCTCCGTGTTGGTTGCCTCCAGGGCCGTGTTGAACCCGCCCCAGGAAATGATGCCCGCCCCGAACATCAGTATACCACCCAATGGGATCCACAGCAGGTACCATTTACGCGGCTGGCGCCATAATTGAGGCCAGCGTCTTTCGAGCTTTTCGCCTTCGGTTGGTGTCGGCATAGGCCTTTCTCCCTTTTTTTGCTCTCTCCACGGGCTTGAGATTTACAGAGACAACCGTTCCGCCAGGTCTATTTGAAACTCGCATAGTAATGGAGCAGTGCGTTAACAGCCTCCTTGTCTAGCATCTCAATCTTAGGTTTCATCATCTTTGGAATCGGACGATGACCCGACCTGAATTCTTTGAACGATTCTTCAAGGTAAGGCATCCATTGTCCGGCTAGAATGCCCGCATCGTCGGAAGCCAAGCTTCCGCCCTTGCTGTGGCATAGCTCGCAGCTGCGTTCATGAATCACCTTCCCCTTTTGCGCTAACGCGTCATCAAATTTCTGGCTGGCACGGACAAATGTTTTTCCGGCAAAGTGTTGGCCTAACTCTTTGATCTCTCCATAGCTCAACTCCCTTGTAATTTGGCACATATCGGTTTTTGTTTCTTTTTTATCTCCGCTTCGGTATTTCGTTTCCGGGCAAGGTCTCTCTTTTTTCTTATAGGCCGCCAGGCTATCGGTCAAATAAGGGGCGGAATAGCCCGCAATTGTCGGCACATCCGATTCCCTGCTGACACCATCTTTGCCGTGACAGTTAGCGCAATTTTCGGCCAGGTTGTCCGTAGCGGCGGCCGGTATGCCGGTAACCAGTAAGAAACAGACGAAGAGAGAGCTTGCCGCCGGCGTGATTCCCGTAAGTTTTTGAATAGTCATTGGTTTCTCCCCGTTGTTTACAGAAGGCTTCTGATAGATCCGGACGGCCGGATCTTGAACATTAGAATCTTAAAGATGAAGTTTAACGCGAGCTGATCGTCCTTATTCTCGCCTCCGGCCGTCACATCTGAATTCGTCTGCGAATACTCTCCGATCAACTGCAGATTCGCAACCGGTTTGTAATGTCCTGATATCGCGTACTTCGTTTATTATTATGATCGACTTCCGCGAAGTAGCCATGGCTTGTCCATAAAGCCGACCCGCCAGTCACCGTCGAATCATCGAGAGAATCTTTCCCCGATTCGTTACCCGCCAAAAGATTTAATTTCTAATGATTCGCTCCCTATTAAAAAATCTCGGGTCAGTATGACCTCTTTCCAATTGTAAATGCAAGTATAAATATATGTAACGCTATTATGACCAATAACGAATGCCCCGGGATACGCCTTTTCTATATTTACACCTTATTTTATATTACCTCAACTTATTTTTGAGTCCTCTTCGATAGAAGTTTCGGATTGTTTATATTTATCTATCGCAGGTAACACTCCTTACATAATAAATAATATGCCCTCCTTTTTTTTATTAAGAAAATCATGTAGTATGTTAATCAGCGAGTCCGCGGGTTGATCCCTTGACCGCCCAGTCTTTATAATTTAAATCAATACCCGGGGCATGCCATGAAACTTCCGATTTATCAGCTGGATGCTTTCACCAGCCGACTTTTCGGCGGGAATCCTGCCGCGATTGTTGTTCTTCAATCCTGGCTTCCCGACGAAACCATGCTGAAGATCGCCGCTGAGAACAATCTGGCAGAGACCGCGTTTGTCATTCCCCTTGCCGAAATCTGCCCTATTCGCTGGTTTACGCCGGCCGTTGAAGTCGATCTATGCGGACATGCCACCCTTGCTGCCGGGCATGTTCTCCTGACGGATTATTATCCTTCAAAGGAACGAGTTGTTTTTTCGTCTTTGGGCGGAGATTTAAGCGTCAGTCGAGCGGGCAGACTCCTGAGCATGGATTTTCCATCCCGACCCGGAAAAAAGATCGACGTCTCGCCTGAACTAATCCAAGCGCTCGGGGCAAAGCCTCTCGAGGCGGTTCTGGCGCGGGACATCCTCGCCCTATTTGAATCTGAAAAGGATGTTCGTCGTATCCGCCCGAAGCTCGACAAAGTCGCGGCGCTCGATGCGTTTGGAGTCATCGTTTCGGCTCCGGGAGATTCCGTAGATTTCGTATCCCGTTTTTTCGGTCCGCGGGCAGGCGTTCCGGAAGATCCGGTAACCGGATCGGCCCACTGCACCCTTACGCCTTACTGGTCCAGCCGTTTAGGGAAACAGAAGCTCATCGCCAGACAGGTGTCCGCGCGCGGAGGGGAACTGGTCTGTGAAATGCAGGGTGATCGGGTCATCATTTCGGGTCAAACGGTCGAATATCTTCGCGGGGAAATTTCGATAGAATGAGAAAATTATCGAAATGAAAAAAAACTTTAAAGTTTGTTTTCTGATGCTCCTTTTGATATCGATCCTTCCTCGATCTATGATGGGGAGCACAGGGTCAGAGGTAAAATTACCGGATGTAAACTTTCATCCGGCAGCGGCGGGAATCAACTGGAATGTATTTCCCCGCCACCTGATGCGGGTGCTCTGGTCAGGAACCGAGTTTATTGCGGTAGGATCTAGGGGAACCATCCGAACATCCCCGGATGGAAAAAACTGGACGACCCGGAAATCATGGACGTCAAACAATATCCTGGATGTAGCCTATTTCAATAACAGGTTTATCGCCGTGGGAGAGGCCGGAACCATCCTTTCTTCCGCCGACGGTATTCTCTGGACAACGCAAACGTCCGGAACGACTCAGGATCTTTTTGGAATGAAAGGATCAGACAAGCTGCTCGTCGCAGTCGGTCTCTCCGGCGCCATCCTTACTTCCCCTGACGGCATTTTCTGGACAACGCAAGCCTCCCGAACTTCTTTTAGTCTTTTTGACCTCGTCTGGTCAGGAACTCAGTTTGTCGCGGTAGGAGGCTCTGGCACTATATTGACATCCCCGGATGCGATGACCTGGACCAGCAGATCATCCGGAACGCCCTTTCATTTCGATGGCCTGACCTGGACCGGAACCCAGTTTGTTGCAGTGGGGTATGGTGGAATGATTTTGACTTCCCCTGATGGCAACCGGTGGACCTCCCGGTCATCAGGATCACCTTCTTTCCTGATTGGAGTGGCCTGGTCAGGAACCCGATTTGTTGCGGTGGGAGTCTCCGAGACTATCCTTACTTCCCCTGATGCCGTTACCTGGGAATCAGAGAGCCGGTGGATCAACAATTGGCTCCATGGCATTGCCTGGTCAGGAACTCAGTTTGTCGCAGTGGGATATCAGGGATCGATTTTCAGTTCCCCTGACGGCGTTCGCTGGACGAACCGAATATCGGGTACGATCAATTACCTCCTGAGCGTTGCCTGGTCGGGAACTCACTTTGTGGCGGTAGGAGCTTCCGGCGCCATCCTGACCTCCCCTGATGGCATGACATGGGCCATCAGATCATCCGGAACTACCGATACCCTTCTCGGAATTACCTGGTCAGGAACACAGTTTGTCGCGGTGGGATACAATGGCGCTATATTGAATTCCTCTGATGGTATCAAGTGGACAATCAGGTCTTCGGAAATATCCAACAATCTCTATTGTATTGCCTGGTCAGGAACCCAATGGGTCACCACAGGATACGACGGTACGATTCTCACTTCCCCTGATAGCATCATCTGGACCCGCAGGTCCTCCGGATCATCCGATACCCTTCTTGGATTAACTTGGTCAGGAACTCAGTTTGTCGCGGTGGGAGTCTCGGGGGCAATTCTTACATCTGCCGATGGTATCAAATGGGCTAAACGGGAATCCGGTATAACAAATAAACTTACCGGAATAGCCTGGTCCGGAACTTTATTCGCCGCAGTGGGAGATAATGGCACGATCCTCACATCTGCCGACGGAATCGAGTGGACAAAACAGACACCTGAGACAGTCGGCTATCTCTCGGCCATTACCTGGTCCGGAACCCGGTTTTTGGTCGTGGGAGATAATGGCACTATTCTCTCCTCTCCTTAAGAGAGTCAGAGAATTAAACTCTAACCTACAGGAGGTCATCCATGTCATATCAGGAGCATCATGAGAAGGCATACAAAGAGGTCCGGTGCGCCGGAATGAGCGTCAGTGACACCGCCACACCAGAAACGGATTCCGGAGGGAAGATGATCCAGAAATGTTTACAGGACGCAGCTCACTCTCTCCTTTTATATCGAATAGTCAGAAGCGTCCCTCTGGAGATACAGAAGACACTGGAAGAATTTGCGATGTATGAAAAAATCCAAACAGTCATACTCACGGGGGGGACCGGACTTTCAATGAGAGATGTTACCTTTGAAACGATTGAAAATTTGCTCGAAAAGCGGATTAGCGGGTTTGGGGAATTGTTTCGGTATTTAAGCTACCAGGAGATTGGTCCGGCGGCTATGATGGGCCGGGCCACCGCAGGAATCTACCAGGGGAAATTGATTTTTTCCATTCCAGGTTCGGATTCGGCAATACGTCTTGCCATGGAAAAACTTATCCTTCCAGAATTAGGGCATATGGTGTGGGATGCCAATCGATAGAATGTGGGTTTTTGTTTTTAAATGTTTTTACCTGTCGTCGCGGTCGCGTTTCCCGTGGCCTTCTTTTCTCCCATGCTTCTCTCCCCTTTCATGGTGTTCTTCGGCCCGGAAGTGTTTTCCTCTGTAATGTTCAGAATGTTCTCGATAATCCTTCCAGGTATGTTCACGCATTTCCCGTATTTCTTCTATCCGGTGTTTGCGAAGGCCGGGGGGAATCCTTCGATAGTCCATGGGAGCCCAGGGTCCGCGATAATAGGCCGACCGGTACCACCCGCTGTTTGCGTGATAGTAGTAAACATTATTATAGGAAAAGATGTCGAGAGGGATCCCTACGGCTACATAGACCCTGATACCCTCGAGATAAATCATTTCGGGCGGGGTTTCCACCATCACAGGGGGAGGTTCAACATAGACAGGGGGTGGCGGTTGGGTCGCTGGCCTGTCCCCGATATGAATATCGAGATTCACCTGTGCTTGGACTGTTGCCACAAGGAAAACAAGGCTCAACAAGCCGGCGCCGAATAATATTTTTTTCATAACCATTTCTCCGAACATTTTCCTAACATCTAAAAAATGATGATTGCGATTTACTATAGGGGAAAAATCGATATTTCTCAAGAAAATTTAAGGAGAAGTTTTCCGAGGAAATGTTCATTTTATTTTTTATTCAATGCAAAATCATGGCCATTCCTTTATAATGGTTTGAAATATTTATCGCGAAATTTGAAATTTAACCATTTCCTAAAGGATTCATATGCCATTTAGCTCTCTTAAGCTTCATCAGAACCTTCTCAAAGGGCTCAAGGACCTCGGCTTCGCCCGCCCGACGCCTATTCAGGCCGACGCCATCCCCCCGGCGCTGGCAGGCCAGGATGTTATGGCCTGTGCGATGACTGGGAGCGGAAAGACCGCGGCGTTCCTTCTGCCGATCCTTCACCGCCTGATTGACCGGCCGCGCGGTGCCACGCGCGCCCTCGTGGTCACTCCCACTCGCGAGCTAGCGGCGCAAATCCTCGATGATTTGAATGCCCTTGCGGTTCACACCCCGATAACCGCGGCGTCGATTTTCGGCGGCGTCTCCATGGGCCCGCAGGAACATGCTTTCAGGAGCGGCGCCGATGTTCTCATCGCGACCCCTGGCCGCCTCCTAGACCACTTCAGGTTTTCCTACGCGAAGCTCACCGGCATTGAATACCTTGTGTTAGATGAAGCAGACCGGATGCTCGATATGGGGTTCCTCCCCGATATCCGGCGGATTCTGTGCCATATTCCCGCCCGCCGGCAAACTTTTTTCTTTAGCGCCACGATGCCGGCGCCTATCATGGTCCTTGCCCGCGAAATGCTCCAGACCCCCGCGATGATCAATCTCGAGCGCAAGTCGGCACCCGCAGTGGGAATCACTCAGGCGGTCTATGCAGTCCCGCAAGAACTCAAATCGTCTCTTTTTTTAACTCTTCTTAAGCGGGGGGAAATGAAAGACGTCCTTGTCTTCACTCGTACGAAACACCGGGCGAACCGCCTCGCAGATTACCTCGTGCGCCATGACATCAAAGCCGAGAGGATCCATGGAAACCGGTCTCAGGCCCAGCGGACAGCAGCTCTGGCCGGGTTCAAGAGCGGTAAATTCAGGGTTCTCGTTGCGACAGATATCGCCGCCCGGGGGATCGATATCGAAGCGCTCGGCCATGTGGTCAACTTTGATGTGCCGAAGGCGTCGGAGGATTACATTCATCGGGTTGGCCGGACGGGCCGTGCCGAAGTGACCGGCATCGCGTTTACCTTTGTTTCGCCTGAAGAAGAGGGAGAACTTCGGGATATCGAGCGGGCCATTGGCAAACGGATGCCTAGGGTCATCGTACCTGACTTTGACTATACCGCGCGCCCGACTGGCCGCCTCGAGGTGCCACTCCATGAGCGGATCGCGGTAATCCGTGCCAGAAAATCAGATGATCGCGGCCGGGCGAAAGTCAATGCAGAACGCCGCAAAGCCCATGGAGCCTCCTCCGGACAAGCGCGTCCGGCCACGTCTCGCCCGGGACCCAGGAGCGCCGGGTCGGGATCAACTTCCTCAATCAGGCTTGGCGGAAACCGAAAGCCCCGTTAATCAAAATGCGTTTCAATCAAACGATTCTCTTCCTGACTTTGGTTTTTTGTTTCATACCGGGTCATCTTTTTGCCTCCGCCGATCAAACGACCGTGAGCGGAACTGTTCGGTTTGGAAGCAACACCGCCGAAGGAGCGGTGGTCTATTTGAAAAACTACAGCCAACCTCCCTCTCAGGCGCCTCCGGAGATCACCATCCGGCAAAAAGACCAAAAGTTTATCCCCTCTTTAATCGCGGTTTCGGTTGGAGCGATAATTTATTTTGAGAATGATGACTCGGAAACGCACAATGTCCGCTCTTCCTCTCCCGGCAACCGGTTTGACGTTGGCGCCCAGCCCGAGGGGACCACAAAAAAAGTTGAGTTAAAAACTCCCGGCGTCGTGCTGCTCCGATGCAAGATCCATGAGGAGATGAGAGGAATGATTTTTGTCTCCCCTTCCCCTTATTTTGCGGTGACCGGAAAAAACGGCACGTTCAAACTCCCCTCTGTGAAGCCAGGATCTTACACGATTGAAGCATGGCATCCCCGATTAACCGCGGTAGAGGTCGAAACCGGAGGACGGCCCTTAATCGTTGGACTGGAGCCGGTTTCGCTCGATCTCACGCTGAATCCAAAAGCCCCGCCGGGATCGAATTTGACTGAGGTAAAGGATCAGGATTGGTCTAAAATACTGGACGAGATTCAAATCAGCCTTAATAGAGCGATTGCCGATTGGAAAGAAGGAAAAAAGACTGTCGCTCTGACCGGGATCATGATCACCTACTCCCGGCTATATGGCCAGTCGGGTCTGCGTAACGCCATTGTTCAAAAACTGGGAATGGCCGAAGGAACAGGGTATGAAACGCAATTTAATACTCTGATGAAGCAGGTTCAGGGAGAGGGACCGGAGGGAGAAGCCGCGTTAATAAGAGAGAAAAACTCGCTTCTTTCGGATTTAAATAGATCTGTTCAACAACTCCGTTAGAAGGGAAAGCATTATAGGGCATCCAACGATTTGTTTCTTGTTTTACAGAAAAAAAAGATGTTATGATTACCTCGTAAAGAAAGGGGTGATATGACAGACGAAGCAAAAGATGTAAAAAAGGAAGAGCCAAAAAACCCGGCCAAAGGGAAGCCTCCCTCCCTGATGATTCCATTGATTAAAGTTCCCAATGATACGGAAATGCTTGAAGAAGAGCTGCAGGAGATGTTCGATGAAGACAAGGTCACCCATAAACATGGGAACGCCGAGCCCGAGTCGGACTAAGCCGATCCTAGAATAATTTGTTTTAAAAGCTTGATAAATGCTTTTGAACTGATGTCGATTCCCCGACTGTTTTCAAATTGAATAAGATGTCTCGCAGTGAAAGGAATGTTTCTTCTTTTAAGTCGGGTGATGATCTGCAATTGATTTTCACGCTTTCTTTTTTTTAATCTCTTTTCAATCACCTCCCGGCTGGCCGAGATGTTGATCACAACCACCTGATCTTCGAACAGGGTCTCAAAATCGGAAACCTTTTCTCTCGAAATCGAAACGATCGCCGTTTCATCTCTTTTTAAATGATCTATTTCCCGACGCGGAATGCCGTATTTCAAACCATGCGCATTCCACCAGGAGATGAAAAAACCGCTCTCTGTCAGAAGTTCAAACGCCGATTCTTCTATATAATAATTCTCTTCAAACGCTCCCGGTTTTCTGGTGATGAATCTTTTTATAAAATGAATTTCGGGGTGATTTCTAAAATAACTTCTTGCTTTTTTTAAAAGGGTGTCTTTTCCAGCTCCGCTGGCCCCGGTTAAGAGAATGATTTTTGGCATGACCTGGAAGCTTATCTTACGAGCAGGATGATACTTCAGCCGATAGGCTGTTTGACCGTAAATCTCAGCCCGATGTTAAACGCCGCGATGATCCCGGCTGTGAGGCCTGCATTACCATCAACCGCACCTGAAAAATACCCGCCGACGGCAATCAGAATAAAAATGAGGTTAAACCATATTATTTTGCTTTGATACCATTTTTTCATAGATGAATCCTCCGGGTTATAATAAAAACGGCATTTAAGTTTTAGACGTTTTAAAGAATAAGAGATTTTTTCTATTTTAGCAATAAAGAACAGAAAGATCGTTCCTTACGAAACCTTGCCTTGCTTTTTTCAGGCCCATCTTTTACCATACATACTTATGCGGAATTTTTCGGTCTTCGGGTCTTAGGTCGACCGAGTCTCAGGTCGAATGGATCAATCGCGGACAAATCGTTCCGCGCAAGCGATTCGTCCGGTCTTCCGGTCTTAGGTTCGACCGATTCACAGGTCGGAAGGTCGGGTAGTTCGAATAGGCGACATGAGCAATAAACGGTTTATCGAAATAGCGCATGAAGGAACGCCGGATTAATAAAATCATTGGAGCAATGAACAGGAATGGACCGGAAATTAGATAAAAAGGAAAGACATTCGATCAGAGGGCAGCTCCTGAAATTGCTGCGCGACTCGTTCGTTTATAACGAACAGGCGATTTTTACGCTATCATCGGGGAGGAAAAGCCGTTTTTATATCGATAGCAAAAAGGTGACACTCGATCCGGGAGGAGGATTTCTAGTGGGCCAGCTCATTCTGGATGCCATTCATGATATCAACATAGACGCCATCGGCGGCATGACTCTTGGCGCCGACCCTATGGCCATTTCAGCTTCTGTCTTGAGCTACGGCGAAGGAACTCCCCTTCCTGCTTTTATTGTCAGAAAAGATCCTAAAGGATACGGTGACGCACCGTTTGTCGAGGGAAACCTTAAAAAGGGGTCGAGGGTTGCCATTGTGGATGACGTTTTAACAGGTGGAAACTCCGTCGAAAGGACCATTAATATTCTCAAAGAATTAGACTGCCAGGTAGTGCGGATTATCACTCTTGTCGACAGAAAAGAAGGGGGAAAAGAAAAGCTGGAAAAAATGGGATATGAAGTGGTGGCGCTTTTCACGGTTGAAGATCTCTTAAAATCATGATTCCATACAAAACGCCCAGGATTTTGCGAGGGTGGCGGAACTGGTATACGCACCAGACTTAGAATCTGGCGGGAAACCATGGGGGTTCAACTCCCCCCTCTCGCATTTACACTTTAATATCATATATTTAGATGCATAAGTTAAATATATTTTTAAGGTATTGATTCGATCATATGACGGAACAGAAAAAGATTTGGATTCTTTTTTTAGCGGTTTCAAGCCTCTTTTTATGGATGACTTATCAATTAAGGGAAATTCTCTGGCCCTTTATAACAGCTTTTATTATCGTTTATCTCCTCTATCCGCTCGTTGAATACCTCATCAAATGGGGTATAAAAAAGAGGGTTGCGGTCTGGGGAGTTTTTATTATTTTCTCTTTGCTTTTTTTTATCGCAGGCTTTTTTTTATTTTCAATGATTCATTCCGAAATTCAGGTTGTCCAGGCTAAAATCCCCCAATATGTTGAATATTTTCAGACTCAGTCGATTCCTTATCTTGAAAAAACCCTCCACATCAAAATTCAAAAACACACTCAGGATTATATTAAAAATATAACGGAAAAGATCCTGAACCTTTCTCCGGGTGTCGCGGAATCGCTGACAAACTTTATCGCTAATGCCTTTTCTAAAACTCTCAATTTTTTACTCTATTTAATAGATTTTTTTCTTATTCCTGTAGCGGTTATTTATATCATGCTCGATTTCGAAAAGCTTAAGAAATATATCCCCCGGATTGCTCCTGCAAAATTTCAAGAGGCTTTTATCCGTCATCTGGGTGAAGTGGATCGCATCTTGAGCGGATTTATCAGCGGGCAGCTTTTAATCGCCTTTATTTTAGCGGTTTTGGATATGATCGGCCTAACCTTAATCGGACTTGATCTCTCTGTCGTACTCGGTCTCTTTTCTGGAATGATCAATATTATTCCCTATGTGGGCGTATTAACGGGAGGTTTTATCTCCACTCTTTTCGCGATCTTCAAATTCCATGATTTCATCCATCCGCTTCTGGTAGTTCTCCTTTTTCTTGCCGGGCATCTCCTGGATGGATATTTTCTAAGCCCGAAGATGGTCGGACATAAGATAGGACTTCATCCGATTATGGTGATTTTTGCGCTCCTTGCGGGGGGGAAATTTTTTGGGGTAATCGGGCTTCTATTCGCGGTGCCTGTCGCCGCCATTCTCAACTATATCTTGGCGGCGGGTTTTGAAGCCTATCGGAAGAGCAGTTTCTATTCGGCGGTTTGATCAGGGGAAAAGGCCTCTCGCGAGGTAGGCGTCCGAAATTCTCTTGATTCCGCGCATCAGAGCGGCCGTACGAAGATCGACGTTTTCTTTAACCGAGGTTTCCAGAACGCTCGAAAAAGCCCTCGTCATGACATCTTTAAGCTTTTCCATAACCTCTTTTTCTTTCCAGAAAAAGTTCTGCATTCCCTGAACCCATTCAAAATAAGAGACGGTAACCCCTCCTGCGTTTGCCAGAATGTCCGGGATGACCCATATTCCCCGATCGCCTAAAATCAGATCGGCTTCGGGGGTCGTCGGACCGTTTGCCCCTTCCAGAACAATGGATGCTTTGACGTTTTTAGCATTGTTTTCGGTAATTTGTCCGGAAATGGCCGCTGGGACCAGTACATCGCACTTCAAAATCAAAAGGTCTTTGTTGGTTATTTTTTCCGCGCCCGGGAACCCGCTGACGACTTTTTCTTTTTTAACATGTTGAATTAAATCGGGAATAGCAATCCCTTTGGGGTTGTATAAACCGGAAAAGGCGTCGGATATCCCGACAATTTTACACCCTTCTTTATATAATATTTCAGCGGCATTGGAACCGACGTTTCCAAATCCCTGAACAACGATTTCCATTCCGGAAAAACTTTTATTTTTCAGCTTTAAGGCTTCGCCAAGAATATAGACTAGGCCCTGGCCTGTGGCAGCGCTCCTGCCCATCGACCCTCCGATACTGAGCGGTTTTCCGGTCACGATGCCGGGCACGGAATACCCTTTATGCTGGCTGTAGGTATCCATCATCCAGGCCATCACCTGTTCATTGGTTCCAATATCGGGCGCCGGAATATCAATGTCAGGACCGATCATGGTAAGGATCTCGGAGGTATATCTCCGGGTTAAGCGCTGAAGCTCTTTTCTGGAAAAATTTCCTGGGTCGCAACTCACCCCCCCTTTGGCTCCGCCAAAAGGGAGGCCGACCAGAGCGCACTTCCAGGTCATCCACATCGCAAGGGCGCTGATTTCTCCCAGGGTAACATCGGGATGATAACGGACTCCCCCTTTCGAAGGGCCAAGCGTACAGTCATGATGCACCCGGTAGCCCTGAAACACTTCAACGCGGCCGTCATCCATGGCGACCGGAACGCTGACAAGAAGCGCCCGTTTAGGGAAAATCAGACGTTTTCGTACATTGGGGTCAAGATGAAGGCGTTCGGCGGCCTGTTCGAATTGAGCAACCGCCATCCGATAGATGGGAGAATAGAATTCGGGGACAACTCTTCGATCGTTTATCATATATATTAAAGGTATTGTATCAGGGAACTAGAATTCCGCCATTGATATCTATCGCCTGACCAGTAACGGCCTGAGCTTGGTCCGAGGCTAAATAAACCGCCAATGAACCGACTTCAAGGGGATCAATGAGTCTTTTGATAGGAACCGAATTAATCACGTTCTGGGTATAGTCTCTCTGGGGAAGACTCAGTTGATCTGCCATTTCATGGGTTCTTTTTTTGGCAAAATCGGTATCGATTAATCCCGCACAGATGGCATTGACGGTGATCCCGTCTTTTGCCACTTCTTTGGCCAGAGACCGGGTAAAGCCGAGAATGGCATGTTCGGCAGTGCAGTAGGCAGTGTAACAGGGAGAGCTGGTTTTAGACAGGTGAGAGGCGATATTGATAATTCTGCCATTGTCTCCTTTTTTCATCGCCCCCAGGACCGCTTTGGTCATAAAATATAAGCCATGAAGATTGGTCTCCAAGATGGCAAACCATTGGCCGTCGTCGGCCCAGGTAATCGGATTCATTCCGCCTGTTCCGGCGTTGTTGACCAATCCATCGATTTTGCCCCATTTTTCGAGGGTTTTTTCAATAACGGTCTTAACCTGATCTTTAAGGGTGATATCGGCCCTGACGATCATGGCTTCGAGATTGGATTGTTTTTCAAAATCTTTTCGGGTTTTTTCAAGATTGCGCTCATTTCTGGAACAGATGACGACTTTAGCCCCCTGCTCGCACATTCTACGCGCAATATACTTGCCGATCCCGCGTCCGCCGCCGGTAACGATGATGACCTTATCTTTTAATACCATTATTCTGTGACCCCGCCACAAATACTGATGGCCTGTCCTGTAATCGCCCTTGCCTCTTCTCCGGCAAGGAACAAAACCAGATCCGCCACCTCTTCCGGCTTTATAAATCTATTGATTGGAATTTCGGCGATTTGAGTTTTTTTAAATTCTTCGGGATTCATTTCAAGTGCTGTCGCAGTCTCGTTGATCCCCTTTTCTGCCATTTGGGTTTCTACCCATCCGGGACAGATTGAATTGACGGTAATCCCTCTTGACGCCACCTCCAGGGCAAGAGCACCTGAAAAACCAATCACGCCATGTTTCGACGCGCTGTAGGCGGTATACCCGGAAACACCAAATTTTCCGAGAACGGATGAGATATTGATTATCCTGCCGCCCGTGTTATCTTTTATTACCCGCAGGGCGGCCTTGCTGAAAAAGTACATTCCGTTGAGATTCGTATCGAGGATATCGAGCCATTCCTCATCTGTTCCGCCTAAAAGGGGGACCCGTCCAGATTTTCCGGCGTTATTGACGAGAATATGGAGGTCTCCCCATTTCTTTATCACTTCTTCAACCGATTTTTCCACATCCTCTTTTTTACTGATATCTGCGCGCAGAGGAAAAATCTTTTCTTCGCCAACCTGATCATTGATGGTACGGGCGGTTTTTTCCAGATGTTCGATGTTTCTCGAACAGATCATCACGCGGGAGCCTTCTCTGGCAAGTTTTTCGGCGATGGCTTTTCCGATACCGGTTCCGCCGCCTGTCACGATTGAAATTTTATCTTTTAAATTCATAGTTTAAGCAGATGGCAGGAGAGAAATTACCCGCAGAAATTGATTATAAAATTACCCTAATACGGTATTACAGTTCATGCACCTGTAGCCCGCATCTTCCTCGAACCGGCAAGTTTCAGACAGATACCGGATATCATAAACAAATTGGCATTTCGGACAGTCCATTAAATTTTCCATCCCTTTTTTCCCTGTCTTCTCAGCCGGATCGGCGCTTTTCTCATCCATAATCATTGTTTCCTTTTTTTTGCTCCGGGAGACCGGCCCGGTATCGGCGACATGTTAAGAGTCAGGCCGAATACCGACCAATTCATCCATCAGTGTTTGAACTGGAACGATTTTCTTTATTCTCCAGGCATTCGAACCGGCAAAAAATAGCCCTTCGGCGATGTTCCCTCTCTGGGCCTTGTCCAGAACAGAAGCGATGCAGTAGGTTTCACGGTTATCCCGGCAGGCGCAATGTTTAAGGCATTTTGCAAAACATTTATCATCCACATCGAGGCCTTTTTCAAAACGCTCGGTAAATTCGTTTCGGATGGCTCTTCCCGGCATCCCGACAGGGCTTTTCACAATGACGATATCTTCTTTTTTCGCTTTCATAAATAATTCTTTAAATTCGTCCGATGCATCGCACTCATCCGTGCATACGAACCGGGATCCAAGCTGCACGGCATGGGCCCCCAGTCCCATCATCTTGAGGATGTCCTCGTGATTGAATATCCCGCCCGCGCCGACAACAGGAATCTTTAATTGTGCTTCTTTATCCAGATACGAGAGCACTTCGGGAATGACCTTTTCAAGGCTGAAGTCAGGATCGGTAATTTCTTCAGGCTTTGCCCCTAAATGACCGCCGGCGGAGTTTGGAGTTTCAACGACAAAACCATCGGGCATCCGCTTATGAACCCGTTCCCATTTTCTGATAATAATGGAGGCCGCTTTGACCGACGAGATAATCGGAACTACTGCGACATCGGGATAATCACTGACAAAATCCGGAAGGCCGAACGGAAGTCCTGCGCCTGAAAAAATAATTTGTGCTCCGAACTCGGCAGAAGTGCGCACCATCTGCTCGTAATCAGAAATGGCGACCATGCAGTTGACTCCGATGATCCCTTTGGGGCTGAGCTTTCTCGCCATTTTTAACTCGTCCTGAAGGGCAAGAATATTGGCAGAAAAATAATCTTTGGATGTCGCCTTTTCTTTTGTGTAATAGGGAGAGTCGAGCCCAAGAGCCACCGTTGAGACGACGCCGATCCCTCCCGCGTTAGCCACTGCGGCGGAAAGTTTCGAGGCGGAAATCCGGATTCCCATCCCCCCCTGAATAATCGGGTATTTTGAAGTATATTTTCCTATCGTCAGCGAAGGGAGAGAGGAGGTTTTATGCGATTTCATAGTTAATCCTTATCGGCTCATCCAGCAAAGGTCATTAGGAGACGTTGTTATTATACCACATTCTTTTGACGTTCCAGCAAGTTTTCTGCAACAGTCACTACCTCGCCGACATCTTTCCCATAGGCATCGACGCCGATTTCTTCGGCAAATTTTTTCGTGGTCACCGCTCCTCCAATCATGATTTTATACGGAAGTTTTTTCGCCCTGACCTCTTCGGCGATGACCTTCATCTGCATCATGGTCGTCGTCATTAAAGCCGACAGGCCGATGATATCTGCTTTATGTTCCTCCGCGGCTTTTAAAATGAGATCGGCGTGGACATTTCTCCCCAGGTCGATCACGTTAAATCCGAAGTTTCGCAGCATCAGGCAACAGATATTCTTCCCGATATCATGAATGTCCCCCTTGACCGTGGCAAAGATAATCGTCCCCTTTTTTTCCACATTTCCAGATTTTTCAAGGTAAGGCTGTAAAAACTCCACGCCCCGTTTCATCGTATCGGCCGAAGCGACCAGATGGGGAATGAATTTTTTACGCTCTCCGAATAAATCCCCGAGCTTTCGGATTGCGGGAGTCATCACATTTAAAAAAATATCAAAGGCATCGAGTTTTTCATCGATTCCCGTTTTGACCAATTGAACGATGCTTTCCCGTTCACCTTCGAGAACCGCCTTATAAATTTTGTCACGGGTTGTTTGGGGACCCTCATCTTTAGGAGCCGATTTTTCCCCTTCAAGGTCGGCTTGCACCTGAATAAATCGCCTGCACTCCGGATCTCTTCTTGCAAAAAGAGAGGCGGCCGACGCGACCTGATGCATCTCCAGATCGTATGGATCCAGGATGGCCGCGTCGAGTCCGGCAGAAATACATTGGGCCAGAAAAGTATTGTGAACCAGATGACGGTTGGGAAGCCCAAACGATACATTACTCAGGCCAAGGGTGGTCGGCGAACCGAGGTCTCTTGAAATCAACCGGATCGTTTCGAGGGTCTGGGCCGCCGCCTCCTGAACAGCCGATACGGTCAGCGCCAGACAATCAAAGATAATATTTTCTTTCGGAATTTTAAAATCTTCGGCCCGTTTTATTAAATATTCGGCATTTTTAATTCTCGCCGCTGCTGTTTCGGGGATATCATCCCCCGCCACCAGGGCGATTACCGCCGCGCCATATTTTTTAATCAGCGGAAAAATCTCTTCGATCCGTTCTTCTTCGGCGTTAACGCTGTTGACCAGAGCCTTGCCGGGATAATAAATCATCCCCTGCTCCAGCGCGCTGACATAAGAACTGTCGATAACCAGCGGGATATTGACCACATTCTGAATCGCTGTAACGGCCTTTTTCATCATTTCCGCTTCATCCACCAGCGGGACACCGACGTTGATGTCGAGAGCATGGGCCCCCGCTTCAAACTGTTTTCTGGCCGCGGCGACGATGAGGTCGGTCCGTCCTTCTTTGATCGCCTGGCTGAAAAGCTTCTTTCCCGTCGGATTGATTTTTTCACCGATTTTTAAAAAGGGATGCCCGGGTCCGACAAAAACGGTTTTCATCCGGCTTGAAATTTTCATTCCCTTACGGACATTTCTGGTGACCGGTTTTTTTTCTTTTAAAATGTTTTTAATTCTTCGGATATAATCGGGGGTCGTTCCGCAGCACCCTCCTAAAATATTCACGCCTGCTTCGATGAACCGCTCCGCGTAGGAGGCCATCTCTTCGGACGAAGCCGGAAAAATAGTTTTACCGTTCAATTGCACAGGGAGGCCGGCATTCGGCTCTGCCGAAATAAAAAGCCGGGTTGTTTGGGCCATGGTTTTGACGACAGGAAGCATATGCTCAGGCCCCGTAGAACAGTTGACGCCGAGAATATCAACCCCCAGCCCTTCGAGGACGGTAGCGGCGGTTTCAGCGTCGCTTCCGGTATCGGTGATACCGTCCTGGGTAAAGGTCATGTGGGCCATGATCGGAATATCTTTGCCCTTCGTGGCCTCTTTCGCCGCGATGACGGCGGCTTTCATCTCCTGGAGGTCGAACATCGTTTCAATGGCAATCAGGTCGCAACCGGCCCTGACCAGTTCAATGCACTGTTCATAAAAGATCTCTATCGCCCGCTCAAAAGAAAGTTCGCCAAACGGCGCAATGGTGGTTCCGGAGGGTCCGACATCGCCGGCCACATAAACTTTTTTGCCCCGTGCGGCGGTACGCACATGTTGAACGGCCGCGGCGTTGATCTCACCGATTCTGTCCTGCGCATTATATTCGGCAAGGCGGAGCCGGCTTGCTCCGAAAGTATTGGTTAAGATGATCTGGCTTCCGGCCGAGATATATTCCTGATGGACCTCGATAATTGCTCCGGGCCGTTCAATATTCCAGAGATCCGGGGCATACCCACTCGGAAGATTTCGTTCCTGCAGAAGGGCCCCCATCGATCCGTCGAGAAGGATAATCTCATTTTTTAAACGCTCTAAAATTTCAGACATTGTCTCTTTGTGTCATTTTGTCGATTCTTTCAGAGGAGCTTTTCTCTCCCAGCCTATCAGAGCGGAAACCGAGAATCTCGGGTCCAAAATAAAAGACTCGTTTAAGGAGACTCCTATTTTATGAGCATCGGTTACCTTTAAAACTTCTGCCTGGACCGGCAATTTCCAGTCTCCGTAGCCGACGCCGAAACGAAAGGTTTTATTGTAGCCATTTTTATTAATCTCTGTTTCGATGAGACGTTCAACCGGATCGGCAAAGTAATCGGCCATCCAGGCACCGACCCGGTCGAGATAAAATGCTTCGGCAGGTTCTTTTTCTTTTATTTCGTCGATTTTATTTTCAAATTCAGGCCCCATGGTACAGACCAGAAGTGTGGCATAATCGCATTTTTTTAAAAGTTTGACCATATTGCTCCCCTGAAACAGGGTTGTGCTGATATCACAGGTCGCATGGTCTTTAAAGATCTTTTCGATTTTTACCGTCCGGTAGCACCCTTTTCCTGAAATCAGGGTGTATCCGATATCAATCGCTTTTTTAATGTAGCCGGCAATATTTTCTTCCGGAATTTCTTTTAAGGATTTGTATTTTGGAAGGCGAAGCTCTCTGATAATTTCAGATTCTTCAATCTTAAACGGAATATTTAAAAGAACGATCGGTTTTAAACTTTTGATCATTTGTACAATAATGCCCCTATCCCTTTGAATTTAAACAATCCTAACATAAAATCCAAGCCAGAATAAACAACTTTTACATTAAAATGAGGATAAAACGGATGGTTAAGCGGGAATGGGAAAACGGATCACGTTTTATGCGATGGCGATGGTTTAGATTTTGCGCAGCGGAAGCCGATGCTTATTGAAACAGTTTTAGGAGAAAGCGCAATCCGGTTGAAGGATTGGAAACTGGGTCCGCATCGGTAATAACTGCAGTCATAAAAAGATCCTCCCCTCAGGACTTTATAGGTTTCTCCGTAATTCGGGTTTTCAATCGAATTATTCGGATAGGGTTTAAACCAATCCTCCGTCCATTGAAAAACATTCCCGGCCATATCATAAACACCGTAGGGGGATTTTCCTGCTTCAAACTGGCCGACGGGCGACGTATCGCCTATCCCCAGCATATAGACATTGGCAAATTCTTTGACAAACTCGTTTCCCCAGGGGAAGGTTCGACCATCGATTCCACGGGCTGCTTTTTCCCACTCCGCTTCGGTCGGGAGCCGTTTTCCTTTCCATTCGCAATACGCGTGAGCGTCGTACCAGCTGACAAAAGTTACCGGATGAGTTTTCTTTTTAACAAGAACCCGTTTATCATCCCAGTGTTTTGGCGGCTTTCGGCCCGTTTTTACGACAAACTGGTAATAATCTTGATTAGTCACATCGTTCCGGTCGATCTCATATTCATCGAGATAAGCCGTATGTTTTGGGCCGACCGCCTTTTTGACATAATCCTCTCCCATGATAAATTTTCCCGCGGGAATGATGACCATTTCAGAAGCGAACAGGTGTTTATTGCGCGGAGCGGGATCGGGACGGTCTGAGATCTTCATGGCCGATTGGATGATTTTGTAGGGAATATTCCCCTCGTTATGGCAGAGAAGGCATTCCCCTACCGGTCTTTGATTCGAGCGGTCCACACTTCGGAAAAGTTGAGATAGATCCATTTTGACTGCGGGATGCGAAAACTCATGACAGGAAGGGCATTGCTTCTCTTTTAGAGGAAGGGAGGCGAAGACTGACGCAAAGCCGGAATGAACCGATAAAACAACGGAGGCGATAGGTACTAAAAATAAAATGAGACGATTCATAGAGGCATCTTATCATAAAATGTTTTTAAAAATCTCGCTTTTGATCCGAATCCGTAATCGCCTGCACCGCTTCGAATAATACAAAATTCATCGGAGCCGGGATATGGAAAGCAAGGCCCTTTTGATAAAGAAATCCATTCAGCCATCTGTTTTCAGTCATTCTCCCCCCTTTCCAGTCTTCGTACATGGAGGTATGAAAGTCTTTTAACCCTTGGCTGTTTTCAATGGTTTCCCGGGCGATATCCGGATGAACCCCCACGCCCGATTGTTTCGCAATCTCGATCAGTTCAGAAATCACCTGATGGATGACATCGAGGGCTCCCGGGGAATCCAGGATTTTTGAAACCGGGCCGTCGAGCAGGACGGAGAGGGGATTAAATGTGGCATTCCAGCAAAGCTTTTCCCATTTTTTTTTCATAATGTCATGGGTGATATTTGAGGTGATCTTAGCTCCGGCCAATACATCATGAATCTTTTTAATACGAGCAGTCTCTTTTCCGTCTAACTCCCCGACGGTAATGATCCCCCGTTTATAATGGCCTATCCGCCCCGGCTCTATTAATTTGGAGGTGATAAAAGCAACTCCGCCGATGATATTTTCCCTTCCAAATTCCTGTGCGAGCCGCTCTTCGGTATCGACCCCGTTTTGAAGCGTCATCAGAAGGGTATTTGACGCGATGATCGGTCGGATCTGTTGAAAAACCTTATCGAGGTCATAACATTTGACGCCCAGGATGATTAAATCAAAAGAAGGGGTTAAATCTCTCTCCAGAGCGATTTTAGGCTGAACGGCAATTTTCCCTTTATAACTTTCGACGATTAAGCCCTTTTCCCGGATCGCTTCATAGGTGCGCGGACGGACGAGGAACGTAATATCGGCTCCGCTTTGATGGAGAAGGGCTCCGAAATATCCCCCCACAGCGCCGGCTCCCACCATTAGAATTCTCATCTCCTCTCCCCGTCCGATATTCCGGTCTTTGGACCGACCGATCCAAAGGTCGGATGAATCCGGTTTTTTATCGACTCAAAATAGCTTCTGGTCCATCTATTGAAAAAGAGAATGATCGAGGTGAAGATCATGGTGCTGTAGATTTGAAAACGGCTGATCTTGATCTTATTCGGAGCGGTAAACCCGGACTCCCGGTCCAGGTTCAATCTTTCTAAAGTTTTTAAGGCAAAAATAAGGGGCCAGAATGCCGCCGCCCGTATCCGCCAGCTTGATTTGGGCACTCTGACGACATAGTCCAATCCTTTTTGCAGACCACAGAGGGCGTGGTCTAGCGTTGTCCGGGCCGAAGCCCTATTTCCCGCTTTCGGAAGATAAAATCTCCCTCTCTGGCTATCTTCGAAACGGTCCCGGAGGATATTGGTCAACTGGAGTCCTTTTCCGAACGCGATACCGAGGGTGATCATCTTTTCCCAATCCTCTTTGATCAACCGGTGTTGAAAAAAGAGTTCCGTTAGAAACGCACCGGCCGACCCCGCGACATAATAACAATAACGATCTAGGGCCGGTTCATCGTCCATCGTTTTTCCTTTTAAATCCATTTCCATTCCCTTGATGACCTCTCCGGAAACGGTAAGAATCCTTTTTTGATCCTCCGGGGAGAATCTCCTGAAAACCGAAAGCCCAGGTCCTATGGACAGCATCAGTCTCTTATCACCTGAAGGTTCCTTTTTTTTGAATGGTAGGTCGCGAATAAACACTTCAACAGGGAGATCAGAGGTCAGCACATTGTAGTAATTGAAAAGGATTTCCCTCCGGTCTTCCTTTTTAAAAAGTTCGGAATCAACGATCGTGTCGGCAATTTTACAAAAAAGGTAGGCAATTGAAATCTGTTTTTTAACCGCTCCGGGAAAAATAATCAGACTAAGATAAAACGATCGGGCCTCTTTTTTTAAAACAACTCGAATCTGATCGAATGGACCGTTCATTTTATTTTTACCGGTTTAAAGGGCAGAAACCCGTGAACCGCTTCTTTGTTGATCAATGACTCGAGGGTATTGAAAAAAGCGGTTTTGCTTTCTTTTTTCATATTCTCATCAAGCCGTGTAAAGAAAGAGGGGTGCAGAATAAATCTGTTGGATAGAGCGAGATTGCTCGGCGACTGAAGCGGGTTTCCGGTTCGGAAGAGCGCCGAAATGCGGTACTCCCCTTCGGAAATCAAGGAGCCCTTGACGAGAAGATGCTGGCCGACTTCTGAAAACGAAATCTTTTTGATCCCGAAGACCATCGTGTTTTTTTGCTCCGCCATCTCGATCAATTTGATCATCGCATGTTTTCCATCAAAAGCAAGATCGGTCGGTTCATCCTCGAAAAAGAAAAGGGCGGAATGGCCGATATTTTTGCCGAGGGAATTTATAAGGACGCCGGGTTCAAATTGATCGATCTGAAAATGCCGTTTTTTTAATTCTAAACGGACAAATTTGGAAAAAAGCCCTTTTTTGCCTTCAAATGTTTTTATCGGAATCTGTTTTAAAAAGCCCTCTTCATATCGGGGATCTCTCATGGAGACCAGAACGATTTCCTGAGCGTCAGTCTTTAAGATGGCATCGATGATTCTGATGAAACCCTGAGCATTTCTTTGACTCTCTTTCGGAGAGGGGTCGATGACAAATATTGTTATATCCATAAATCCTTTGGAGCCAAATGATACGAATGATCCGGAGGTTATTCTATTTAATAAAGAGCCTGATGTATCTTTTCTCCCACGCGATTGCTTTTTCGTATTCTAAAAACTTTTTTTCAGACTCGCAGAATTCAACGGGATGGTGCGCTCTTCGGACCGTTTTTTGTTTAAGGACATTTTCAAATTTTGCATGGAGCATCTCATGGTAAACAATATATCTGATAAAATAGTCCGGAACTTTCGGATGATCAAGAGCTGGATTGATTTTAATGAAATTTGAAAAACCATCATAATTTCCGAAACTGATGCTCCGGCTCCTCTTTTTTAAATAAGGTTTTCCCCATGAAATGTGGCACTTCACTTCTCCTTTAAAATATTCTGAATTGAGCGCTTCGAAAAGGCTATCCAATTGATAATAGACCCCCTGAGTGGTCAATTTCGAAGCCCTGCCCGATTTGTTTAGTGCATCTGCCGGTCTGTTTTGAGAGATGAATTCGCGGATAATCCGCCTGGTTTTGGCGGTGGGGGAAACAATAAACGTCCCGATCGCTTCCCATACCGGCTGAGGCGCCCGAAGGAATATCTCCTGAACCCTGAGATGGACCTTATCATTCCCTTCTTTATGGACGGAAAGGAGGTTCGAGCGGTTGCGGGTCACGGTGATTCTGGTCTTTGTTTGCAATTTATCGGAAAATTCCCGCTCGAGATCCATTCGCCTATATTCTTCTGTGTAATAGAGATTAAGCTGTTCCACGACCGTTTAGCTCCCTTGCAACGATGATTTTAATGTTACCTCAGGTAAATCGGGTTTGAGTAAATCCAGATAACCTTTCTTACCGGCTTCCAGAGGGCCGGAATTTCAACTTCCACCTCTACCCTGTAAACCCCCTTTTCAAGGGTTGAAAAATTAAAGCTTCCCTTTTCACTTCTGGCGATCTCAGTTCCATTCCGGTATAAATGAATCCATGTCCGCTTGAATTCGAGAGGTTGAGGGAGGTGTATCGTAAACGTCACTGGCTGGCCGGCGGGAAGCTGGTCCCCCATCCAGGCGATCTTTTCTCCCTGTATTGCTGAAAATAAGAATCCCGAAGCATTCTGAAAGGTATCCATTGAAAAATAGAGGTGGCCCTGCCGGATGGCTTCATAGAGCGCCTCTTTATCCTCTCTGAATTTACCCGAAAAAGGAGCCTTCAAAAGGAGATGGTCATGGGCGATGGGAAGGACTTTTTCAATTTTAGGAAACGGGAATTTATAATTCCGGGTGATTCGAACCGCCTGATGAAAATCAGGGGCGAATATCGCGATGACATTTTGACTCTGGTTCCGGCCGTCCCATTCGCGGATGGCCTCCTCAGGCCTCTCGTAAAGCTCCGTCAAAGCGGTATTTGAATTAAAAGGATAATAGAGCAGGCTTAATGCCATGGAGGCGGGAGAAGCGGAATACCATTGGTCGGCAAAATCGAGGACTTCCTCTCCGGTAACTCCAATAGCTTCTTTCATTGTCCATTTCCACCTGGGATGGTTGGGATGGGCAATAAAGACCATTCCCCCCTGTTTCACAATATCCGAAATAACCTCCTGGCTCTTCTTTCCGGCGGTCAGTGGCAGCGTCTTAATATTTAATGCGAGAAGGTATCCTTCGGGGAGCGATAATTCTTCTCCGACCAGAAAAAGGGTCTTTTGATACCACCCCTCTTTTTTCTCCTCTAACGGTCCAAGCGTATTATGATCGGTGGAAATCATGAAATTCATTTTTTCCAGATTGGCCTCCCGGGCAATCTCTTCAAAAGTTCCTGTCGCATCGTCCGAAAAGTTCGTATGAAAATGGATAACCCCCTGATAATCAAAATAACCGGGTTGAATCATCTGATGGTTCTGATGAGAACTCGTCGAAAAAGTGAGGATCCTAAGAATCAGAGTGCTCGAAAAGAGAAGGAGCCCCAGCAGTATCTTTTTTGAATTCTTCATCCATTAGTCCGGAGAGGCAAACCGAGAAAATGGTCGCCCTTGAAAAAATGATAAGTCCGTATCAGCTGCCCCGAGTTCTGTTTTGGATAATATACCGGGATATCTGCCAGAGGGGTAATACGGGAAAATAACGCTTTGACCTCATCGGAGAACCGGTCGTCATCATAGGTCATCAGTAAGAAGGTAGAACCCCTCGCGGGTAGAGGGTTCGCCTGAGTCAGGTCCGTGATCCTGTGAGGAGCACCCCATTGGTAAACCGACGGATTCTGAAGATAGAACGAAGCTTCCCCCACCAGCGTATGACTGGTCGTAAGAACCGGTAGGGAAGCCGTGTCCGGGAATCTGGTTTTAATACTACTTAACTTATCCCAGCCGATTAAATCGTTGGTCCTGTCCCTTTCCACACTCAGCGGTATCCATTTGAAATAAGGCTGGAGATGGACCAGCACCGTTAGAATAAGGCTCAGAGAAATCATCACGACCGTTAAAGGAATAATTCTGGAATATTCATCCCGGTCTCTGATTCTTTGGTTCAGGAATCCTCCCAGTAAAATGATCGATCCGGATTGGGCAAACCCCGCCCAGTTCGCCTCGATTTTAGTATGAAGGCTTTCATAGATGAAAAAACCAAAAACGGGGAAAACAGACCAGAAGAGAAGGGCAAACGGATAAAGCTCTTTTTTTCTTCCGATTTTAAACCCTTTCCATAACGCCCAGAAAAATCCTGCAAAAATCAATGGAGAGAATATCCCTGCCTGGCTCCCCAAAAATTCAAAGAGATAACGGAGGCCCGGAGACTCCCTGGAATCTGTCCCATGTCGGAGTTGAAAAAGAAACGAAATCCAGTCATGTTGATAATTCCATAGGATGACTGGAGTAAAAATGAGGAGAGCCATGAGTAAAGCGGTCCAGGGTTTCCAGGAAAAAAGAGTTTGGCGGACCTGAGGGGTCAGCAGAAGAAAGAGGAAAAATCCCGGTAAAAAAAGAATCATCGTATATTTACTGAGGAGCCCGAACCCCAGAGAGGCGCCGGTCAGGATCCAATGAGCCGTTTTATTTTCATGAACGGCCAGGCAGGAAAAATAGAGTGTCAATAGCCAGAAGAACATCTGGGGCGTGTCCGGAGTGATAATGACCATTCCCGCAGAAAAGATAAGGAGCGAATTAAGAATGGCGGCGCTTAACAAACCCGCATTTTTTGATTTGAAAATCTCACGGCCTAGCGCATAAACAAGCAGGGTGGATCCGACACCCATTAAAAGGGCCGGGAGCCTTACGGACCAGGGATGGTTTCCAAACAGCCAGGTCGAACTTTTGATGAGATAACTGACCATGGGGGGATGGTCAAAATAACTTAAAGCAGGATGTTCCGACCAGACCCAGTAATACGCTTCATCGGGCGTGAGATTGAGAGAAGCGGCAAAAAAGAGACGAAACGCTGTGATGATAAGGAAAGCAGACAATGAGAGGACATAAAGGTTCATAAGCCCGTTTTTTGAACGTAAGAGCGGTAAATAAACCTGAATTTAGGAACCATGTAAAGGGAGTTAAGCATGATTTTAACGTTAAAGGTCGATTGGCCGGCAGTTCTTTCTTCAAAAATAATGGGAACTTCCTTCATTGAAAATCTTTTTAAATGCGCTTTATATAAGATTTCCTGCACAATGGAAGGGCCGTTTGAAATCAAAGATTCGAGGTTAACCCCCTCCAGAACTTTTCTTCTGAACATCCGGTAGCCTGAAGTACAGTCTTTCACCTTTAACCCCAGAACCACCCGAATATAGAAGTTGGCCCCGAGGGTAATCCATTGCCGGAGGACTCCCCTGCCGGTTTCTCCGCCTCCTTCAATGACCCGGGATCCGATGACCATATCGACATTTCCAATTTCTTTCAAAAAGGACGCGATATAGGCTGGATTATGAGAAAAATCAGAGTCCATCTCCACAATGACTGCGGCCTCTTTTGCAATCGCATATTGAAATCCTTCGATTCCGGCGCTTCCGCGCCCTTTCTTCCCTATCCGGTGAATCAGATGAATACGCTGATCCTTTTCCGACGCTTTTTTAACCATCCTCCAGGTTCCGTCGGGCGAATCATCGTCGACGACGACGACATGAAGCGCGGGATCGACTAAAAGGAGTTTCTCGATCAGAAGAAGAATATTTTTTGATTCGTTATAGGTGGGGATCATCACCATGAGAGGAATTTTGGAGTCTGGCGTCATGATCTCCTGGCCGATTCAAAAAATGAATCGCCTAAAATGGATTGCATCGCCCTGTAGACATTTTCTACCGATATCTGGTCCATGCAGGTTACGGTCTCCGGGCAAACCTGCTTATAGCAGGGAGAGCAGGGAATTGTCGAAACGATTTTTTCACCCAGCCCGTAAAGATCGATTTCCTGCGAACAGGTGGGCCCGAACAAGACCAACAGTTTCACCTTCAAGCCAATGGCCAGATGCATGCCAAGCGTATCCCCCGTGAGAATAAAATGGCACCGTTCAACGATCCCGCAGAAATCGAGAAGAGACTGGCTCCCCGTGTTCATTATTTTCCCTTGGGCATGGGTCTGAATATAGTCATTGAGCTCTTTTTCCCGATCGCCGCCGAGAAGGAGGATTTTAAAATTAAATTCCCGATTGAGCCGATTGACTAACCCGACATAATGATCGGGTGTCCAGTTTTTATTGGCAAAGACCCCCCCCGCCCCGGTATTAAGGCCGATCACCCGGTCATTTTCATCGATGCCGAGTTTATCGAGAATTTTACCGGCATTTTTCCGCGCCGACTCGGGAATGATTAAACAATAAGGATCCTGTTGGTAAGAAAAATCGACCGCTTCGCAAACCAGGTCCTGGTAAGAGCGCTTATTTTCAAAAAATTTCAGCTGGTCGGATATGCCCAGCTTAAAATAATGGTCGGCTTCCCGATTGAAAGGATAGACACTCCCCTCCGGAGAGAGGCCAATGCCCCGTTTTTCTTTGGCTTCCACCTGCATTGCCAATGCTGCCGTTCTCGGCTCTTTGTCGAGCGAGAGAATCAGGTCAAACGACTCCGATAATAAACGGGTAATGTCGGCGGTACCATAAAGAAAAAGGCGGTCGATCATCGGATTGTATTTCAGGAGATCGGCTGAAGCTGGATCGGTCATCCAGGTAATATAGGCGTCGGGATGTTTCCGTTTAACGGCGAAAAGAAGGGGGGTCGTTCTCAGGACATCTCCCATCGCCGCATGTTTTAAGATCAATATCCTTTTTCCCATTGGGAGATATTCTTCGCACCCTTCGCAAAGGCGTTTCTTGATACAGGGTTTTTCACCCTTATAAAAGACGCAATCGAGATTTAGTTTTAACATCGATACATACCCCTATCTTAACGGAGAGATTTTCAAACCTTTAAACCCATAACTCTTATAAAAATAAAACGTCCGGATGAGTTCTCCATGACGGTAGATATAGAGGGGCGCCAGCTTTTCAATTTTTTGAAAATTGGCTCCGAATTTCTGAACAGGATCGATGTCGTACCGGCTATCGGTCACGAAGATAGCATTTTGTCCTCTGAGTTTTTCGGGATCTTCCCAGAAATCAAATTGTGTTTTGTCTTCGTTAAAACAATAGATTCCTTTCCCTTGTTTGGTATAAAACCCGATCTGGTCCGCAATGAGGAACTTATAAGCATAAATAAAGGGAGCCCCCTTTTTAGAGGTCATTTCTTCTTGGATCCGTTTCACCCTTTCCGCGGCGGCGGGCCATCCATACAACTCGTTGGTCACGTCGATTTTAGGTTCGAGCGGAATCCATCTAAAAAGCGCCTGTACTGGAATTATCAGCGTCAGGAGAAGCCCGAAGATGACTGCGGGCATTTTCCAGGCCCTTAATCCCGCTCGTTCGTCCATCCAGAGTGACAGAGAGATGAACCCGGTGACAAACCCGAGTGCCGGCCAATGGGGCAAAATCTTATGGAAGCTCCCGATCCCATTGAATAATAACAGAGTGGGCGCTCCGAAGAAAAACAAAAATAGATGAGAGTCGTTCTGTTCCCTTATGCCATAGTACCCGCTGAGAATCAGCGCAATCGATGATAAAAAGAATAAAATGGGGGAAATATACCCTAACTCGGCTCCCAGGATCTGAAAGAAGAGTGTTAAGGAAAAAGAATGGTCTGTTCCCAGGCCATGGTTCAATTGAAATCCAAACGATGCCCAGTCATGCCGGGCATTCCATAAAATAACAGGAATTAAAAAAAGAAGGCCGATACCGAACGCCAGAAAAGGCTCTTTTTTCAGGAGCCATTTTCTGTTTTTGTTTGAAAAGAGGAGATAAAGTAACGCCGATCCGGGGAGAAGGATCGCATTATATTTGCTTAGAAAACCGGCCCCGAGGGCTATTGCGGTTAAGATCCAGTATCGGTTAAACCCCTCCCGCTGAAGCGCCTTGTAAAAGAAAAGGAGAAAAAGGAGCCATGCGGCCCCCAGGGAACTGTCCGGTACCATTAATACAGACCCCAGAAAGGAAAAGACCGGCGAAACATTCAGGAAAAGAACGGAATAAAACCCGGCTTTTTCGTCTCTTAACCCGGCCGCCAAAAAATAGGCCGCCAGCGATGTTACCATAAATAAAAACACCGCTCCCACCCGGACAAAAAATTCATGATCTCCCCCGACCGAGGTAAAAAAAGCAATGATCCAAGCCACCAGCGGGGGATGGTCAAAGTAACTCCAGTCGAGATGTTTACTCCACATCCAGTAATGGGCTTCATCATCGCCGAGTCCGACCTGACCGATTATTAAGAGACGGAGGAGGGCCGTCAGGAGAATCATCGCTACCGCATAAACAGAATAGCGTTTCATTTCGTTTTTTGTTTCCGGTGTGTTCAATGGGATGAAGAGGGTTTTGTTTTTACCGGTTCATATTTGGGATCATATTTCCGGACAACATAACAGATCAGCCACGTTACCAAAATTCCGATGGCAGCTCCCCCCAGAACATCGAGGGGAAAATGGGCCCCCACATAAACCCTTGAAATGCCGGTAAGCAATGCCAGGGAGAAAAAGAGAGGCGAATACTTTTTAAATAGAAAACTTAAAAAAGTGGCGGCAGAAAAAACAGAAAGCGTATGCCCCGAAGGAAAGGAGTACTCTCTCAATGGATTTCCGAGTACATGAATAATAGCCTGATGCGCTTCAATCAGGCCGGCCATATCTTTTAGCGGCCGGGGCCGGTCGATAACGTGCTTGAGGATTCTTCCAATAACCCCAGTAGCAAGCAAGACCACCAATAAAATCGCGATATTTCTAAGAAACCTTTTTTTGTCGGTCAGATAGAGGAGAGGAATGATCAGTAAGCCGAGGAGCCAGACTTCTCCTAGGCGGGTGGCCAGAGGCATCAGAAAATCTAAAACCGGAGTTTGCCACCCTTTATTGATAGAAAAAAAGAGGGAATGGTCTAACGAAAGAATTTGATTCAACGCTAATGCCTCAGGGCTTTCCGGGCGATGTCGGTGCGATACTGCATCCCCTGAAAATGAATTTTGGACACCGATTGATAGGCAAACGTCCTGGCTTCTTCAAGAGAGTTTCCCCAGGCCGTTACCCCTAAAACCCTCCCTCCGGAGGCCAGGAGAGTTTTATCTTTCATTTCTGTTCCGGAATGAAAAACAAAACAATTCTTCTCAAAGGCATCCGATTTTTCAAGACCGGTGATGGGTGCTTTGCCTTTGATTTTACCGGGATAACCTTCAGAGGCAATCACTACACAAACCGACGACTGGCCGCTCCATTTCAGCTTAATCGACCCTAACCGACCGTTGACGGCGGCATTGATCATTTCAACAAAATCGGAGTCCAAAAGAGGCAAAATAGACTGGGTTTCAGGGTCGCCGAGCCGGGCATTAAACTCAAGGACCTTGATCCCTTCTTGGGTCATCATTAAACCCCCATAAAGAAAACCGGAAAAAGGACATCCCTCCTGCTCCATCGCTCTCAAAATAGGAATCATCACCTCTTTGATAATTGCACCTTCGAGGTTTTGGGTTTCAACAAAGGGAACAGGCGAATAGGCCCCCATTCCCCCGGTATTCGGCCCTTTATCCCCATCGAAGATCCTCTTATGGTCCTGGGCGGAAGACAGGGGAAGAATGGTTTTTCCGTCCGTGATCACAAGAAAAGATATTTCTTCCCCTTCCAGAAATTCTTCGATCACCACCACTTTTCCGGCATTCCCCAAACTGTTTTTATTCATAAAAGAGTCTACCGCTTCTATCGCTTCGGCGTCGTTCTGGGCAATCATCACCCCTTTTCCGGCGGCCAGACCATCTGCTTTGACCACCAGGGGTTTCTTCGATTCCCGGATATGCTTGTTGGCAAGGACCGGCGATGAAAACGTTTTGGCTGAGGCGGTTGGAATTTGGTATTTCAGCATCAGCTCTTTTGAGAAGCTTTTACTCGATTCTATTCTTGCGGCGCGTTGGGTCGGGCCGAATATTTTCAGCCCACTTTTTTTAAACGCATCACAAACGCCAAGAGAAAGAGGGAGTTCAGGTCCGACGATAGTTAAGTCTATCCGTTCCTTGAGGGCGAACTGAACCATCGATAGAGGATCATCCACTTTGATCGGCACGCATTCAGCCAGCCGGGCAATTCCGGGATTTCCGGGCATGGCATAGATTTTTTTTGCCAATGGGGACTGGGAAACCTTCCATACGATGGCATGTTCACGCCCTCCCCCTCCAACCACTAATATTTTCATTTTAGTTTTTCTATATCTTTAGATTTATTATTTTGTTAGGCTGCTCAAAAAGTTCCAAATGCGCGGCCGAAGCTTAGAGGACGACGGAAGCGTACGAGTCAGGTACGCTGACGATTCCGGGAAGCGAGAACAAAGCAGTTGGATTTTTTCAGCAACCTGTTCTAGTGACGGAAGTGGCGCATCCCTGTGAACACCATCGCCATCCCATGTTCATCCGCGGCCCGTATGACTTCACTATCCTTAATAGATCCGCCCGGTTGAATGACCGCTTTAATGCCGGCCTTAAAAGCCGCATCGACGCCGTCTCTAAAAGGGAAAAAGGCATCGGAGGCCATAACCGAACCGGTTAAAGATTTTTGCGCTTTCGAGGAAGCCAGTTGAACGGAGTCAATCCGGCTCATCTGCCCGGCCCCGATTCCGATAGTTTGCCCGTCAAAAGCAAAAATAATGGCGTTCGATTTGACATGTTTACAGACCTTCCAGGCAAAATCCATCGCGGCATATTCTTGTTCTGTCGGCTGGCGCCGGGTAACGACTTTAAGGCTCTTCATATCGGAGATGACGCCCAGATCTCTCTCTTGATAGAGGAGGCCGCCGATGATTTTTTTAAATTCAATCTTTTCCTGAATTTCGGTTGACAAAGAACCTGTTGAAAGGATGCGGATATCCCTTTTTTTCTTGAGTTCAAAGAGGGCGTCTTCCTGGTAAGAAGGCGCAAGGACCACTTCCACAAACGTTGAGGTAATCTCTTTCGCGGTATCAAGATCAACGGGACGGTTAAAGGCGATGACCCCTCCAAAAGCCGAAATGGGATCGGTGGTTTTCGCTTTACGGTATGCCTCGAGAAGAGAGCCGCCGATTCCGACCCCGCATGGATTATTATGTTTCACGATGACCGCGGCGGTATCCCGGAACTCTTTAACCAGTTCAACCGCCGCATTGGAATCAAGGTAATTGTTATAAGACATCTCCTTGCCATGAATGAGCGCCGATCGGGCGACCGAAGGCTCAAGCGACCCGATATCCCGGTAAAAAGCGCCTCTCTGATGGGGATTTTCTCCATATCTTAAATTTTGCGCCTTTTCATAAGTAAAGGTAAGAACCGGAGGAAAGTCTTCGGCTAAAGAAGGGACCCCGCCGGTTTGACGGCTCAAATAACCGGCAATCAGAGAATCATAACGGGAGGTATGTAAAAAAACCTTGCGAGCTAAAAAGAATAAGGTTTCCTCCTTGAGTTTTCCCTCCCCTTCCTTGATCTCCTGAATCACCCTCCCATAATCCGAAGGATCGACGATCACAGCGACGTCTTTGTAGTTCTTTGCGGCCGATCTGAGCATGGCCGGACCGCCGATATCAATATTTTCGATCGCTTCTTCAAAACTAACTCCTGGTTTTTTGATGGTTGCCTCAAACGGATAGAGATTGACCGCGATCAAGTCAATGGGTTCGATTCCGTTCTGTTTCATCTGTTCCAGATGTGATGGGAGATCTCTTCTGCCAAGGAGTCCTCCATGGACCTTCGGGTGGAGCGTCTTAACCCTCCCATCCAATATTTCGGGAAAACCGGTAAAGTCTGAGATATCCTTGACCGGAATAGCTTTCTCCCGAAGCGTCTTTGCCGTACCGCCTGTCGAAAGGATTTCAACTCCTAGAGCGGCCAGTTCCTTTGAAAACTCCGATAGTCCTGTTTTGTCCGATACGCTGATTAACGCCCGTCTAATTTTTTTCATCGTCGACGATCTCTTCTCCTTTTAATTATTGTTTTCATTTTCAGATTAACAGAAAAAAACCGTCCAGAAAATAGATAAAACCGATTCCTGACAAAACAAGGCCCAAAAACCAGAGTTCCTTCCTTCTGGTCATGGCCGCTACTGAAGAAAGCGCGATGGCTACTTGAAAAAGGACTTCTGACAGGGCAAAGCCGTGGTGATGCTCCATGTTTTCTGCCGATTTTTTACTGTTTTCTTCGGCCTGTTTTTCAAGCGCTTCGGCTCTGGCCTTGATTTCAGCCTGTTCCTCTTTATACTTCTTTACTTTTTCTTCATATTTCTGGGTCAGGCCCGATTTTGTTTTCAATTCCTGTAGCAACTCATTTTGAGATTCATAAACGATCCCCTTGATTCCTTTTGCCTGATAATATGCCCATTGATCAGAAGCTCTGGCCTGTGAAAGGATTGAGGAGTTTTTGGATAAAAGAGCCTCGTTGGTGTGGATATTCGACTGGAGTGTCGCAATGGCCGCCAGAACGGCGATGAGAGCCGTGGTCAGAGCGACATATTTGATCCAGGCGAATTTTTTCTCTTCGCGGGAATGTTCTTTTCTTTCTTCCTCGAGTTCGTGGATTGTTTCTTCCAGTTTTTCAAGTTGAATTTCTGTAAACTCGGACATTTTTTCCTATCTTTTTTTTCTGACGATGACCATGTGATTAAAACCAAACCGGTTAAACGGAAAGATGCCGGAAAGCAAAAGATCAATTTTGCCAAGGAAAATAGCGGCAGAACCGAGCAAGGTCCTTTTCTCTTCAAGCAGATAACGGTCCGGAATAATGGAAGCAAAAATGTTATGGCCATGCCATTCCATTACTTCGAGTCGGTATTTCTCCAGAAGGTGTTTTAATTCAGACGGCGTAAAGGTTTTAAAGGACATCCCCTGCCATCTTCGGGTCGAATGCCCCTTCCCTTTTAATTTCCAGGCCTCTTTGAATTCCTGGGAGACATAGAGCATGCCGATATTCCATTTGTTGTCGACCTCGAAGGTGATCCATCCCCCCGGTTTAACAACCCTCGCCATTTCCGACAGCGCTTTTTCATACCCTTCGATAATATGGCTTAAGACATCTCCATATGAGACGATGCCGTCGAATGAGGCGTCCGGAAAAGGCAACCGGCAGGCATCTTCGATCTGAAACCGGACATTTGAAAGATGTGCGCACCTTTTTCTAGCCACATCGACAAACTCATCGGAAATGTCGATCCCCGTGACTTTGTCCGCATGAGCCGACAAGACAACGGTTTGGACGCCGCCGCCGCACCCGACATCCAGAAGGGTTCCGAACTTTTTACCTTTTAAAATTTTTTCTAACAACTTGTCGTATAAGGCATAACAGTTGATAAAAAAGGGCTGAGAAATAATGATCTGTTGATAGAGGTCAGACAAACGTTGATAATGACTGACCACATTTTTGATTTCGTCCTTCGGAACCTTGACATTGACCTGTTTGACATGAATCATTTCAATCAATCCAGTTAAGTAATACCCCATTCAGGGCTTGACCTCGAATCCAGACTTTATGCGCTGGATTCCCGCATTCGCAGGAATGACGGCTTTGAAACTAAAAGTGTTTTCTGACTTCGTTCAGAATACTCTCAATTTCCGTCTTGATCTCTTTCATTCTTTTTGCCGTGGTCGCTTCAAACCGCAACACAAGAATCGGTTGAGTATTTGACGCCCTGACCAGCCCCCAGCCATCCTCAAATAAAACACGAACCCCGTCGACATCATTTATTTTATATAAGGGAGCCAGCTTTTCTCTCAATCGTTCGACAATTTTAAATTTTAATTCATCCGGACAATCGACTCGGATTTCAGGCGTCGAAAAGGTCTCCGGAAGGTCTGAAAGGAGGGAAGAAAGCTTTTTTTTCTGTTGAACGATGATTTCTAAAAGCCTGCAGGAGGCATAAATGGCGTCATCATAGCCGAAATAGCGGTCGGCAAAAAAAATGTGACCGCTCATTTCTCCGCCGAGGGCGGCTTTGGTTTCTTTCATTTTTGCCTTAATCAAAGAATGTCCCGCCTTCCACATGATGGGAATCCCGCCGCTTTTTGCGATCTCTTCATACAAAAGGTGGGTCGATTTAACTTCCGAGATAATGGTGGCTTTGGGATGATGTTTCAAAATATCTCTCGCAAAGATGAGTAAAAGCTTGTCTCCCCAGATAATAGTTCCCATTTCATCGACCGCCCCGATTCGATCGGCATCTCCGTCATAGGCTATTCCGACATCGGCATTTGATTTTTTAACGGCTTCAATCAGTTCCGCCAGATTTTTATCTACTGTCGGATCAGGATGATGGTTGGGAAACCGCCCGTCGGGTTCTGAGAAAAGTTCAATCAGATTAAAACCAAGGCGTTTCAGGAGTTCAGGCGCTACCAGACCAGCTGTCCCATTCCCTGAATCGATGACGACTTTTAATTGAGAGCCGGATTTAAGGTCAGGAAAACGGGTCAGAAGATAGTCAATATAAGCCGGTATAATTTCCTTGTAAGAAAGAGTCCCCTTCCCGGAGATAAACTCACCGGCTTCAGCCATCTGCCGAAGTTTTTGTATGTCACCTCCATAGATGGTGTCTTTCCCGATACAGATTTTAAAACCGTT
>JBGPKT010000005.1:0-42762 GCA_041486115.1 Nitrospiria bacterium | reverse complement strand
TATCAGATCAATGAGGCTCTTTTGAAACTCGCCGATCCGCAGGCTTTGGTCATGCATTGCCTTCCCGCGCATCGCGGAGAGGAGATTACCGAAGCGGTGATGGAGGGCTCCCGCTCTGTCATCTTTGAACAGGCTGAAAACCGCCTCCATGTTCAGAAAGCGCTGCTTGAAATGTTTCTCAAGTCTCCAAAAAAGCCTTCTGCCAAAAAATAGTTGGTTCGGGAAAATTCAGCGATGAAAAAAACGGATGTCAAAAAAGTGGTCCTTGCCTATTCAGGCGGACTCGATACCTCTGTCATTATTACCTGGCTGAAAGAACAGTACGATTGCCAGGTGATCGCTTTTTGCGCCGATTTAGGCCAGGAAGAAGACCTGAAGAAGGTCCGGGAAAAGGCGATTAAAACGGGCGCCGATAAAGTCGTGGTGGAAGATCTGAAAGAGGAATTTGCGAGAGATTTTGTCTTTCCCATGCTCCGAGCCGAAGCCCTTTATGAAGGGGAGTACCTTCTCGGAACTTCTATCGCGCGGCCTCTGATTGCGAAGAAACAGATTGACGTTGCCCGCAAAGAAAAGGGGGATGCGGTCTGCCATGGCGCCACCGGAAAAGGGAATGACCAGGTCCGCTTTGAACTGACTTATTTCGCCTTGATGCCGTCTATCAAAATTATCGCTCCCTGGAGGGAATGGAAATTCCGGTCAAGGACCGACCTGATTCAGTATGCGAAAGCCAACCGGATTCCGGTGACCGCGACCCGGTCAAAGCCCTACAGTATCGACCGGAATCTGTTTCATACCAGTTATGAAGGGGGAATTTTAGAAGACCCCTGGAGGGAGCCCCCCGCGGATATGTTTCAGATGACGGTTTCTCCGGAAAAAGCCCCTCAAAAAGCGCAGACCATCGGCATTGAGTTCCTTCAGGGAAATCCGGTGGCCGTTGACGGGAAAAAATATTCCCCGGCGGAGATTCTCGCCTGTTTAAACCGGCTCGGCGGGAAACATGGGATCGGACGGGTAGACCTGGTCGAAAACCGCTACGTTGGCATGAAGTCCAGAGGGGTCTATGAAACGCCGGGCGGGACCATTCTTCATAGAGCCCACCGGGCGATTGAATCGATTACCATGGACCGGGAAGTGCTTCACCTGAGAGATTCCTGGATTCCCCGCTATGCGGAGCTGGTTTATTACGGGTACTGGTTTTCTCCGGAACGGAAAATGCTTCAGACGGCGATCGATCAAAGCCAGGAAAATGTCACCGGAGAGGTCCGTTTAAAACTCTATAAAGGCAATTGTTATGTTCTCGGAAGAAAGTCGGCCCGGTCCCTTTACCGGGAGTCTCTGGCCACGTTTGAAGAGGAAGATGTTTATCACCAGAAAGATGCCGAAGGGTTTATTAAACTCAATGCGCTTCGCCTGAAACTCCAATCCAGGTCGTTTTAAATGGCTGAAAAAAAAGAGCAGTTCAAAAAAAAGTTCTGGGGGGGGCGGTTTCAGGAGAGGACCCGATCGAGCGTCGAGACTTTTACGGCGTCGATTCATTTTGATCGGCGGCTCTACCGGCAGGATATTCGCGGGAGCGTGGCCCACTGCAAAACGCTCCATCGGGCCAATCTCATTTCTGAAAACGAAATGGAAACAATCATCAAAGGCCTCGGCCGGATCCTCCGGGAAATCGAATCCGGAAAATTCAAGTTTTCGGTGGCGGCCGAAGATATTCATACGAATATCGAACAGCGGCTGATTGAAATGGTCGGCCCGTCGGGAGGAAAACTTCATACCGGGCGGAGCCGGAACGACCAGGTGGTTTTGGACCTCCGCCTTTATTTAAGGGATGAGATGGATGAAATCGCGGGCCTGCTGGATAATCTACAGGAGGTTTTTTTCCACCTCGCCAAAGACCATCTGGATGTGGTCATGCCCGGCTATACGCATCTTCAAAAAGCCCAGCCGATCTTATTCTCTCATTATATTCTGGCCTACTATGAAATGGTGGAGCGGGATAAAGCGCGGCTGGACGATCTGTTTAAAAGGGTGAATGTGATGCCCCTCGGTTCGGGAGCGCTTGCGGGAGCGGGCTTTTCTTTTGACCGGGAATATACCGCCAGGCTTCTTGATTTTCCCGAGGTCAGCCAGAACAGCCTTGATGCGGTGAGCGACCGCGATTTTGTCATTGAGTTCCATTCGTTTGCCTCTCTGTTGATGATGCATCTGTCCAGGCTGAGCGAGGAGCTGATTTTATGGTCCTCGACCGAATTCGGATTCATTGAACTCCCCGATGAATTTTGCACGGGAAGCAGCATGATGCCTCAAAAGAAAAACCCGGATGTTCCTGAACTGGTGCGCGGGAAAACCGGACGGGTTTTCGGAAATCTGCTCTCTGCCCTGACCATGATGAAGGGGCTCCCGCTCGCCTATAACCGAGATCTCCAGGAAGACAAGGAACCCCTCTTTTTAACCATTGATCTGATTAAAAGCGCGGCGTCCATTTATGCTGAACTGTTATCGGGGATTAAAGTCAACCGTCCGATGATGCTTCAGGGGCTGAAGAAAGGGTATCTTCTTTCTACCGACCTTGCCGATTACCTTGTGTCCAAAAAGGTCCCCTTCAGGGAAGCCCATGAGTCGGTGGGAAAACTGGTCCGTTACTGCATGGACCATCACAAGCACATTGAAGACCTTTCTCTGAAAGAATACCGGAAATTTTCGAAATGTTTTGAAAAAGATATTCTTGATCTCACACTCTCGGACTCGATCGAGAAAAGAGACGTGATTGGCGGAACGGCAACTTCTCAGGTCCTGAAACGGCTGGAGAAACTAAAAAAGTCCCGCCAAAAGCCATGAAGTTTTTGAGGGTTCAGCTATTTTTCTTCCTGGCGGTTTTTATTTTGCTGGCCGGATGCGGAAAAAAAGGAGACCCGATGCCTCCTGAACCTGTGTCACAAAGCCATTTTTAAATTGAGCAGGGCGAGCGAGTATGGAAGATTATCATTATGTAGACAAAGAGATGTTCTGCGAAGGGGTTTCTGTGCCGAGAATCGCCGCGGAGGCGGGAACCCCTTTTTACCTCTACAGTTATGCGGGTCTGGAGAGGCAGTTTAAAGCGTTTGACTCCGCTTTCAGAGACGTTCCCCATTTGATTTGTTATGCCGCCAAGGCAAACTCCAATTTATCTATTTTAAAGATTTTCAGCAGGCTGGGGGGCGGAGCGGATATTGTCTCCGGCGGGGAACTATTCCGGTCGCTGCGCGCGGGAGTGCCTGCTGAAAAGATTGTCTTTGCCGGCGTCGGAAAAGTCAGAGGGGAAATCGCTTCGGCCCTTAGGACGAATATTCTCATGTTTAACGTGGAATCTTTGCAGGAGCTCCGCCTGATCAACGAGGTGGCAAAGTCAGAAGGCAAAATCGCCCGCGTAGCGCTCCGAGTGAATCCCAATATCGACCTTTTAACCCATCCGTATGTTTCTACCGGCATGAAGCAAAGCAAGTTCGGGATCGATATCGACGAGGCGATGAAACACTATCTTGAGGCGCAAGCCCTTCCTCATCTTAAAGTGATCGGGATTCACCAGCATATCGGATCTCAATTGACCGATTTAAAACCTTTCATCGAAGCGCTTTCTAAAATCGTCGAGTTTATCGGAAAGTTGAAAGTCAGCGGCATTGAAATCTCTTATCTCGATATCGGAGGGGGGCTGGGGATTACCTACCAGGACGAAACCCCTCCCCTACCGCGCGAGATGGCTGAAGCGCTGGTCCCTCTTCTTAAACAGGCCGGATGCACCATTATTTTAGAGCCAGGAAGGTCCCTGGCCGGAAATGCCGGAATATTGGTCAGCCGGGTCCTCTTTACCAAATCGACCGCCGAGAAAAACTTTTTTATTGTCGATGCCGGGATGTCGGACCTGATCCGGCCCGCCCTCTATCAGGCCTATCATGAGATCAAACCGGTCGTCCGGACCGACCGCCCGCCGGTCAAAGCGGATATCGTCGGCCCGGTCTGCGAATCGGGCGATTTCTTCGCGAAAGAAAGAGAGATCGCCGGACTGGAGCCGGGCGAACTGCTGGCTGTCATGGGCGCCGGCGCATACGGTTTTTCAATGGCCTCTCATTATAACTCGAGGCCGAATATCCCCGAGGTCCTCGTGAAAGGGGACAAGTTTTTCATGATCCGGGAACGGGAAGAGTACGAGGACCTGATCCGGCATGAAAAAATCCCTTCCTTTCTTGCCTGATTCGAATGGCCGAACCGATTAAACCCAAGAAGAAAAGCGGACAATACTTTTTTTTGGCCCTGATTGCGATCTCGGGAGTCCTTGTTTTTTCATTATTGTTTTTGGCTTTTGAGGGTGATAAAGTGACTTCTTATACGATTGAAAAATTTGTTCTCGACGGGGGCGTTTTTGAAAAAGCGTTGTCCGACGAAATCGATCCCGAAGAAAAAAGAGCGGTGGTCCTGAAACTCCATCAATTTTTCGAGAGGGCTAAATCGGGTACCGAGTCCAAAGAGCGGATCGCCCTGATAGGCGGGAAGCTCCGCGAGATCCTGGAGGATCATCGGATTACCCGGGAAGAAGCCGCGGGGTTGGAGGAACTACTGAAAGAATCTTTTTGATGATGCCAGAAAAATCATTTCGGAAAACCATTCATTTTCATAAAATGAGCGGAAGCGGCAATGACTTTATCATGATCGACAACCGGAGCAATATTTTAAAAGGGCTCCCGGTCAAGCGGTTAACCCAAAAGCTCTGCCGGCGAGGCCTTTCGGTCGGCGCTGACGGGCTGATTCTGATTGAAAAATCGACGAAGGCCGATTTTAAATGGCGTTACCTGAATGCGGACGGGGAAGAAGTCTCTTTTTGCGGGAACGGCGCCCGGTGCGCGGCCTATTTTGCCGTCCTCCATAAAATCGCTAAACCGGCGCTGACCTTCGAAACCTTGAAAGGGGTCGTGTCAGCCCGGGTTAAAAAGAACAGCGTCCGGGTGAGCATGATGTCTCCAGAGCGTCTGGAGCTGGGAACCAATATTTTTTTAAATAGCCGGAAGTGGGAAGGAAATTTTATGGTGATGGGAGTCCCTCACTGGGTCCACTTTTCACGAGACATCGACGGGATTAACGTTCCGGAGACCGGTCCGAAAGTCAGATATCATCCGCGGTTTTTACCCGAAGGGACCAACGCGAATTTTGTTGATATTCTGACCGAACGGGAACTGAGGATCAGGACGTACGAACGGGGGGTCGAAGCTGAAACGCTCGCCTGCGGGACAGGCGCCGTCGCCAGCGTATTAATCGGACGCCTTCTTTATAAGATGGCGTCTCCGGTGACGGTTTACCCTAAAGGAGACATTCCTCTGAAAGTCCATTTTAAAGAAACCGGGGGGGAGTTTTCCGATATTTATCTCGAAGGGGACGCACGGGTGATTTTTGAAGGGGTTTTATCTGAAAATGCCTGGGAGTATTAATCCCGGGCGGGTGAGTTCCGACCTGTGGAGCTGTCGATGCAAATACCGCAGAACCCGGGACCGGAAGACCGGAAAGGCGAAAGGATCGTCCAAATGAAAAAAGAACTTTTTAAAGGCGTGATGACAGCGATCGTGACCCCTTTTAAAAACGGGACCTTCGATCCGAAAGCGATGGAAGCGCTTATCGAGTTTCAGGTTGCCGAAGGGGTGGACGGAATCGTCCCCTGCGGATCGACCGGGGAATCGGCGACGTTGAATCATCAGGAGCATCAGGAGGTCATTGCGTTCACCATCGAGAAAGTCAGGGGGAGAGTTAAGGTGATCGCCGGGACTGGCTCAAACAGCACCGTTGAAGCGGTTGCTCTCACCCGTTTTGCTGAAAAAGCCGGAGCAGATGGCGCCCTGTTGACCACCCCCTATTATAATAAACCGACTCAGGAAGGGTTATTCCGCCATTATAAGGAAATCCATGAGAAGACCGGAATCCCGTTGATTCTTTACAATATTCCGGGGCGGACCGGGGTCAATATGATGCCAGAGACGGTGGCCAGGCTTGCCGGGCTCGAACGGGTATCTGCCATCAAGGAAGCCTCCGGTTCGCTGGTCCAGATGATGGAGATTATCCGGGTGTGCGGAGACCGGTTAACCCTTTTATCGGGCGACGACGGGTTGACCCTCCCCATACTGGCGATCGGCGGTAAGGGGGTCATCTCTGTGACTGCCAATATCCTTCCAAGAGCGTTGAAACAGATGATCGACGCCTTTAATCAGGGGAATCTTGAAAAAGCGAGGGAGATCCACTACCGGTTTCTACCTCTGCATGATGCCATGTTTATTGAAACCAACCCGATTCCGGTCAAGGCGGCCCTTGTGCTTATGGGCAAGTGTTCCGATTCCCTCCGGCTTCCGCTGACTTCTCTTTCGGAGCCCAACGTCGAAAAATTAAAAAGGGTTTTAAAAGAGTTCCAACTTATTTAACAGGGTTTGCGATGGTTCAGATTTTGGTGACAGGGGCCGGCGGCCGGATGGGGGGTAAAATCATCTCCCTCGTTTTAAAGAATAAGAATTTTCGGCTCGTTTCGGCGATTGAAGCCCCAGGGCATCCGTTGATCGGCAAGGACGCGGGGGAATCGGCCGGATTGGAACGCTCGGGGGTTCAAATTTCGGAAAAATTTCCCGCTTCGTTAAGCGGAAAAACCGTGGGGATTGATTTTACCGCTCCTGAGTCGACCCTCGCCTTCTGCCGGCAGGCCGAAACGCTTGGCATGCCGATGGTTGTCGGGACGACCGGCTTTTCGGGCGGCCAGATCGAGGAGTTGTCGCGCATCGCCAAAAAATTGCCGGTGGTGTATTCTCCCAATATGAGCATCGGTGTCAATATGATGTTTAAAATTCTGAAGGAAGTCGCTTTAAAGCTCGGTCAGGAGTACGACATGGAGATTGTCGAACTCCATCACCATTTAAAGAAAGACGCTCCGAGCGGGACGGCTCTTAAAATGGCCCAGATTCTGTCCGAAGCGATCGGCGAAAAGCTTGAGCATGTTGCCGTATACGGCCGGCAGGGGATGACCGGGGCCAGAAAGAAAAAAGAGATCGGGATTCAATCGGTTCGGGCCGGAGACATCGTGGGAGAGCATACGGCTTATTTTGCCGGCACGGGAGAGCGCCTGGAGATAACTCATAAGGCCACGTCGCGGGATAATTTTGCGCAGGGGGCATTAACCGCCGCCGCCTGGGTGGTCAACCGTCCTCCAGGCATGTATGATATGCAGGATGTCCTCGGTCTCGGGAAATGATCGCGTTTGCGGGGCTTGGAGCCAACCTCGGCGACCGTCTTCAAAACCTCCAGGCGGCGATTGAAGAAATGGACGGCTTAAAAGGGGTGACGAAAGTGCTCCGCCGGTCGTCCTTTTTTGAGACCGAGCCGGTGGGGGATTTCTCCAGTCAGCCCTTTTACCTCAATGCCGCGATCCAGCTTGAAACCGCTCTTTCCCCAAGAGCCCTGTTGATGGAATTTCTTGCGATTGAAAAAAGACATGGGAGAGTCAGGACGGCTTTAAACGCGCCGAGAGTTCTGGACATCGATCTTTTGTTCTACGGTTCCGGGATTATTGAAGAAGAAGGATTGCGCGTCCCTCATCCCCGCCTGCACTTGAGGCGTTTTGTCTTGATCCCTCTGGCAGAGATCGCCCCCGGCTGGGTTCATCCTGTTTCTCTTAAAACCATTGCGGAGCTCCTCAAAATAAATCATTCGGCTGAAAAAGTAGAACGCTTCCGACCTTCCGACCTTTGGATCGGTCGGTCCATTCGACCTGTGAATCGGTCGAACCTAAGACCGGAAGACCGGATGGATCAGTCGATCCTTTCGACCAGTGAAACGGTCGAACCTGAGACCGGAAGACTGGACCTTCCCGGTTCTATGAGATGGGAGCGGTCAGATGAAAGATAAAGAACACCGGTATATTGCGATTGAAGGGCCGATCGGGGTTGGAAAAACCAGTCTGGCCCAGATACTGGCCAGAGAGCTGAACGGGAGGCTGATCCTCGAGAAGGCGGAAGAAAACCCCTTTTTGCCCAGATTTTATCATCATCCGGAGCTCTACGCTTTTCAGACCCAGCTTTTTTTTCTTCTGTCGCGGTACCAGCAGCAGCAGGAATTGTTCCAGCTTGATCTTTTCTCCAGAAACACCATTTCAGACTATCTGTTTGCCAAGGACCAGATCTTCGCTTCCATCAATCTGGTCAAAGAAGAAGAGTTTACGCTTTATCAGCAGATTCAAAAGTTATTGCAGGGACAGATTTCCACGCCCGATCTGGTGATTTACCTTCAGGCCGAACCGAGGACCCTTTTTCAGCGGATCAAAAAAAGAGGGCGGGAGTTTGAAAAAGAGATTGAAGAAGAGTATCTGCAGATCCTCATTGAAAATTACAATCAGTTTTTCTTCAATTATCATTCCTCTCCTCTTTTAATCATTCAAACCAACGACATCGATTTTGTCCAATCCCGCGAAGTGCTGGACGATTTTCTCAAACAGATCCGCCAAATGAAAAGCGGGATCCAGTATTACAATCCCATGAAGGGCTAGCGTCTGCTTTGCTCGCGATGAAAAAAATCGTTCATTTGAAAGAGATGCAATCCTTTTCTGCTTCCCTTCGGGCCGAGGGAAGGACGATTGGATTTGTACCGACGATGGGGTTTCTCCACGAAGGGCATTGTTCGCTGATCCGGGAAGCCGCCCGGGCATGCGACCGGGTCGTCGTTTCCATTTTTGTCAATCCTCTCCAGTTTGGTCCGGGAGAAGATTTTGCCCGGTATCCCAGAGACCTCAAAGGAGATTCCGAAAAATGCCTTTCGGGGGGGGCTCATCTTCTTTTTCTTCCGGAAGCAAAGGAGATCATCGGGGAAGGCTCCGGCGCCTTTATCCGGATGGACCGGATCATGGATATCCTGTGCGGCGCCAGCAGGCCGGGGCATTTTCAGGGGGTGGCGACGATCGTATTGAAATTGTTAAATATCGTCCGCCCCGATCGCGTTTTTTTGGGAGCCAAAGATTTTCAGCAGACCGTGATCATCAAGAAAATGATCCATGATTTTTTTATTCCGGTTAAAGTCGATGTCCGGCCGACGGTACGGGAGCCGGATGGGCTTGCCATGAGTTCAAGGAACAGTTACCTGAGCCCGGAGGAGCGGAAATCGGCCGCTGTTTTATATCAGGCCATGAAAAAAGGGGAAGCGGCTTTTTTAAAAGGAGAACGAAAGGCTTCCGTGATCAAGCCCCTGATGGAGCACGAAATCAGAAAAGTCAGCGCCGCCCGGATCGACTATCTTGAAATAGTCTGCCCCGAAACGCTGGAGCGTCTGGACGATATTCAGAGTGACGCGGCGATCCTCCTGGCGGTCTGGATGGGCAAAACCCGCCTCATCGACAACCTAAACCTTTCGTGACTTTTGAAAGAGCCGTTTGCAAGCCGTTCGGAAGATTTCCGGAAGAAAGCTCCGGTAAGTCCGCGTTCCGTTTAACACCTCGACGTAGCGCTGGATCACGCCGGGATGCTTGATCGTCAAATCAAATAAAAATTCAGGAAACCGGTAGACGAGCCAGGCGATCCTTCCGGCGCTTTTAAATTCCGGATAAAACTCCCGCCGGATCGCACCGGAATAGCCCGAAAGAGGCGCTCCCTGATGAATAAACCGTTCGGCGGCCTCTGCGGCCATCTGGCCGCTCCGCATGGCGTAATAAATTCCTTCTCCAAAAAAAGGATCGACCATATGGCCCGCGTCACCGGCCAACACGATTCTTTTTGAATGGAGTTTTAATCGCGCGTTTGTATGAACCGGCAGAGGATGCCCCGATTCTTTGACGCAGGAAGGAGGGAGGGGAGACTTTGAAAAGACTGAAGCGGCGTATTGGCGGAAAGAGGCTTTAAGTCCGATGTGGTTTGAAAAGCTGGCCGCTCCGATCGAATAAACCTCCTGTTTTGGAAAAATCCACCCATACCCGAACGGAATATGGCCCACGTCAATTTCAATGGCCGAATCGTTCATCCCTTCAAGTTTTTTTTTGAATTCCCCTTCGATGCCCGGAAAAGATTTTATCCTGAAATCGGGGTTTAGCCATTTGGACGTGACTCCCAACGCTCCGTCGGCCCCGATGGCCATCCTCCCTTTGAACGTGTTGATGCCGGAATGAACTTCAATATAGTGGTTTTGTTCCCGGATGTCTCCGACGGGGGCCGCTTCTCTATAATCCACTCCCCGTTTGACGGCCCGGTTGACCAGCATTTGATCAAAGGTTTCTCTCATGACCATATAGGCAAACGGCCGGTCAAAAGAGAAGGTCTTTTGTTTCGGTCCGCAGCTTAACCGGAGAACGGAGATGCTCTTTTCAATGGAAGGAAAAGGGCCGGGTCCGAGAATTTGATGGACTTTAGCGGTGAGGCCCCCTCCGCAGGTTTTGTATCTGGGAAAACGGGCGCGGTCGAGGGCGAGAACGGAAAGGTTCCGGGAGGCGGCTTCGAAGGCGGCAACGGCGCCGGCAGGGCCCATTCCGATCACAATGACATCATAGATCATAAAAAAGAAGCTCGAATCTCGAAGTTAGAACTATTTTCCGGAGGTCCAGCCGATATGATATTTCGACAAGAGCGACGTCATCAGGGTGAAGGAATTGGTGAATATCAGAAAACCGACCAGGATGATAAAGAGACCGCTTGCGATATTGACATATTTCATATAGGGGATGATTTTTTTATAAGCGGACAAAAAAGAATTAAAACTCAACGAAAGGATAAATAAAGGGATGCCGATTCCCAATGAATACGCGGTTAGCAGGGCGATGCCGTTGGTCACAGACCCTGAAGTGCTTGCATAAAGGAGGATGGTTCCTAAAATAGGACCGACGCAGGGGGTCCAGCCGGAAGCGAAAGCTACTCCCACGACAAAGGAGCCGATGAGGCCGGCAGGCTTATTCTGCAAGCGGATCCTTTTGTCAGCCATTAAAAAAAACGGTGTGAAAATCCCCATGATGTAGAGCCCGAAAAGAATCACGATCGCTCCGCCGACTTTTCTAACAATCGCCTGATAGTGAAGCATCAGCTGGCCTAAAGACGTCGCGGTGGCTCCGAATAAGATAAAGACGAGGGAAAATCCCGCGATAAACATGAGCGAGTTCTTGATGGTGATCCACCTGACCGATTGAATCGATTCCGACTCGGTGGATAGCTCTTCGAAAGACAGTCCGGTGATATAACAGAGATACGAAGGAAGTACCGGGAGAACGCAGGGAGAGACGAATGAAAAGAGCCCCGCGGTAAATGCCATGAAATAAGAGACCGGCTGCATGATCAGTAAACCTCTGTCTTTTTTCGGTTAAGATTGAAATCGAATGAGCTGGCTGACAAGATTGTGTTGTTTCGGATCTTCCCAGTCGACGGCGCCAAAAAAGCGGTTGGTGATCACCCCTTTTCGGTCGATGAGGATGCTGGTTGGAATCGACCGGACTAGATAAAGGTCGTTCACCCGGAGGGTTTCATCGAGAAGGATCGGAAAACTCACGTGAAAGGCCTCCTGAAAAGGGTTGACGCTCCGGAGGCCATCTTCGTCGGCTGACACCGCTAAAATTTCAAAATCGTTCCGGCTGAAATTCTTGTACAATGTTTCCATGGAGGGTATTTCGGCCCTGCAGGGTTCGCACCAGGTGGCCCAGAAATTAATCAGGGTGATTTTCCCTCTGACCGACCGGAGTGAAACGGCCTCTCCTTTTAAATTTTTCAGTTCAAAGTCGGGGGCGGCAAAACCGACCTTTGCGATTTTCTGGATTTCCTCCGCGGGCTGGGCTTTGGGTTCCTCTGAAAGTGTGCATCCTGAAAGGAGAGGCGCAAGCATGAAGAGAAAAATGTAAACTTGCTTCAAAGAATTCAATAATGGCGTTCTGTTCACGATGTTCTCTTATCCATAAAAAGACCGCTGGAAGAAATAATCTGATCCTCAATGGCATTGGATATTTCGCTCAGGGCTTTGGTTTTGTCAGAGGCCATGACCATGATCCGTTTTTCGTTAAAATTTCCGATATTGAGAGGATAAGGGGAGATGCCAAGATCTCTTGTTCGGGCCAGGATCCCTCTTTCTTGAAGGATCCCGATGATCTGTTCCGCTTCAAGAATGTCATAGGTCGCATAAATTTCTATAAATGTTTCCAATTTTCTCTCCAACAACCTTCATGAAAAATTTTATCATTGCCCAGACTCAAAGGCAAGCTCAGGGAGAAAGGGTTTTGCCAGACCGCAGATTCTGCAACGCCTGTTTTACAAAATCGGCGTCTTTTGATCCGGCGGGGAGATTTTGAAAAGCGGCCGTCCATGCCTGATCCGCCTCCTGCGTTCTGCCGAGATGAACCAGCGCGACCCCTTTTTCCCAGAGGACCACAGGTTCTCTCGGCACGTTAATCAGCGCCTTTTCAAGATGGTTCAGGGCCTCTTCATAAGCGGTATTATTTCCCGGGGGAGCCGTGCGGAGGATGACGTCGGCCAGATTAAATTGAGCGACTTCATTGGATTCATCCAGCTCTAACACCTTGCTCCAGGCTTTTCTTGCGTCTTCCCACCGCTCCATCGTCATATACGAACGGCCGGCCATCATCTGGCCTTCCAGGTCGTTGGGGTTTTCTTTAAGCCTTTTTTCAAGGCGGGCGACCATTTCGGCCGGGTTGACAGGGGGCATGGCCGGTCCGCCTCGCCCTTCTTCAACTGAAGCCTGGCGGTTCCGGTCGAGTTTTCCGTAGACCATGGAGTAGATCCCAGCTGTCCCGGAAAGGACCGCTATTCCAAGGAAGAGCGAAAGGGCCCCGTTCCATCTAGAAAGGGAACCTGACGAAAGGGGGGGCGCCGGCTCTTTTAACCTTGCCGCGGCGGTTTTCTCGATCGACTCCAGGTCATTGAGGATTTTAACGAGGCGCTGTTCATAGGAGAGCTTTAAACGCCCGTAATCAACGGCTGAGAATTTATCCTGGGCATAATCGAGTTCCAGGTCAGAAAGAGAGGCGAGGAGCGATTGTTTCTCAATGTGAAGATAAGTCTGATCCGCATCGAGCGACGCGTCGTTCCCTGTGATGAAATGGTTTTTCCTTCTGTCCCAGGCCGGAAAGAGGAGAAAAAAGAGGACTAACCCGAGCAATATTCCCGCTAAAACTAAAAACATGATTCGATTCCCAAGGATTAATTTTTAAACGAATGGATTTCCTGATCGATCCGCCGGCGCTCTTCTTCGCTGATTCCCGGGAGCTCTTTGGGAGAAGGAGAAGCGGCGGTGCGGACGGTCCACTTTCTGATGTTCAGAGCGAGCAAGATGATGCCGATCAGGAGCATGACAAAGGGCCCTGCCCAGAGGAGCCAGTTTAACCCGAAAGCTCTCGGTTTTAACAGAATGAAGTCGCCGTAACGGCTGACAAAGTAAGCCCGGATTTCATCCGGAGACTCTCCTTTGATTAAACGCTCCCGGATGATTTCACGCATTTGAACGGCCAATTCCGCTCCCGATTCCCAGACAGACTCGGACTGGCAAACCGCGCAACGGAGTGTTTGGGAGACCGCTTTTGTTTGAGCCTGAAGTTCATCTTCAGTTATCGGAGAAGCTCCCGGAACAGATCGGAGAAGCCCGGGGGCGAGCGAGAAAAGGAGAAACGCTAAAATACCGGATATCCATAGACAAAGGCGCATCTTCATGATCATTCCTTTTTTCGATTTAGTGTGAAACAGGCTGACCTTTTAACAGAGGCTCAAGGATGTTTTGTGTGAAACGGTCATATGTTTCTCCGATAATCGGGCCGATTTCTTTATGGCGGATGACGCCGTTCTGGTCAATGACAAAAGTTTCAGGAACGCCATAAACGCCATAATCAATCGAGATTCTCCCGTTCAGGTCGATCATATGCTGAAAATTATTTCCGAAGGTGCTGAGATACTCTTTGGCAAGGGGTACGGTGTCCTGATAATTGACTCCAAGCATGACAAAACCGGCGTTCTGTCCATATTGACGGTTCAGGGCTAAAAGGGATTCATGCTCAAGCTTGCACTCCTGGCACCAGGAGGCCCAGAAATTCAGGACGACCACCTTCCCTTTGAACTGGTTGAGGGAGATGGGCGTCCCTTTATAAAGGTCAGGCGCCTCAAAACGGGGGGCGGGAGTCCCCACGAGAACAGGGGGAATATAAGAAGGGTTCCCCCAGAGTCCCTGGTAGAAAAGGAAGAGAAGACCTGAAATGCCGGCTAAAAGCAGAATATGCCAGACGCGAACCATCCCTTTTTCGTTTCGCATTATTCCTGGGCCGCCCTTTTGGAGGTCATCTGCAGGGTGCCCGGGACCCCTTCGGGCAAGGAGGCTTCCGGTGAAAGGACCGCGTAAACTTCCTTCCGTTTCGGTCGGAAAATATTTAAAAGCCCGCCAAAGACCATGACGCCCCCGCCGTACCAGACCCAGAGTACCAGAGGGTTCAATAAGGCGCGCACCCTTGCCCAGGAGCCGTCGGGGGCGACCTCCGGGATGGTGAGGAAAATATGCCCCATATAGATCTGATGGAGCGCCGTTTCGGTGGTCGGGGTCTGAGAGACGGGATAAAGCCGTTTTTGGGGATAAAGGCGGGTAATCAGCGTGTCTCCCTGATAAACCTGGAAATATCCTTCCTGGGCGGACCAGTTGGGCCCCTCGACTTCGTATAGCCTGATCAGCTTGATTCGATAGGATTTGAGAATGACTTCTTCCCCCGGTTTTAAGATGACCACTTTCTCGGTCTGGTAGATGGTGGAGCAAATAATACCGACCACCATGATCAATACGCCAATATGGGTGATAATCCCGGCAACCCTTCTCGGGTTCTGCCGGAAGGAGGTATAAAGGCCCTGGAGCGTGGTGATCTTCCGCTGTTTGGCCAGAAACGAGGAAATTCTTTTAAAATCGTGAACAATCGAGGCCAGCACAAATGAGACCACGGTCAGCCCCGACAGAGCATAAAGGTCCCTGATTCCGACGACGGCAAATAGTATCAGCGCCGCTCCGGAAAAAATCAACGGGAAGAGAAACTGCTTTTTTAAGCTTTCGAAAGAAGCTTTCCGCCAGGGAATATAAGGCCCCACCCCCATCAGGAAGATCAGTCCCAGGGCAATCGGCATAAAGACCGCATTGTAATAAGGGGGTCCGACTGAAACCTTTTTGAATTTAAGGGCCTCGGTTAACAGAGGATAGAGCGTTCCGATAAAGACGGTGACCATGGCGACGACGAAAAAAAGGTTGTTAAAGAGGAATATCGATTCCCGGGAGACCATCGAATCCATTTCGATTTTGCTTTTAAGTTTATTGGACCGGAAGATCAGGGTGCCGAAAGAGAGGATGAGCATAAAAGCCAGAAAGGAAAGAATAAACAACCCCCGGCCTGGATCGGTGGCAAAAGAGTGTACTGATGAAAGAACGCCGCTTCGGACAAGAAAAGTCCCGATCAGGGAGAGGGAAAAGGCGAGGATGATGAGAAAAAGGTTCCAGACTTTAAACATTTTTCTTGTTTCCTGAACCATGACCGAGTGGAGAAAGGCCGTGGCGACGAGCCAGGGCATAAAGGCCGCATTCTCGACTGGGTCCCATCCCCAGTAACCGCCCCATCCGAGCTCATAATAGGCCCAGTATCCCCCCATCAGAATTCCGGTGGTCAGACTGATCCAGGCAAGGAGCGTCCAGCGCTGGGTGACTTTGATCCATTCTTCTCCCAGACGTCCCGAAAAGAGAGCCGCCATCGCGAAACAGAAAGGAATCGATAACCCGACATACCCCATATAGAGCATCGGAGGATGCCCCACCATCGCGGGGTCCTGCAGAAGGGGGTTTAAATCCCTCCCATCGGGCGGAGCGGCGAGGAGCCGTTCAAATGGATTTGAAAGAAAGAGGATCAGAAGCAAAAAACCGGAGAGGATCAGGGACTCCATGGAAATTAAATAAGGGATGACCACCGGCTGGGTTTTCCAGTGGATCCATACGGCCAGGGCGCAATAAGCAGAGAGAATCCACGCCCATAAAAGGAGCGACCCTTCATGCCCCCCCCAGAGGCCGGCGATCTTGTAAAATATCGGGAGCTTGCTGTTTGAAGTGGCCGCGACATATTTCACCGAATAATCCTGGGTGACATAGGCGTAAATCATGGCCGCCATTCCGAGGGTCAGAAGGAAGAAGTTCAGGGTAACGGCCTGCCGCCCGATTTCGATCCAGACCGCTTTCTGCTTTTTAATGCCGATGATCGGCACGACGATTCCGACCATGGCCAGCACCAGCGCGGTGATGACCGCGAGATGTCCAAGTTCAATGATCATAGGGGTCCTTATTAATCCATTTTCAGGGTTTTGTAAAAATCTTTTTTAGGGAGGATTTTCCCCGCTTTTTTCATGTCGGGGGGCATATAGTCTTCCGAATGTTTTGCCATGATCATTTCGGAATGGAGCCGCCGGTCCGAATCCCAGTACCCTTCGACAACGGCTCCCTGGCCTTCTTTGAAAAGGTCGGGAGGAATCCCGGTAAAAGTGACCGGGATGACCGCGGCCCCGTCGGTCAATTCAAAATAAATATTTTTGGATTGCGGATCGACTTTAAGGCTTTGTTTGACAACCAGGCCGGCCACACGGACCTTTTTGCCGTAGCGGTCCTGAGTGAAGGCCGACACTTCGGAGGGGGTAAAGAAGTAGACGAGATTTTTCCCGAAATTGCCGAAAATCAGATACCCGATGGCGGCCGCGATAATGGCAATGCTGATGACGATCGCTGTTTTTTTATTCGATTCCATGTTGGTTTTCCGGTTGATAGAGTTTTTCCTGTTTGATGAAAGCATACAACAATGCGACCTTGCGTTCCATCCGAAAAAGAAAGAGCGCCATCGGAACGAGTCCGATGAGGTAAGCCGAAACGACGTATCCGTAATTGGGGGTTAAAGCCATTTTTTGAGATTCAAAGCGCCGGGCCGACGGACTCCACTTTCCGGAAAGGACGACGACTTTGAGTTCCCGGAGGCTATCCAGGTCATCTCCCACATAGCGAATGGCAAGTTTTTCTCCGGTTCCCGTCAGATTAAAAACGGCCGCGTGGGTTGACGGGTCAATCGCCAGGCTTCCGGCTTCAATCCTTCCCTGAATGCGAAGGGGAATAGCCGAAGCCTGATGCAAGACCTCTTCGGGGGTCGAAGTTTTGACATCCCGGTCATATCTCTGCCAACCCAGGAGTCCGAGCAGGGCTCCCAGAAAAAGGATTCCTCCCCAACGGAGGTAAAAGGTCTTCACGACGTTATTCTCATGAGGAATGGACCTCGCTTAACAGACGCCCCTGTTTGGCTTCGAGCAGGTGTTCCAGATAGAGCATCTGAGTCCTGACCATCAAAAGATAGGCCAGGAGAAGGTAGAGGCCGATCGACATGAATATTAAAGGGTAAAGCATGGAAGAAGCGATACTGATCCCCCGGGTTGATATGGAAAGGGGCTGATGTAGCGTCCGCCACCATTCGACCGAAAAATGGACGATGGGGAGGTCGACAAAACCGATAATCACCAGGACAGCCGAATAACGGGCCTCTTTTTCCGGGTCGTCGAGAAACGACCTGAGCATTAAATACCCGATGAGGATCAGAAGCAGGATGGCAAAGGAGACCAGGCGGGGGTCCCAGGTCCACCAGGTGTTCCAGGTCGGTTTTGCCCAGATGGACCCGGTGATCAAGGCTACGGAGGTAAAGAGAATCCCTATACCGGCGGCGGCATGGCACATATTGTCGATCACCGGGTCCCTTTTCCAGAGGTACCAGAGGCTTCCGGCAAAAAGAACGGTATAGGCGGCCATGGCGCCCTGCGCAAAAGGAACATGGATATACATGATCCGGACGACTTCGCCCTGATAATAGTCGGGGGGGGAAACGACCAGCCCCGTATAAAGTCCCGCAGAGAGAAAAAGGAGCGACAGGAGGGCAAACCCATTCTGATATTTCCGGAGCTTTGCGATAAAAATGGAAGCGTTCATATTTTAAAAAGGACCTCAATCATCTAAAATAAACTCAAAAAGCCAGAACGCCACGATCATAAAGATCAAGTCAAAAATGGCCAGGAGTTCCAGCCAGTGGCCGTAAAGCGCCACAGGGTCTCCGTTCAATGCCCCGCGGGTCGATTCCACCGCGCCGATAAAGACCGGAACGGCCAGCGGGAGGAGGAGGATGGGGAACATGACTTCCCTTGCCCGGATCTGAACCGTCAGGGCCGAGAAGAGGGTTCCCAGTGCAGAAAGACCGATGGTGGCAAACAAGAATATTAACAAAACCATGGGGAGTTTATCAAGTACATCTAAATTGAAGAAAAGGATGAAGAGGGGGAACAAAATGATTTCAACGGCAAGCAAAAAAAGGACATTTCCCACGAACTTGCCGAGATAGATGGCACCTTTGGAGACGGGGGCCATCTGAAGGTATTCAATACAGTCGTTTTGAACTTCGGGCAAAAAAGATTTTCCAAGGCCGATAATTCCCGTAAAACCGAAAGCCACCCAGATGATGCCGGGCATCAGTTCTCTGGACGATCTCGTGTCCATGGAAAAGCTGAAGCTGAAAATTAAAATGACCGCGAACGCGAAAAAGAACATCGAGGAGATATTTTCACGGTTCCGGATTTCGCTGATCAGGTCTTTCCAGACCATCCATCGAATGATCTTAAAAAAGTTCATGGCTTCCCAATAGATTCCTGACGGAGATTTCTTTGAGCGTACCGCCGGTGAGGACCCCCGCATGGTGGGCCACTTCGGCGGTTCTGGCCCTGTCGTGGGTGGTCATAAATACGGTGGTTCCCTCTTTGTTAAATTCCCGAATGCAGTGGTTCAGGATCGAAATGCCCCGTTCATCGAGAGAGGAATACCCTTCGTCCAGCAGGAGAACCTTCGGGCGGATCAGGATCGCTTTGGCGATCGCGAGCCGTTTCTTCATGCCGGCCGACAGATAGCGCGCTTTCAGTTTGCCAAAGGCGCCTATCCCCACGCGGTCGAGGGCGCTTTTAATTTCATTGTCCGAGAGGCTTGCCCCCCGAATTTCGATCCCGAACCGGATATTTTCAATGACGGTGAGGTCGTCGTACAGATAAGAGCCATGGCTGATCAGGAAAAGGTTTTCCCTGGCCCTCATTTTTTCTCTGAGGCCGTCATGTCCTGAAATTTCAAACGCTCCTGCCGAAGGGCGCGTCAGGGTCGCAAGAATTCTTAAAAAAGTGGTTTTACCCGCGCCGTTCGGTCCGAAAAGCGCGTAACAGGCCCCCTCTTTAACTTCCAATGAGACGTTTTTGAGGACTTGAAAATGGTGAAACGATTTGGTGATCCCGGCGGCTTTAATCGACATATCGGACAGAAAAAGGATTGGGGTTCAAGCGTCTTTCAATTTTTTAAGGTCTGATTCGACCATCATTTCAATCAGCTGTTTAAAAGAAACGGAATGGCTCCATTTTAATTTTTCTCTGGCTTTTGAAGCGTCTCCGATCAGGAGATCGACTTCGGCGGGGCGAAAGAAGAGGGGGTCGGTAACGACATGATCTTCCCAGTTCAGCCCCGCATAGTCGAAGGCGATCCGGACCAAATCCCTGACGGTATGCGTTTCGCCCGTGGCGATCACATAATCATCCGGCTCTCTCTGCTGCAGCATCAGCCACATCCCCCGGACATAATCGCCCGCAAACCCCCAGTCCCTTTTTGCGTCGAGGTTCCCCATTCGAAGCTTTTTTTCAAGGCCCAGTTTTATTTTTGCGACGCCGAATGAAACTTTCCTGCTGACGAATTCCAACCCTCTTCTCGGAGACTCATGGTTGAATAAAATGCCCGAACAGGCAAACAGTTTATAACTTTCGCGATAATTCACGGTGATAAAATGACCATAAGCCTTGGCGACGCCATAGGGGCTCCGGGGATAAAAAGGGGTCATTTCGTTTTGCGGGACCGAACGCACTTTTCCGAACATTTCGCTGCTCGAAGCCTGGTAGAGCCGGGCGTCCGGTTTCTGCTTTCGAATGGCTTCCAGAACGCGGGTGACTCCGATGGCATCGAATTCGGCGGTCAGGGTGGGCTGACTCCAGGAGGCCGGAACGAACGATTGCGCGGCAAGATTGTAAATTTCATCGGGCTGAGCCGTCTTAACCGCCGCATCGAGGGAGGATTGATCGATCAGATCCCCCTGGAGAAACTCCAGATGGTCCGTCAGATGAGCGATCCGGTCGAATTTTTCCAGACTCGATCTTCTGACGAGGCCATAGACGCGGTATCCCTTTTCAAGAAGGAGCTCGGCAAGATAGGAGCCGTCCTGTCCGGTAATACCTGTGATGAGCGCTTTTTTCATGGTTTTTCCCCATTTTGAGTTGGACGCAAGATGTTCTTAAATGCTGAAGTTTTATTCTTTCTTTGTCCGCCCCGGGTCTTCAGGGACTGATGGCTGTTTGGTTGATTTAGGAGGAGCGGAAGGGCCTAAAGCCAGAGATATCATAATTAAAGAGCCAATAAATAATAGAAAAGCGACCGGGATCAGGTAAAACGTAAAACTAATGGTGATGGCCACAATAATTCCGACGATTCCCGCCAGAGCGCCCAGGCAGCCTAAAAGACTTTTTCCTCCGGACATAGAGTTTCTCTCTCTGGTGATCCGTTCATTCTTATCCTTTTATCCGGCACGGTCAAGGGATAAAAATCAAAAGCGGACTCCCCATGGGTGGAACAGGCATGTTCGGCGGGGAGATAGGAACGAGTTTTTGCTAAGGAGAGAGCGATGAAAAAGAACTTACTTTCTTATTTTTTCTTCTTGTTCCTGGCGGGTTTTACAATCAATACAGAGCGTCGTTACGGGCCTTGCAAGCAATCTTTTTGCCGAAATTTCGCCGCCGCAACTTTCACAAATTCCGAAAGCCCCTGAAGCGATCCGCTCAAGCGACTCGTCGATTTTTTTGAGAAGCTTCTGTTCCCGTTCTTTAATCCTGAGCAAGAAGTTCTGGTCGGCCACCGCGGTGGCCTGGTCTCCCAGATCGGAATAGTTTTCACTCCCCGGATTTAATCCTCCGCCGATAATGACTCCGGCTTCGGCCAGTAATACGCTTTTTTGCCTTTCAAGCTCTTTTTTTATCTCTTCAAATTTGTTTTCTTTTTTAGGTTTTTGTGCCATTTCCAACCTCATCTATTTCAAATATACAAAGAGTAACCAATTTTTTTAATTCTGGACGGATATATCGATATTATGAAGCCGTTTTTTACCTCAAAAAAATCAAAGGAGAGAGAGAACTCAAACCTGCTGATTTTATTTGAAAAATTTAATATTTTGGCTATTTTTTGCAGCTCAATAATTCGATGGACTATATCAAAGTTTAAGTCAATAGTCAAATTAAATGGAAGGCCGCTAAAGGGCTCCCGGATTGACAGTCTATTATGGCTGGATTAAGATAATAAGATGATTAAATCGAATGGAAAAGAGACTCCCTTTAAGGGAAAAATCGTTGCTTTTATCGTGGGACAAACTCCCCTTGACCTCGAATCAAAGTACAACATTCAGAGCAAATCGATTCGGCGAGCCCCCAATTACCCGGAGGTCATTCCAAAACAGAATGTTATCCGTTTATGGACCGAAAAAATAGATCAGCGCGAAGTCCAGTTTCTAATAAAGGCGTATCTCCCTGACATCATTATTGTCGAAGGAACGGCTCTGGTGGAGAATTTTCTTTTACCCGCATTGTTTGATTTTAAGAGAAGCCTTCTCCATGCGTGCCGGAAAGCGCTAGAAGAGTTTAAATGTGATCCCGATTTTGATGAAGAGTACAGCGTCTTTTGTGTTTCAAATTACGGAGGCGATCGGGATGGCTTTGTGGCCTTTCATGGAGGGACGATTGCCAGCCTCCTTAAAAATGAAGTGATGGCGCTGGATAAAGATGAAATTCAAAAAACCCTCGAAACCAACATTAAGTATGGCGCGGATGACCTGACCATCGTGGACTGGGACGGGGCTTTCCTGATGGATAGCAAAGAGGACTTTGAACCTAACATTGAATTGTTCGAGATCGCCAATTATCAATTGTTAAAGTCGAGGATTCTCGACGACGAACTCGATACCCGGCTGAAAATTACCGCTTCGTTCCTCAACGAAAAAAGAAGAAGGCTCTTTTTCGGATCCAAGATGTTAAAACGGCTCTTGAGAGAAATGATCCAGATCCGAACCCGCTCCATTCTGGAGTCCGCTTCCATCGAACAGAATATCAAGCTGATCGGAGACTGGTATTCGGCCAAGCTTTATCAACTTATTTCAAGGAAATTCCATCTGGAGGATTGGGGGAAGAATATTAACGAAAAGCTCGATATCCTGGAGGATGTCTATGTGATGGCTTCGGAAAATTTTTCCATTTCTTTCAGGACCACGCTAGAATTTATCCTGATCGGCGGTTGGTTCCTTCTTTTGATCGGCTGGTTTTTTCTTTTCTATCTCGATTTGAAAAAAGGAGGATAGCATTTTTCAGAGCCTGATTCTTGCTTCGGGGTCCCCGCGCCGGAAAGAACTCCTGTCGGGATTGGGGCTGGCCTTCGAGATCATCCCATCGGATATTCCTGAAATTGCGATAGAAGGAGAAACCAACGAGGCTTTTGTCAAACGCCTGGCTGAATGGAAGGCCCTGGGCGTTGCCGAAAAAAGGAGGGAGGCGCTTGTGATTGGCGCCGACACCATCGTTGCTCTCGGATCGCTCCGCCTGGGAAAACCGGCTTCAAAAGAAGAGGCGCGAAAGATGCTGGAAATGCTTTCCGGAAAAAAACATGAGGTGTTGACCGGCGTGGCGGTGATCTCGTTAGAGAGTTCATTCAGGAAAATCGAAGTTGAAAAAACCGCGGTCTGGATTAAAAAACTCACATCCGCTCAAATAGACGAATATGTTGAAACGCCGGAACCTTATGACAAAGCGGGGGGGTATGGCATTCAGGGACGCGCGGCCGCTTTTATTGAAAAAATCGAAGGGGACAGGACCAACGTCATCGGACTCCCTCTGGTGAAATGCGCCAGGCTTCTGGAGAAAGCAGGCCTGATTTTTACTTCAGGATGCTTTCAACCAGATTTAACAGCTCAAGGGGACTAAAGGGTTTTGTTAAAAAATAATTTGCCCCCATTTTCAGAGCCTTTTCCCTGTCCTCGGGCTGCCCTTTTGCGGTTAAAATGATCACCGGGACCTTTTTGGAAGCGTCGGATTTTCTTAATACATCCAGAGCTTCCATTCCGGATAATCCGGGCATCATCAGATCCAGAAGGATGAGATCGGGCTTTTCCATCTGACTGATCATGATCGCCTCGTGCCCGTTCTTGGCCAGCAGGATCTTAAACCCCTCCCCCTCAAGGGTCGCATTGACCAGCAGTCTTAAAGCATTTTCATCATCCACAATCAATATCTTTTTCATTGGTCTCTCTTTCTGATCAGGTCATGGTGAGGGCGGCTTCGCGGTGAAGCGGAAGCGAAAAGGTAAAGCGGGTTCCTTCCCCCTCTTTGCTTTCAGCCCAGATTTTGCCCCCGTGCAATTCGATGATATCCTTGCAGAGGGCAAGCCCCAACCCCGTTCCGCCGATTTCCCGGTGGTCGGAGGTGTCCACGCGGAAAAATTTTGTAAAAAGCTTCGCCTGCATTTCCTCCGGAATTCCAAGCCCTTCATCCTGAACGGACGCCAGGAGATCTTTTTCATTTTTCTTCACTTCAATGATAATGTCGCCTCCCTTTGGGGAATACTTCACCGCGTTCGAAAGGAGGTTCATCAGGCACTGGACCAGCCGGTTTTTATCTCCCTGGATCAGCGGCAGATCGTGGGGAAGAATTTTGACAAAATGATGCCGGGGATAAATGGAAACCGAGAACCTGACCAGGACGATGTCAATCACTTCTTTTAGAGTCATCTCTTCCAGAATGAGTCCCGGGTCTTTCGATTCCATTTTTTGAATATCGAGAAAATCGTTCAGGATGGTGGCCAGGCGTATCGATTCCAGATAAATGGTTTCTATGTAGTTGAGTTGTTTTGTCCGGGGGAGTTTCCGGTTTAATAAAAGCTCGGTAAATCCCATAATGCTTGCCATGGGAGTCCTCAGTTCATGGCTGACGGTGCTGACCAGCGAAGCGATATAATCATTTTTTTGATTTAATTCGTTGTTCAGCTTCAGCAAATATTTTTTTTGGTTTAAAAGGGTATCGTTCAGGGAGGTTAATTCATTGGTTTTGTTTTCTATTTTTTGCCTCATGTCGCGGATGGCTGAAGTTAATGCTCCTATTTCATCCTTTGATTTAATATCGGGGAGGGGTACTGTAAAATTCCCTGTTGCGATGGTCCTGGCGACTTTGGCCAGCTGAATGATTGGGGTTGCAATCATTTTCCGGGTTAGTAAATAAAAGAGGGTTCCCATCAGCAGGGGGAAGAGGAGGATAAATGAGCCATTCCGGACAAAACCTTTATTGGAGAAGATAATCGACCGGGTCAGGCGGATGCTCAGGATGCCCAGGGCGGTCCCCTGAGAATTCACCAGGGGGAGGTAATAGGTGAGGAACGAAGGGGCGGTCCTGCTAAAAAAAGGGTTTTGAACCAGCGGGCGGTTGACATTCAGAAGGAATTCCCAGGGACCTTTTTCCCTTTCTTCTTCAATGATGTCCGTGAGCGGCTTCCCGGCGTTTAATGGTAAAAATTCGATTGAAATGTCTTTGTCTATCAACCGTCTCAGGTCGGCGATATATTCAGGGTTAAAAGGCCATTCCGTGTGAACGATCCAGGTGGCGTTGTTTTTTAAGGCCATCGGCGCCGCGGCGCCGATTGAAAAACTGCCGGAAGTGGATTTCTCGATGGAGGGCAGAGCATTTCCTTTAAGGGCCGAAAAGATGCTTAAATGGGCTTCCGGGTGTGAGAAATACTCCGCGGAAGGTTTTTTTAAAAACACATCTTCCGGAGCGACGATGCTGATCCGGAAACCGGGGTTCTTCTTTTCGAATGAAGCGGTAATCCTCTCAACGGCCGTGTGGTCCAGGAACTCAAAGACCCTGATCGTGATGGCTGTTTTTTTGGAAATCTCCAGGGCTTTGTCCCCCCGTTCGACGAGTTCCTGTTGGATAATCAAACCGTCGTGGCGCAACCGGTCTTTTGTGATTTCAAGGGTTTTGGCCCTGTCTTGATAAACCTGAAATGACGCGAGGAGTCCTGCCGCAAGGGTGCCCGTCAGCACGGTGATAAAAACAACCTTTGCCTGAAGTCCGAAACGGAGGAAATGGAATAATTTATCTGGACGCACGGTAAATGATCTTGCCTGATTTCCAGGCACGGATAAACGCATGGACAATCTCGGAGTCAAATTGAATTCCCGCGCATCGCTGGAGCTCGACAAGGCCAGCCTCAGGGGGTTTCCCTTTGCGATAAGGTCTTGAGCTGACGATGGCATCGAAGGTGTCCACTACGGCAATAATCCGGGCTCCGAGGGGGATATCGTACTTAGAGAGGCCGTGGGGATAACCCGATCCATCGAAACTTTCATGGTGAAATAGTATCGAAGGGATGAGGCGCTCCAATAAATGGATGCTTTTTATGATTTCCACTCCATTTTGAGGATGCGTTTTCATGATTTTAAACTCTTCAGAAGATAACCTGGATTCCTTTGAGAGAATACTGTCCGGAATTGAAATCTTGCCGATGTCGTGCAATAAGGCAGCCAGCTTGATCTCTTCTCGCGACTCCGGAGAAAGCCCGAGTTCTTCGGCGGTTATATCGGCATACCGCGTCACTCTTTCGGCGTGGCCTCCGGTGTAGGTGTCTCTCCTTTCAACCGCTTTTGAGAGAGCCATAATCGTTTGAAAATAGGCTTTTTCAAGTTCAAGCCGGACTTTTTTTTCGTTTTCAAAGGTATGCTTGAAATCTCTGACAACTTTTAAGGTTTGTTCCTGAAAACTCTTTAAAAGAGTCTCCTGGTCTGGTAAAGTAGCCACGTTGCTGTTTTCGACGTCCGAAGGGAGTATGTCGTTGAGGTCTGTTCTCATCAGGAAATCTTTTATTTTTTTAATGCTCATGTCGGCCATTTTTATCCTTTTTTATTGATCAAGGGGACTTTTTGCGCGAAAAATAATTCAGTTTCCACATGGATTAAAGTATAGCAAATAATTGCGGTTTATCAATGCCAGCCGCCGGGAAGGAGGAGCTAAAAGATGGGAATGAAAACTTTGATATTCATCGCTCTGGCGGGAGCCCTGTTTTCATGCACGCAAAAGGGGTCAGAGGTAAACGGAGCGGGTGCGCTCTCCCGGAATCCCGCGCCTCCGAAGATGGCGCAGGGGGAGGTTTTGTATCATCAGTTTTGTTCCCGCTGTCATGGAGAAAAGGGAACCGGAACGGATAAAGGCCCTCCGTTTTTATCCTCCATTTACGAACCGAATCACCATGGCGACGAGAGCTTTGTGCTTGCAGCGCGAAACGGGTCAAGAGCGCATCACTGGTCTTTTGGCGACATGCCGCCTATTTCTGGCGTTAAGGAAGAGGATGTCAGGAAGATCACGGAGTATGTGAGGTGGCTCCAAAAAGAGGCCCACATCTATTAAATAAATAAAAAAGACCTTAAATCGGCCTATTGGCAAGGAGGTTTCTCCTTTGCGAGCGGTTCTTCGCAAGTTGAACTTGCGTTTATCTGCCGCACGTGCTATAAATGAGAATAATTCTCATTTTCAATTAGTGAGGCGTTGTGGAAAAAGAAGCCGAAGTTTTAAAAAAGCATATTCAGGGGCGCCAGTTAAAACTCACCCGCCAGCGCCAGATCATCCTTGAAGTTCTCCTGGCCATGCCGGGACATGTCACCGCCGAAGAGCTGTATGAGGCAAGTACGAAGAAGAACGCCTCGATCTGACTGGCGACGATTTACCGGACGCTCCATCTTTTTTGCCAGGCCGGACTCACCCAGGGCAGGGAGTTTGGAGAGGGGCAGACCCGTTACGAACTCGTCTATAACCACCATCATCACGACCACCTTGTCTGTCTCCATTGCGGAAAAATTATCGAATTTGAAAATATGGATATTGAACATCTTCAGGAGCAGGTGGCGAAAGAGCACTTTTTTAAAATACAGCGCCATAAGCTGGAATTGTACGGCGCCTGCCAGGTATGCCAGAAAAAAGTGGCCCATAATGCAAAACAAAAAAGCAGCCGTTTATGAAAGTCCGTTTTTTATTGAGTTTATTCTTTCTTGTCTCTTTCGTACCGGCCTCCCTGGCAGACGGTGAACAAACCGTTCAGACTGCCATCAAACATCAGAAGTTTGTTCCGGATGAAATCCATGTCAAAGCGGATCAGCCTGTTAAGCTGCAGGTGACCAATGAGGATTCTATCCCGGTGGAATTTGAAAGTTCCGATTTAAATAAAGAGAAAATGATCCCTCCCGGCAAAACCATCGATATTCATTTGCGGGGGTTACCTCCCGGCGTTTATGAATTTTTCAGCGATTTCGGCCCAAAAGATCTCCGCGGAAAAATGATTGTTGAATAAAAAAAGATAATAGATAAAGAGAAGGACAGAGAAAAATGATTGGAACATTTATAATTGCCTGGAGGGAATCGATTGAAGCGGCCCTTCTGGTCGGGGTCCTCCTGGTCTATTTAAAAAAGATCGGTCAGGAGAAGCATTTTGTTTATATATATATGGGAATTTTTGCGGGCCTGTCCGGGAGCATTTTGTTCGGCATTCTCTCGAACAAAATGAGTTTTTTGTTCGAGGGCTCCGGAGAAGATATTTTCAGCGCGGTGATTCTGCTTCTTGCCGTGATCGTCCTCACATATATGGTGGTCTGGATGTCGGATCAAGCCAAAAACGTCAAAGGAAAGGTTCAGCAAAAGGTCAATGCGGCGCTGGAGGAGAGAAAACTCTGGGCCCTTTCCTTTCTGGCTTTTTCGGGGGTTTTCAGGGAAGGGGTTGAAACGGTTCTGTTCTTATGGGGTATTTTTATTCAAAATCAGGGGGCTTCTTCGGCTTCGATGGCGTTCTTAAGCGGTATGGCCGGACTGGTCCTGGCGGTTTTGATGGCCTGGTTTTTCTTTAGAGGGTTTGGTTTTCTCGACATGAGGCTGTTTTTCAAAATAACCGGGTGGATCCTTCTTTTGATGTCTGCGGGAATGCTGGTTGCCGCGGTCGGAAAGCTGGAGAGTGCCGGTTTGATCTCCCCGATGCTGAGCCACGTCTGGAATTCCACCTGGCTGATTGATGACCGGACCCTCTTTGGACACATCGTTTCAGGTTTCCTGGGATACCGGGCGAAACCTTCCTTAACGGAAGTTCTGGCCTATCTGATTTATTTTGTCTCCATCCTCTGGTGGCTTCGCCGGCAAAATCTGGAGCTTCGTTAAATGCTGAAAATGATGTCATCGCTTCTGGTCGCGATTTTTTCGATTTTGTTGTTCCCTCTTACCTGTTATGGAACCCGGGAATTCAAGGTTTATCCCGCCTCTACGGCCGTTGAAGGAGAGCTTGAATTCTCTTTCTGGAATAACTATACGGCCTCTAACGGTCAGCCATACATATTCAAGGGAACACCGGTCAGCAAGTCTGACCTGATGGAATATTCTCTGGAGATCGAATACGGGATTACAGACCGGTTTACCGTCGAAGGCTATGCCGATTTTGAACAGCCAAAGGGAGAGCCGTTCCAATATGTGCAGACGAAAGCGGTACTGGCCCGGTACCGTCTTTTTATGGAAAGTGAAAAGGCCTGGGATACTTCCCTCTATGTTGAATATGCGCTTCCCCAGCAAAGCTATCATCCGTCGGAAGAGGTGGAAGCGAGACTGATTCTGGAAAAAGCGGTTGGAAGGTGGACGATTCGGCTGAATCCTATTTTAAGCAAAAACGTCAGCGGGCCTCAGGTTTCCGAGGGGATGGAATTTGCCTATGCTGCGGGTGTTTATTGGAGAAACTTTCATCATGTCGTTGCAGGACTAGAGTTTTTCGGGAATATAGGAGAGCTCACAAGCACTCCTGAACATCTTCATTACCTGATGCCGGTTGTGGCCATTAATTTTGGTACCGGGTGGAAATGGGAAGCGGGAGCCGGTTTCGGCCTGACCGATGAAAGCGACCGGATGATCCTGAAGAACATGATCAGCTACTCCCATCTTTTTTAGAACTGACCGTCGATTAGAGGTCAGCTACTCGGACGGGTTAAAGAGCGAAGTTCAGGTTCAGCGTCGCCGAGATCTCGTTAAAGAGACGCAATTCCATTCCCAAAGAGAGATCTTTTTGAAGATTTAAATCGAGTCCGGTAAAAATCCCCATGATGCCGTCTTCATCAAAGTTGCTTTCTCCTCCCAGGGCAAAAGTATCGACTTTGGTCATAGTCCGCGTTAACTGGAGACCGATATAGGGGGTCAGATCCGATTGAGACTCAAAGCTGGCCCCGCCGAACAGACCGAATTCAGACCAATCGGCATTCCCTCTCTGAGAGGGAGAAAAATCAATCGAGCTTCGCGCCAGCAAAAGTTTAACCCCTCCCCCGAATTTTACAGCGTTACGCCGAAGTTCAGCAAAGGTCGCTTTGGCCCCTAACTCAACGCCCATCCCATAGTTTCCGCTGAAGGTTAATCCTCCGGCGCGGAGGTCTTCTTTTGAGAACCCCGCGTTCCCGAAAAATGCGATATTCCGGTCGACTCCGTAGTTAAAATTTAAAAAGAGCCTCTCTCCATTCCCGGTGATTTTATAGCCGTTGGATTTGAAATCCTGAGAATAGACATCAATCAATGGTCCTACGGTGAGTTTCTGCGGAGACGTCTGGTTGGTGGGATTTCCAATCGGGCCTGCTTGAACCTCCGCGGCGACCGCCATCACCAGAATCAATATGCCTGAAAGAATCTTCTTGAAATTGCACATGGGTGTTTCCTTTCCTGAACGTTTCATTAAACTGAAGCGTTTGTAGCATAGAAGGAAAAGCTAATGCAAGTCGAATTCTCCGTAGTTGGGTTGGCGCCAAATGATTGACCCATGAGTTCACCAACGAGCGGGCCAGAAAGGGTTTGTTGTTGACTTTGAGAAAGGTTCTCCTTTATGATTTGCCGATCATAGCTTCAGGTATCCAGGCTTGAGCAACAGGCCGATGGTGGATTTAAAAGAGAATCCGGTTAGATTCCGGAACGGTCCCGCCGCTGTAATAAAGGACGAACCCTGTCATGATGTCACTTTCTGCCTAAGCAGAGGGGAAGACGACAGGAAGTAGGATGATTTTGAGTCAGAAGACCTGCCTGAAGCGAAGCAAAACAACCCCGGGTGAAGGGTTTGACCTGCTTGTCATTTGAGGCCTAAGAAATCAGGGATGCAATCCTCAATGCTTGTTTTCGAGCATTGGGGATTTTTTTTTGCAGGATCATCGCAGTTGCGGTTTAAGCAATAGCTATTTTTTAAAAAGAGGTGGAGAAGATGTATCAAGGGCATGGGGGGGATCTGACGGCTGTCCAGGATCAGTTCGGTCTGCAAAAAGATGAAATTCTTGACTTTAGCACCAATGCGAATCCTCTTGGCGTTCCCAAAAATGGATTGAAAGCGTTTCGAAATTCCTGGGCTGAAATCGGGTCTTATCCCGATCCTTACTGCAGAGCGCTTCGCCGCAAGGCCTCCATTCTTTATGGCCTTCCTGAAAATCATATTCTTGCAGGAAACGGGACTACGGAATTTATTTTTTCAATCCCCCGGGCTTTTCAACTGGAGTCGGCCGTTATTTTTTGCCCCACTTATCAGGATTACGAAGAGGCCGCCCGGATCGCCGGCCTTCCGGTTCAGCGAGCATTTTTAAATTTCACTCCCGGCATTCAGGATCTCCATGCGGTTTTATCCGGCCTGACCCGCGGGGGTCATCTGGTTTTTCTCTGTAATCCCAACAATCCGACCGGGTCTTATTTCCCGGCAGAAGATGTCCGCTGGCTGATCAAATCCCATCCCGCCCTTTTATTTGTGGTGGATGAGGCTTACGTTGATTTTGTGGCCCATGAGGGGGTGTCTCTTTTAAAATTTCCATTAGAGAAAAATGTGATTGTTCTCCGGTCGTTGACGAAAATTTTCAGCATTCCGGGTTTGAGGCTCGGATTTGCATTTGCAATTGAAGAAGTCATTCAAAAATTAAATGATGTTAAGGAGCCCTGGACGGTCAATACGCCGGCCCAGCGAGCGGGTGAAACGCTGTTAGACGAGAAATCTTTTCTTGACAATTCCAGGCGTTTTGTTCAAAAAAACCGGGAACGTTTTATGAAAAAACTCGACCATGTTAAAGGGTTAGAGCCGCTCCCTTCCGCGGTGAATTTCTTTTTGGTGCGGCTTGGCGAGGGGCTTGCCGCCGGAAGATTAAAAGATCAACTTATGGAGAAAAAGATTTTAATCCGGAGCGGAGGCGATATCAAGGGACTGGGCCATGACTATATCCGGCTGGCGGTTAAAAAAGAGATCGATCAGGACGCGTTAATTTCGGCCTTGAAGGAAAGGGCCGGTTGAGCTTTTTGGTCAGGGTGCCGGGGAGCTGTGGAGAGTTGGCGCAGGGGATGATCGACGGAGCGCGTCTTCATATTTCCTGTCCGGTCAATCTCTATACCTGGGGAGGGATCGGGAGATGGAGAGGCGCTCCGTATTCCCCCGGCAAAAAAGTGAGGCAAATGGTCCACTTGGCCGGTATGAAACATAAGTCCGGCGCAGAGCTCCCGATCTCCCTTTACTCGGAGCTTCCGGTCGGAAAGGGGATGGCCAGCAGTACGGCTGATCTCGTTGCAACGCTGGCTCTGCTTCAACTTTTGACGAAATCGTCGTTTGAAACGGCAGACCAGGTTAAATGGCTGACGTCGATTGAACCGACCGATGGGGTGATGTTTCGCGGGATATCCCTTTTTGACCACCACCGCGGATCGTTTCAAAAATCGCTGGGAGAGCCTCCCCCTCTCGATATCCTTGCGCTTGAATTCGAAGAAAAGGTCGACACGATTGTCTTTAATGAGCGGATGAAAAAGAAGGCGGCGCGTTCCCAGTCGGGCCGTATCTTAAAGGCCTTTCAGCTGATTGAAGAAGGGATTGAAGAAGGGTCGACTCTTAAGATAGGGGCCGGAGCGACGATCAGCGCCTTATCCCACCAGAATATTCTCCGGAAACCTGATCTTGAAAAGGTATTAAAATTGACCCTCGAGCTGGGAGGGGTTGGCGTTAATGTCGCCCATAGCGGAACGGTCATCGGAATGCTGTTTAATCCCGGGACTTATTCTTTTAAAGCGCTCGAGCATAAAATCCGTGCCCTGATCAGGCGGCCGCTTTTTATTCATCGCCTCCGGCTTCGTGGAGGAGGCGTCGACCGGGTCCCTATTGCTACCGGGGTCCGAACATGAGAGAGAGGCGTCTGGCTCTGATTTTAGGGGGAGCCCGGTCAGGGAAAAGCCGGTTTGGCCTTCAATGGGGAGAAAAGATACCGGGCAAAAGGGCGTTTATCGCAACTTGCAATCCTTTAGATGCCGAAATGGAGAAGCGGGTTTTTGCGCATCGAGAGAGCCGCGATGCCTCATGGGAGACTGTCGAAGAATTTGATCATCTGGGAGACCGGATCATTAAAATCAGAGACCGGTATCAGGTCCTCCTGGTCGACTGCCTGACCCTTTGGCTATCAAATCGGGTCTTAAAAGAGGCGGGGGAGCGTGAGATTAAAAAAGAGATTGCAACCCTGATAGAGGCCCTTTCGGAGACCCGGATTCCCGTGGCGCTGATTTCAAATGAAGTCGGGCTGGGGATTGTTCCCGAAACCCCTGTGGGGAGGAGATTCAGGGATTTGAACGGTTTTCTAAATCAGGAGATCGCCTCGATTTCTCATGAAGTCTTCCTGGTGGCGGCAGGGATTGCGCTTCAAATGAAATAGATAAAAAAGGAGGAGTCAATGGAATTATTGCAGAAAACGCTTCAAGAGATTCAAAAAGTGGATGAGGCCATTGCCGGCAGGGTCCAGATACGGCTCGACCGTCTGACCAAGCCCCCGGGAAGTCTCGGGCGGCTGGAAGAACTGGCGATCTGGTATGGTTCGGCCCGGGGAGAGGTCAAGCCTGTTCTGAGCAAGAAAGCGGTTGTGGTGTTTGCCGCGGACCATGGTATTGCCGATGAGGGGGTGAGCGCCTATCCCAAAGAGGTGACCGCCCAGATGGTTTACAATTTTTTACGGGGGGGCGCGGGAATCAATGTTCTGGCAAAACATGCCGGGGCCGAAGTGGTCGTGGTCGATATCGGAGTGGCGCATGATTTTGAAAACACCTCCGGCCTCAGAAAAATTAAAATCAAGCGAGGCACCGATAACATGGCGCGGGGACCCGCCATGAGCCGGATTGAAGCCCTTTCTGCCGTTTCGGAGGGGATCACGATTGCCGATGAGATGGCCCGAAAAGGGGTCGACCTCATCGCCACTGGGGAAATGGGGATTGCGAATACCACGGCAAGCAGCGCCATTACCTCTTTAATGACAGGACATCCGGTGGCGATCGTGACGGGCCGTGGAACAGGGGTTGACGATGAAAGACTGGCGCATAAAATCGGCGTAATTGAAAAAGTCCTCCGAAAAAACCTACCCGACCGGTATAATCCGATGGATGTTTTGGCAAAAGTCGGGGGATTGGAAATTGCCGGTCTCGTCGGGTTGATTGTGGGAAGCGCAAAAAACAGAATACCCGTTGTTCTGGATGGATTTATTTCGGGCGCGGCCGCGTTGATTGCCGTGGGCCTCAAACCCGAGGTGAAAGATTACCTTGTCGGCTCTCACCAGTCGTCCGAGCCGGGACATCGGCTCGCCCTGGAACATCTTGGCCTGGTCCCCCTTTTAAACCTGAACCTCCGTCTGGGAGAAGGGACCGGGGCTGTTCTTGCAATGGGTTTGATAGAGGCGGCGGTTAAAATATTATCGGAGATGGCGACGTTTGAAGAAGCCGGGGTCTCTGACAAAGAGACTTGTTGATCCGGATCGCCGCCGGGTACGGTTCCCCGGCACGGGCGGTTGCGCTTACGGTGCTCACCGCTCCTCCGCTCCCGGCTCGCCACAGCAATTATTGTCCATAGATGTGGCGGCCGCGAGAGGGCCGTGTCACCGTACCCGGCGGCGATCCGGAACTTAGGATGAGTTTTATGTTTAATCAATTTGCCACTGCGTGGAACTTTTTAACAGTCTTCCCGTTTCCGTTTTCCGGAAAGGAGAGCTATTCCTCCGACCGTCTGACCGGATCTTTAATCGCTTTTCCCTGGGTCGGGCTGGTTCTGGGATTGATCCTCGGGGGCGTTTATCTCGGCCTTAGCCGGATTTTGCCTCCCGCCATCGTTTCGCTTGCCGTCGTCTTTCTTCTGGTCGTCATGACCCGGGGGCTTCATCTCGATGGGCTGGCAGACACGGTTGACGGCCTCCAGGGGAAAACGCCCGAAGCCTCCCTGAGGATCATGAAAGATAGCGCAATCGGCGCTTTTGGGGCGCTCGGATTGATCTTTGTCATCGGGTTTAAGGTGGCGGCCCTATATGATCTCCCACCGGAAGAGGCGCTAAAGGCCTTATGGTTAACCCCCGTTCTCGGCCGGGCGGTTTTTGTGACCCTTCTGGTTTATTTTCCCTATGCCCGGCCGGAAGGGGGAATTGCCACCCCTTTCATGAAGGATTCGAAACCGTGGCACTGGGTCCTGGCAACCCTCTTTACACTGGCCGCCGGGTACTTGATTGCTTCGTGGCGGGGGGAGATATTGGCCCTGATTATCTTCTCTTTTGCTTTTTTGTGGGGAATGTATTTTAAGAGACGTCTGGGCGGAATTACCGGAGATGTCGTGGGGGGGGCCGGAGAAGCGGCAGAAGCCCTCTCCCTGATCCTCTGGGATATTTACGCGCATTCTAAATTGGGATCCATAGACGGGTGAAAAAGAAGAAGGCGCTCATGATCCAGGGGACCGGGTCCAACGTCGGCAAAAGTCTCATCGCAACGGCGCTTTGCCGGATATTTTTGGAAGACGGCTTTTCTGTCGCGCCGTTCAAGGTCCAGAACATGGCCTTAAACGCCTTCGTGACGAGGGATGGCCTTGAAATGAGCCGTGCCCAGGCCCTGCAGGCCCAAGCCTGCCGTACGGATCCGGATGTCCGGATGAATCCGGTACTGATCAAGCCGGCCTCTGAGAGGAAATCGCAGGTGGTGGTCCTCGGAAAAGCGATTGACCCGTTAAACTGGTCAGACTATACGCGGTTAAAGCCGGAATTAATGCCCATGATCCAATCGGCCTATCGCTCCCTTTCTTCCGGGTTCGATATCATGGTGCTGGAGGGGGCCGGAAGTCCTGCGGAAATTAATTTAATGAAGGACGATATCGTCAATATGAAAGCGGCTGAAATGGCCGACGCGCCGGTCCTCCTGGTAGGGGATATCGATGCCGGCGGGGTTTTTGCCAGTTTCGTCGGAACGCTGGCCCTTCTTCCGCCGGAACAGGCCTTTCGGATAAAAGGGCTGGTCCTGAACAAATTCCGGGGAGACCGGGCGATTCTTGCGCCCGGCCTGGAGCAAATCAGAAAAATATCAGGACGGCCCGTGGCGGGAGTCATCCCTTATCTGGAAGGGTTGCTCCTCCCCGAAGAAGATTCGGTCTCTTTTAAAACCGGACGGACATCCCTCTTACAAAAAGGTTCCAGAGGAGGAGGAGCGGAGGTCTGCCGGTTCCTGGTCCTCGATCTCCCCCGGATCAGCAACTTTACAGATTTCGACCCTTTTTTTGTGGAACCCGATGTCGATCTCCAGGTTCTCCGAAGGGGGATGTCTTTGAACGCTCTCCCGTATCCGCCGGATGTGGTCATCATTCCCGGTTCAAAAAATGTGGTCCTTGACCTGAATTATTTGAGGGAAAACCGGCTGGACCGGGAGCTGGAAGATTTTGTGTCGGGCGGGGGAATGGTGGTCGGCCTCTGCGGAGGGCTTCAAATGCTGGGGAAAACGATCGAGGACCCGTGGGGCGTTGAAAATGAGATTCCGTCTGCCGAAGGCCTGGGATTTTTGAAAATGAAGACCGTTTTTAATAAAGAAAAAATATTAAAGACGGTCGCGGCGAAACACCTGTTGAGCGGGCTGACGGTCAAAGGTTTTGAGATTCATCAAGGCCGGTCGGTCGTCGAAATAGAGGAACCTTCTCTTATCGAAGTTTCTCCCGACGCCGGAGCGCCTCTGGGATGGATCGGGAAGAACGGCCAGGTATGGGGGACCTATATTCATGGTCTTTTTGATTCAGATCCATTCCGCCGGTGGTTTGTCGACCGGATCCGGGAGAAAAAGGGATGGGCCCCGCTGAAATCGGTTCAGGGAACTTTTGATATCGAGAGCTCTATCCAGTATTTGGCGAGAGAAGTCAGAAAAGAAATGGACATGGACTTTATCTATCGAATAATGGCGGAATAGGCTGTGAAACTTCTCTATTTGATTTTTTTTGCGCTGATCCTTGATCTTCTCCTGGGCGACCCCCGATGGATTCCGCATCCGGTCAGAGGCCTCGGCAGGCTGATCGGATATGGAGAGGTTATTTTGAGGCGCCTTTTTCCGAACCATGAAAAACTGGCAGGGATGTTTCTCGCCGCCATGGTTGTTTCGGGAACCTTTGGAGTCTCCCTGGCGCTCGTGGTCATTTCCTCTCGACTCCATCCTCTTCTGGGTGATATGGTACAGGTTATTCTGATTTATTTTTCCCTTGCTCCCCGGGATTTATCCGCCCATGGGTTGCGCGTTCTGAGGGAATTAAAAAAAGAGAATATAGAGAAGGCGAGAGAAAAGGTGGCCATGATGGTGGGGAGAGATGTTAAACGGCTGGATGAAAAAGGGATTATCCGGGCCACCGTTGAAAGCATCGCGGAAAACAGCGTGGACGGCGTGACGGCGCCGATTTGTTTTGCCTTTTTGGGCGGGGGGGCGGCGGCCATGGCTTACCGGGCGGTCAATACGCTTGACTCAATGGTCGGTTTCCAGGAGACCCCCTACGCTTTATTCGGCTGGGCCTCCGCAAAATTGGATGACCTGATGAATTATTTTCCCGCCCGCTTAACGGCATGGATGATGCCGATATCGGGTTTCTTAATCGGCGGGTCGATGGTTCAGGGATACCGGATTTTAATCCGGGACGGGAGGAAACATGCGAGCCCGAATGCCGGGCTTCCCGAAGCGGCGATTGCGGGGGTGCTGGGCGTTCAGTTGAGGGGCCCTCAATGGTACAGGGGGGTCTATGATCCGGCTCCCTTCATCGGGTTCGATCAACGGCCGATTGTGCGGGGAGATATCGTCCGGGCGATAGGGGTCATGGTAATTTCGACCTTTTTTTTAGTGATCGTTTTGGGATGGGTCCGTTTACGGTTTATCGGGTGACAAAAGGTTGAAGCGATCATAAGGGGATTCTGGAAAATGAGCATGGAGATATGGCTGTTGATCGGCCATGGGAGCCGCGATCAGGAGGGAAACGAAGAATTTCTCTCCCTGGTGGAGGATTTAAGGAAAAAAAACAAGAACCGCCGGATCGACGCCGCTTTTGTCGAACTGGCCGAACCGAATATGAAAACGGTTCTTGAAGGGTATGGAGATCCGGAGCCTAAGACCGTCTGGATTCTTCCGCTCTTGTTTTTTGGGGCCGGACATTCCAAAGCAGAGATACCCGAAGTGATCCGCGAGGCGAGAGAGAAATACCCCCATGTCGATTTCAGGTATGGGACCCCTTTAGGGATTCACCCTTCTCTCCTAAAAATGGTTCACGACCGCGTCCTTAAGGCGGAAAAAGGGGTTCGACCCGTGGCTAAAGAAGAGACCGGCATTCTGTTGATCGGCCGGGGGAGTTCGGACCCCGATGCCAACGGCGATCTCCACAAGGTTTCCCGCCTCTTTTGGGAAGCATTCCGGTATGGGCTGGCAGAGACCTGTTTCATCGGGGTTACCCAGCCCGATTTGCCGACCGGCATTAAGCGTTGCGTTCAACTAGGGGCAAAGCGGATTATTGCTATTCCCTATTTCATTTTTACCGGTATTTTGATCAAGCGGATTGAAAAAATCCTTTCGGAGAATCGCCCGGTTTATCCCGGGGTCGAGATTCTGACGGGAGAATATCTGGGGAAAGATCCGCTCCTTTTAAGCCTGATTGAAGAACGTTTTCATGCGATCAAAAAAGGCCCGGTATGGATGAATTGCGATTTATGTAAAATTCAGTTTCCGGAGCTCGCCGGGCAAAAAGCGCCGGCGCATCCAAAGACGCACCAGGATCACCAGGGCCATCATCATTAAAAATTAAAAAATGAAGGGGATGAGTGAATGTTTCCAAAAATGGTTGACCCTCTGAAAATCGAAGAAGAGAGTTTCAAGATTATCGAGGATGAAATGGGGTCTCACCCGTTTTCGGCGGCCGAGTTTCAGATCGTCCGAAGAGTGATTCACGCGTCGGCGGATTTTGAATTTGCCAAGAATATCAGGATTCATCCCCTCGCTGTTTCAAGCGGGATTGCCGCGCTGAAAAAAAAACCATCCATAGTTGCCGATGTCGAAATGATCCAGGCCGGGATCAGCAAGGCGGGGCTAAAAAGCCTGGGGGGGACCGTCGCCTGTTATATCTCGGATGAGGATGTGATGGCTGAGGCGAAAAAAAAAGGGATTACCCGGGCCATCTGCTCGATCCGGAAGGCGGTTAAAACAGGGGCATCGATTTATGCCATCGGGAATGCGCCGACCGCTTTATTTGAACTGATCCGGCTGGTCAAAGCGGGGGAGGCTCAGCCGGCGTTGATAATCGGTGTCCCGGTCGGTTTTGTTTCTGCCGTAGAGTCCAAAGACGCGTTGCTCGACATTCAGACGCCATACATCACCTCTCTGGGCAGGAAAGGGGGTACCCCGGTAGCGGTTGCCATCGTTAATGCCCTTTTTAAGATGGCGTTGTCTTCATAACACAAATGGATCACCATTATATATATTATTAAATGATACTATCGAAAGGAGCTATCAGCATGAGGCCGAACCAGATCACATCCGCCGTTCAAACCATTACAGCACCCGCAAGGACATTTAACAAAGTATTCGGAATGGTCCTCTTTTTGATCCTGCTGCAGGGGATCATTTTATTGGGTCCCCAATTTTTGGGGAACTGGGCCCATGATAATTTCCATAGCTACCGCCACAGTATCGGAATGGCATGCCATTAAAAGGGATTTCCTGGCCCAGTTTGTCGATGGCGGGAGTAATGACAGGCGCCCTCTGGGGGATAATCAACTTGGGAACAGAGTTTATTTTCCGCCAGAATGCTCTCGAAGGGACTTTTTTGAGCCTGCTCCTTTCGTTTGTTACCGCCGGGGCCTTATTTGGAGCCCTGATCTTGTTCGCGGCGGTATGGATGGGTTACCCGCTCGACCGGCATCCTTATTTTTCGGGAATTAAATCGTCACTTATCCTCTGGCTGATTTCAGTGGTATCAGGAGGAATCTTCAGCTGGTATAGTCCGGAGCGGTATCACTTTAATGTGAGTGAAATACTTTTTGGGGGAGCCAGGGTCATTCTTCTCGGGCTCATGCTCGGATGGAGCGTTAGACGGTTCATAGCCGGGACGCTCCCTAAAGATAAACCAACGGTTTAAGGTGGAGAAAAAAAAAGGAACCCGTACCGGATTTTCAACCGGGGCCTGCGCCGCCGCGGCCACGAAAGGAGCCCTTTTTGCCCTGATCCGTCAGGAAAAAGTAGAAAGGGCTGAGCTGACGCTCCCTTCCGGAGAAAAAGTGTTTTTCCATTTGAGCGAATCCGATTTTTCCCCCGGCCAGGCGAGCGGCGGGGTCATCAAGGATGGGGGAGACGACCCCGACGTGACCCACGGGGCCATGATTCAATCGACGGTTTTTTTTACCGGAGAGCCCGGTGTGATCACTCTTGAAGCCGGAGAAGGGGTGGGAAAAGTCACCCTGCCGGGTCTCGGTCTCGACGTGGGGAGTCCCGATATTACCCGGGTTCCACGGAAGATGATTACCGATGCGGTGAAGGAAGCCGCGGGGAGCCGTCTTAAGAGCCAGGGGGTGAAGATCGTTCTTTCTGTCCCCGGGGGAGAAGAGATCGCTAAAAAGACCGAGCTTCTCCGTCTGGGGGTTGTCGGAGGGATCGGTATCCTGGGAACGACCGGAATTGTCAGACCTTATTCCACCTCTGCTTTTCGGGCGGGAATCAGTATCGCCGTTAAAATGGCGGGGCAGTCAGGGCATCCCCGTCTTGTGTTGACGACGGGGGGGATGAGCGAGAAATTCGCGAAGAAACATCTCTTTCTCCCCGAAGGGGCTTTTATTCAAATGGGAGATTTTGTCGGTTTTGCCCTGCAGGAATGCGCCAAAAAGAAAATTGATCAAGTGACGATTTCAGGAATGATCGGAAAACTTTCCAAGATGGCCATGGGTAAAATGATGACTCATGCCGCCGGGTCTGAAGTCGATACCGGGTTTTTGTCCCAGATTGCCGGTTCGTGCGGGGCGTCCGAAGAGGTCATGGGTCAGATTAAAAAGGCCAATACGGCCCGGCATGTTGCCGAGATTGTCCAGGCGCAGGGCCTGGCTTCATTTTTTGATGCGTTGAGTTTAAAGGTTTGTGAAGAGGCGAGCCGGCATGTTAGAGGGGTTTTAACGGTGGAATGCCTGATGACCGATTTTGAGGGAAAGATGATTGGTCGAGCGGTAAAACATAAAGAGTAGGCGTGCCTTGGGTAGCGGTAGTATCAAAAGGATACAAATGATAAAGAAAGTTTGGATTATTGGAATCGAAGGAGATGGCGTTGAGTTCCTGTCTCCCGATGTTAAAACGAAAATTGAACATGCCGATCTGCTCATGGGAGGGAAGCGACATCTTGAAGGCTTCCCGGATTACGAGGGAGAAATAGTCGTGATCGGATCGAATTTAAAGGAGATTACTGAAAAAGCGCTCGTTTCGCTTCAAGAAGGCCGGCAGGTTGTGATTCTCGCTTCGGGAGACCCTCTATTTTATGGGATCGGTTCTTTTTTGGTGAAACGGCTGGGAAAAGGTGCCGTCGAAATCATCCCCGCGGTCAGCGCCATGCAGTTGGCGTTTTCTCGCGTCAAAGAAGCCTGGCAGGAGGCTGCCCTGGTTAGTCTCCATGCGAAACCGATCGTGAATCTCTTGCCCGCGCTTGAAGAGAAGAAGCTGGTGGGATTATTTACCGATGAGACCAATTCCCCCGGTGCGATTGCCCGGTTTATGCTCGGCCGGGGTTTTTCCGGCTGGAGCGGGTGGGTTTGTGAAAATCTGGGCGGAAAAGAAGAGAAAATTTCCGAAATGAATCTGGAAGCGATGGCGCTGGGTTCCTTTTCTCCCCTGAACGTGCTTATTTTAAAACGGGAAGAAAAGGGAGGCGCGGCGCCGGTCGAGGTCCGTCCGGTGAAATGGGAGGGACTTTTCGGCATTCCTGATGATCTCTTTGTCTATCGCAAGCCAAAGTCCGGGTTAATCACCAAGAAGGAGATTCGGGTGATCAGCCTTTCAGAGATGAATCTCAACCCCCGAAGCATCGTCTGGGATATCGGGGCCGGCTCGGGTTCGGTGGCCGTTGAAGCGGGGAGGCTCTGCCCCGAAGGAGAGGTCTTTGCCATTGAAAAGAATCAGGAAGACTTTGAGCTGATTGAAAGCAACCGGATCCGTTTTCAGGTTAAAAATATGACGGCGGTCTGCAAACGGGCGCCCGACGGACTCGACGCCTTTAAAGATCCTGACGCCATCTTTATCGGAGGGAGCGGAGGGGAGCTCGACGAGATTCTTTCTATTTGCGTGAAGAGGCTCCGGCCAGGAGGGCGGATCGTGGCGAATTTAATCACACTAGACAATACGGCCCAATTCATGCAGTTTTTTAAAAACCTCGAGTGGGAGGTTTCATATACGCTGGCTCAGGTTTCCCGATCGAAGCCGATTCTGGAGATGGTGCGATATGAGGCCTTAAACCCGATTACTATTGCGGTGGCCAGTCCGACCTTCCGACCTTCCGACCTGTGGATCGGTCGGTCCAAAGACCGGATGGATCGGTCGGTCCAAAGACCGTAAAAGAAACGGAATGACCATGACCACAAAAACAGGTAAATTTTACGGGGTCGGCGTAGGACCCGGCGATCCGGAACTGCTGACCATCAAGGCGGTCAATCTTATTAAAAGAGTTCCTGTCATCTGTTATCCGGCCTGCAGGCCGGGTGCAGGGAGCTACGCCCTCAGGATTGTTGAAGATCTGGTGGGAGACAAGTCGAAATTCAGGGGGATGCTGTTTCCCATGGAAAAGGAGATGGAACGGCTGATCCCTGTCTGGAAGCAATCGGTGGAAGAGATTTATGAGGTTCTCTCTCAGGGAAAAGATGTGGCCTTTATTACCGAAGGGGACCCGTTTTTTTACAGTACCTTTGTCTATCTCTATGACCTGATGAAATCGCTCCATCCGGACGTGGCGATCGAAGTGGTCCCCGCGGTCTCTTCGATGACCGCCTGCGCGGCCAGAGCCGAAGTGCCCCTGGCGATGGCCGATGACCGTGTGGCGATCCTCCCGGCGACGTATGAAGATGGTTTTTTAAAAGATGCACTGAACCTTTTTGATACCGTTATTTTTCTAAAAGTCAACTCCGTCCTCCCCCGGCTGATTAAACTTCTGGACGACATGGACCTGACCGGCCAGGCGGTGATGGTGGAGCGATGCGGGAGTCCGCAGGAGCGGGTGGTGAAAGATATCCGGACCCTGCGGGATGAACGGTTGAATTATCTTTCTCTGGTG
>JBGPKT010000004.1:0-45258 GCA_041486115.1 Nitrospiria bacterium | reverse complement strand
CAGTTAATGGCCCTGAAGGGATAATCTTTCCGCGGGCTGTTAAAATGAATAGCTTTTGCAATCAACTCTTTTCCTGTTCCGCTTTCTCCATAAATCAAAATCGTGCTGGCGCTGTTGGCGATTTTTTGAACCATCTTGAAAATTTCCTGCATGACCGGGTGCTTCCCGATAATATTCTGGAGATTGAACTTTTCTCCCAGCTGTTGTCTCAGGTTTTTGTTTTCTCTTAAGAGGTCTAACCGTTCAAACGCCCGCTGAATTGAAATGAGGAGTTCTTCCCGGTCAAGCGGCTTGGTCAGGTAGTCAAAAACTCCCTTTTTCATTGCCTCGACGGCCGAATCAATCGTTCCATGCGCCGTCATCATGATCACGCAGGCATTGGGGTTTACCTTGAAAAGGGCATCGACGCCGCTCAGGTCGACTGTATCGGGAAGCTTTAAATCGCTTAGAACCAGATCGATGGAATTATTTTTAAAACTTTTGATTCCCATCTGGCTGGTGGAGGCGGTTTCGACCTTATATCCGGCATCTTCCAGGATGATTTTCAGGATTTCCCGCTGGTGGGTTTCGTCGTCGATGACTAAAATGGTTTTCGGTTTCATTTCTCTTTCACGGCATCGCTGGCGGACAACCCGTTCTGCACTCCGTCTGAAAAAAGAGGCGCTTCATATCTTACCGGAAGGGTCAACACGACTTTCGTTCCCGTCCCCGCTATTATATTCAGGGGCCTGTTCGCCGGGCTCTCAAAGCCCCCGGACCCCTCGCTCGAACTGGCAAAGCCAGATCCTCGCTCTATCGAACTGATTTCAATTTTACCATGATGCTCTTCGATGATCCTTTTGGTCAATGCGAGGCCGAGGCCGATACCGAGCTGTTTGGTTGTAAAATAAGGCTGAAACACTTTTTTTAAATCGTCGGGGCTGATCCCCGGTCCGTTATCGATGATTTCAAGAACCACGTCCAAATTCAGGCGGAAGGCCCGGATGACCAGTTTTCCGCCGGTCGGCATCGCCTGAATCCCGTTTGCGACGATATTCATCAGGCAGGTTTTGATCCGTTCGCCATCTCCTTCGATCAGGGGGATGTCTACGGGCACATATTCGATCTCAACCCCCTGCTCAATCGCTTTTTGATTGGCCAGATTGATTACCTCTTTTAATAAAAGGTTCAGGTTCATCCATTCTATTTGAAGTTTTATGGGCCGTCCATACTTTAAAATATCTTCCACCATATTGTTCAGGCGGAAAATTTCCGATTTAATGCTCGACATCAGGTCGGACATTCTCTTCTGTTCGTCGGGCGACGCACGCCCCGCTTTTTCCTTAAGATGATCGATGCTCAGGGAGATGAAATTGAGCGGGTTTCTGATCTCATGGGCGATCCCCGAAGCGAGCTGGCCGAGCGCGGTAAAATGCTCGGTCTCGCGGAGCCTCTCTTCGAGCGCTTTATTCTGCCTCAGTTTTACAACCATTTCATTAAAACTTTCGGTCAGCTCGTTGATTTCATCGTTTCCTTTATGGGAGGGAATGGTCTGGCTCAAATCTCCACTGGCGACTTTTTTGGCGGCCGCCATGATCTGGTAAATAGGCCGGGTGTACCGCGAGGAGAGAAAAATCGAAACGATAATCCCGAGAGTAAAGACAATCAAGGTGGCGGCCAGGCGGTTCAGGTAATGCGATTCGATCAATTTTTCATAATCGTCAAAAACCATGCTGATATGGGCATACCCCAGCTGTTCTCCCTCGACGACGATGGGGACAAGGAGATTGTAAGCCTTCTGGGTCGGCGACGGGAGCTGATCCCCTAATTTTGCGGTGATCAGCAGATCTTTTCTTTTAGAATCAAGTTTAGCTCCCACCCGATGGGGGTTTGAGCTGGCGATGACCTCTTTTTCATTGCTGACGATCGATATCTCTTTCACCCCTCTCGTTTCAAGCCTTTTCACATAATCCTGAAGCCGTTTTTCGGTCGTTCGTTCGGGACTGGTTAGCTCTTCGACGCTGACCGAAATCGCGTTGGATAACTCACTGATATTCTCCTCCATTTCTTGTACCAGGGCGCTTTCTGTCCGGGCATAAAGATAAAAAGAGGCGCCGAGGGATAGAAACGACAGAAGGAGCATAATCAGGACGAGTTTTGCGGTCAGAGTCAGTCGAATCTTCAATAGATATTTCCCAAAAGCGGATCACCCGTTCCGCGCTCCGCCGGAATGATTTTACCCGGCCTTAATATTTTTATTTCTTCGCCGGCCACATCGACCACTGCGGAAGGTTCGGACTCCAATGTCCCGCCATCCAGGATTAATGCCACCTGCTGTCCAAAAATCATTTCGGCTTCCCGGGCATTTCTACAGGGAGATCCGGCTGACAGGTTGGCGCTGGTCGCCGTCACCGGGAAGCCGGCCAAAGACAGGAGACGCCGGACGATTGCCGAACCGGGGCAACGGATTCCGATTTTCCCGCTGTGGGCGGTTAACTTGGGAGAAATCTTTTCAGAAGCCTCAAAGACAAAAGTAACGGGGCCGGGCCAGTACTGCTTGATCAGCTTTGCCGCGGCGGGGGAGACCTGTTTAACCAGAGGGAAGATATCCTCAGGCTTTTCGACCAGGATGATGACCGGCTTTTGGCTCTCCCTCTTTTTAATCTCGAACAGCTTTTCAATCGCTGATTCATGGTAGATGCCGGCGCCGATGCCGTAGAGGGTGTCGGTCGGGTAGATGACGATTTTCCCCTCGCGGAGGAGGCCAGCGGCCTTTTTCAGCGCAGGTTCAGGATTAGTAAAGTCAATTTTTCTTATATTTGAATATGAACTTTTTTTTCTCATTTATTTAGATGGGTCCTATCCTTTCAGCTCCTTTAGTCGTTGCCGGACGATTTCCATCCGGGCGGCATCGTCCGGCGCGGCCCATTTTATCGCTTCTTCATAGTGAGAAATCGCCTCGTTTTTCCGATCCATCATTTCCATCATAGAACCATAATTCGACTGAGCAAACGAAGAGTGTGGATCAAGTTTGACTCCGATACCAAACTCCTCTGCCGCCTCTTTAACCTTTCCCTGCTGTTGGTATACTAATCCAAGATTGGCATGGGCCGTGGAATGCTTCGGATTGAGGTCAATGGTTTTTTGATAGTTAATCGCCGCCAGATCCAGCTGATTCGAAAGGAGGTACATATTTCCCAGATTATTATGCGCATCCCCAGAATTGGGATTAAGACGAACAGCCTCTAAAAATTCTTTTATGGCCAGATCGTTTTTTCCAACAGCCTGATAAGCGATCCCCAGATCATTATGACCCAGGAAATTGTTTCGGTTTAAATCCAGCACTTTCTGATAAGCTTTAATCGCCAGATCATATTTTTGTTCCCGCAAATAGGCATTTCCCAGATTATTGATCGCATTCTGGTTTTTAGGATCAAGTTTAATTGCCTGAATGAAATTGTTCTTGGCCAGATCCCATTGTTCCACATCCAGATAGGATCTTCCCAGATTATTGAATGCCCGAGATTTATTAGGAGATTTCAAGGCTACATCTGACCATAAAGACACCCCGTTCTTCCAGACCTTATTTCTCTCATGAGTCATATAAAGAAGAGAAGCCGCTAGAAAAGCCACAATGGCAATGACCACCCTTTCGTTTCGGGCCGGGTACCGTAAAGCTAAAAGATAGATTCCCATCATCAAAGGTAAAAATAAAATGATCGAGGGAAGATAAAGACGATGTTCAAACACAAGATCCAGTTTGATAAAGGTCGACTCTATTGCGAGATTAATAAAAAACCAGAGGATTGAAAAAGAGAGTATTGGAAACTTCCTGGCCTTGGAAATTGCAAAACCTAGCAGGAAAAGGATTGCCAGAAGAGAGAAAAAAGTGGTCATGGGATCAAAAAGTCCCCTGGAAAGAGGAAAATCAGGGTCGAGATTCATCCGTGAGGGAATCGGAAGCAACAAAAGCGATATATAAAAGATGACGACCCTCCATTCGCTCATCACCCTCAGGAGCGGATCCATATCCTCCGTTCCGTAATTCGAGAGCAACATCTCTGCAAGGGTATGAGTTCCCTGGTAGGTGCTGATGATATAGAAGACCCCCAACGCCCCTCCCGCAAACAGTCCTGTCAAAATAAAAGGCTCTTTTCGTGAAAGATGAATTTTAAAGCGACTGATGAAAAATAAATCGTAGAGAAAAATCACTAACGGAAGTGTCAGACTGTTTTCCTTAGTTCCAAACGCCAGTAAACCAAAAACCGCGGAAAGAGAAAACCAGCGCCAGGCCCCGCCTCCAACAGTCACTCTCCCATAAATGTAAAATAGAAGCGATGATAGATAAAAAAAGGCGGCTAAACTGGCCATTCGCTGGGACACATAGGTGACCGCCTGGGTCTGAACCGGATGAATCCCCCATAGAAGAGCGGCCATCAAGGCTATTTTCCCCCGATGTTCAATCCAATAACCCGGCTTTCCCATTCCGAATCCGGTCTCTCTCATTCCGGGGAGGGATAGCGTTTTTAGAAAAAGAAGATAAACGGCAAAGGTCGTGCTAATATGAACCATGATGTTGACAAGGTGGTACCCTCTCGTTTCAAGCCGGTCGAAATAATAATTTAGCGCAAATGACAAATTTGCCACTGGACGATTTCCATGAAGGATGATTGAGACATTGTTCCACGTCAGCTCTTTAAGATGATTTGCTGGAACGTCAACAAACGATATTAAATCATCGAAATGAAACGCGTAGTTCAACGTATATCCATAGCCCAGGAGGATTGAAATAAAGATAAATAAAACCGCGATAAAATGAAACTTTAAAGAAACAGGTTTCTCCCGGAGCAAAACATCACTTTTTAAGCCTAACTTTTCCCGCGAACCGCGGATTAAAGTTTTTTTCAAAGATTATCTGTCCTTCTTCTCTTTCTTTAAAAGATTTTTGGATTTGGCCTCAACCCCTCTTTCCATATCCTCCTTGTATTGAAGGAGTTTTTTCTCCAGGTCAGGGTTCTTTTTCGCCAAAACCTGGATGGCGAAAATGCCGCCGTTTTTTGCTCCCGCTTTACCGATGGCCATGGTTGCCACAGGAACCCCTCCCGGCATCTGTACCGTCGCGAGCAGCGCATCCATCCCCTGAAGGGAAGAAGAGTCAATCGGCACCCCGATCACAGGAAGTGTGGTTAAGGAAGCGACGACTCCGGCCAGGTGAGCGGCCCCCCCCGCCCCCACAATAAAAAGTTCCACCCCGTTTCCCTGGGCCGTTTTAACGATCTGATGAGTCCGTTCGGGAGAGCGGTGCGCAGAGGTGACTGTGATTTCATACGGAACGTTAAAGTGATTGAGGATTTTAGCCGCCTCTTCCATCACCGGAAGATCATTCGGACTCCCCATTAATATTAAAACCATCGGTTTGTTTCTAGTCATATCCTTCCTTTCTCATGTAAACGTCTGGTCTAATAGAGCGTAAGCACCTGGTTTTCCCTGAAAAGAGACTGGGCGGTATTCGTTTATACCGCATCAATGGAAGTGGCTTAAGATGTGGATGAATGTCGGCTCCGTCGCAGAGAAGGCTACTCCCGGTGCTTGAGCCTGTTCACTCTGGTTGTCAGTCCGTAAAGCTTCCATACCTTACTATCGGAGCCCTTTGCCTTGCTCATGATCGAGCGCAACCGCCTGATTGTAGTCCGCAATGGCTCCGTTGTGGTCCCCTTTGCGCTCTTTCATCAATCCACGGTTTTTGTAAACCATTGGATTTTTCGAATCAAGGGAGGCTACCTTGTTATAGTCCGCGATTGCTCCCCCGTAGTCCCCCTTATGGGCTTTCTCCGAGCCACGGTTATAATAAGCCGAAACATGATCTGGATCGAGAGCGATCGCCTGGTTATAGTCCGCAATTGCCCCGTCATGATTCCCTTTGTGGCCTTTCGCCAATCCACGGTTGTTGTAAACTAATGGATTTTTAGGGTCGAGGGCGATGGCCTGATTGTAGTCCGCGATTGCCCCAACGTAGTCCTTTTTATAATATTTTTCAATTCCTCGGTTATAATAGGCTAACACGTACCGGGGATCGAGAGCGATCGCCTGGCTGTAGTCAGCAATCGCCCCCTCGTAATCCCCTTTTCGACCTTTTGTCAAGCCACGATTATTGTAAGCGATTGGATTTTTCGGATCAAGGGCGATAGCCTGGGTGTAGTCCGCGATTGCCCCGGTATCGTCCACTTTATGCTCCCTCGCCAATCCACGGTTATAATAACTTAAGACATTTTTGGGGTCGAGAGCGATGGCCTGGCTGTAATCCGCGATTGCCCCGTCGAGGTCTCCTTTATGCTCCCTCGCCAATCCACGGTTATAATAACTTAAGACATTTTTGGGGTCGAGAGCGATAGCCTGGCTGTAATCCGCGATTGCCCGGTCGTGGTCTCCTTTATGCTCCTTCGCCAATCCACGGTTATAATAACTTAATGCATAGTCGGGGTCGACGGCGACGGCCTGATTATATTCTGCGATTGCCCCGTCGTAATCCGCCTTGTGGTATTTCGCCAATCCCAGGTTATTGTAGACCCCGAGATTTTTCGGGCCGAGTGCGATGGCCTGGCTGTAGTCCGCGATTGCCCCGTCGTAATCCGCCTTGTGGTATTTCGCCAATCCGCGGTTATAATAGCTTACGACATTTTTGGGATCGAGGACGATGGCCTGGCTGTAGTCCGCGATTGCCCCGTCGTAATCCTCTCCGTGGTCTTTTATCGCCCCGCGATTATGGTAGGCCCCTGGACTTTTAGGATTCAAACGAATAGCTTCGGCAGTTTTTTCTTTTGCTTTGTCCCATTGTTCCGTCTCCATGTAGGCCTTCGATAGATTATTGGCGACCCGGAACTTATTGGGAGATTTGGAAGCCACATCTGTCCACAATGAAATTTCGGTCGCCCAGACTTTATTCCTTTCATGGGTTAATATTACGAGAACAATCGTCAATAACGCCATCCTGCCGATGAAGCTTTCCATCCGCCTGGCTTGAAAACGTGCGCCGAGCAAATAAACACCATTTACAAAAAGGAGGAAGAACATCACGGAAGAAAGATAGAGGCGGTGTTCAAAGACAAGATCGAGCTTTATAAATGTCGACTCAATCGCGAGATTGATGAAGAACCAGAGAATGGAAAATGATATCAGTGGATATTTTTTTGCTTTTAAAATTGAAAATACCAAGAGGGACAGGATTGCTAGAAGAGATAAAAAAGTAGTAAAGGGATCAAAAAGTGATTTAGAAAAGGGGAAATCATAATCCAGATTCATCCTTGCGGGGAGGGGAAGCAACAGAAGCGTCATGTATAATATCATCACCCGCCATTCGGTCATCATTCTTAAGGATGAATCCATCTCTTCCTTTCCATATTGGGCCGACAACAGCCCCGCCAACCCGGAAGGCCCCTCATACAAATGGAGAATCCATGCGAATCCAACAGACAAGATACCCAAAAGCGCAAGAATCATGAGAGTCTGATCCCGTGAGAAATGAACCTTAAACCGGTTAATCAAGAAGAGATCGTACAGAAGAATAATCAACGGAAGCGTTAACGTATTTTCTTTCGTTCCAAAAGCAAACAAAGCCGATACGGCTGATAAAACAAACCAGGTCAACGAACCCTTCCCCCGGGACAACCTTCCCTGAATATACGCAAGAACGGAAAATAAATAAAAGAAAGCCGCAAGACTTGCCATTCTTTGAACAACGTAAGTAACTGCCTGAGTTTGAATGGGATGAACTGCCCACAAAAGCGCGCCACTTAAAGCGATCAGTACCCTCTCTTTCCCGTGGCCTCCTTCGGTTGAAAAGATATTACCAATTCCGGAAAGGGAGAGGGTTTCCAAAAAAATAAAATAAATCAGCAGTGCATTGGCGAAATGAACCAGGATATTCAAAAAGTGATAGCCTCTGGGTTCCAGACGATCAAAATAGAAATTAAGCGCGTAGGTTAAATTGGCCAGTGGACGGTTCAAATGAAAAATGGGCAGAAGAGTGTCCCAGGAAAGATTTCTAACATGGAGTATGGGATTTTCGATAAACGTTTCCAAGTCGTCAAAATGGAACGCATAGTTCAAGGTATGACCGTAGGAAAGCATGATTGAAACGAATAGGAGAAAACCTGCGAGCAAATGAAATTTAAGGGGCGTTTCGGCGGCATGAGCGAAACGTTCCTTGTCAAGTCCCAAATCCTGCAATGCAAAGCGGATCGAATCCTTATCCACCCGCAACGTCCTGGCCAGTTCCTTAACTGACAGTATGCGATATTGTTCTTGGATGAATATTTTTTGGGCTGGAGTAAATCCCTTGAGAGGACGATTCTTAATGTTTACGCTTTTTTCCATATCTGGGTCACCCACTTATCTTCGATTGACTCCGCCACCTTCCGAAGGTTAAACCCGCTGAATGCATTGTCTACCGATTCTTTTTTCTCAACGAGTATCCCGGAAAGGATCGCAGTTCCTTCGGGCAGAAGGACGCCATAAAGGTCGCGACTCATCCGGATTAAAGCTTCCGCCGTTATATTGGCCAAAACCAGATGATAACTCTTCCTATCGGCCTGAAAAATCGAACCGAGCCTGATCCGAATTTTATCCTGAACCTTGTTTAAAATAAAATTGTCCCGCATCGATTCGACCGCGTCGCCATCAATCTCGGCCGCGACAATATATCCGGCCCCGAACAGGGAGGCCCCTATCGCCAGAATCCCCGAACCCGAACCGAGATCGAGCACTTTTAAGGACGACGGGTCGGGGTGGGCCGACATCAACCGTTCGAGATAAACCAGGCAATTGAACGTCGTAGGGTGGGTACCTGTTCCAAACCCGAGCCCCGGGTCGATCAGGATGATTTTTTCTCCCTCATTTTTCCGGGAAACGGTTTGCCAGGGAGGAGTAACGGTCAGCGTGGGGGTCACGCTAACTGGTTTGAAAAACTTTTTCCATTCCCCGTTCCAGTCCTGGTGAAGATGCCTCATGAAGTTGACGGAGACCGAAGGGATTTTCAGCCCTTCTGCCTTAAATTGAAAAAAAAAAGGATCGAGTTTTTGTTCGATCTCTTTCAAGGAATCGCCGGACAAACCGTTCTGCACTTCGTCAGGGTAATTGAAAAAGGCCTTTACGGTTGTTCCGTCTATCCAGGTGCCGGAAGCCCCCAGCTCTATCAAAAAAGAGGAAAGGCTTTCGTGGATAAACGGATCGACATCGACCGAAACTTCGAGATATTCTTTTTTATCCATCACTCTCCGAGCAAATAGTTTCGGGCATCTTCGATATAGTTTTTTGCCGAAAGGATTAAAAACGCCTTTTCTTCTGCCGTCAGCGGCCGTTTTGGTTTTGCCGGGACTCCGAAGGCCAACATTCCGGAGGGGATCACCATCCCTTCCGGTACCAGCGACCCGGCTCCGATCAGGGCGCCGTCCTCAACCACCGCGCCGTCCATCACCACCGCGCCCATTCCAATCAGGCATCCGTTCCCGATTGTGCATCCATGGAGGATGACCCGATGCCCGATCGTCACATCATTTCCGACCCACAAAGGATGAGTCTTCCGGGTGACATGGAGCATGGAAAGGTCCTGAATATTGGTAGTAGATCCGATCCGGATCGTGTGGACATCTCCCCGAATGATGGTATTGAACCAGACACTGGAGTTCTCGCCGATTTCAACATCTCCAATAATCATGGCTCCGGAAGCGATAAAAACGGAGGATGGAACCTTTGGCAGGATTCCTTGATAAGGAATCATCATCTTCTTATCTTAAAGGAAATGAAGAAGTTCATCAAGAGATTCAATTTTAACAAAATTTTCCTCCGGTTGATAGATCCTACGCCGGTCGATCAGAACGGCCTGCAGACCCGCCTTTTGGGCACCCCGAACATCGTCCGAAAGGGAATCCCCCACATGAAGAGCTTCATCCGGCATGACCTGGTGCGCCTTTAACGCTGTTTTAAAAATAAGAGGACTTGGTTTTGCGGCCCCCGCTTCGCTGGAAAGGGTCAGGCTGTCAATCAATGGTGCGACTCCCAACGCCCGGTTGACTTCGTAAACACGGGTATCAAAATTGGTAATCATCCCGGTTTGATATCCCTTTTCCCTGAGCCGGGTCAAGACCTCAATCGTTTCCGGAAAAAGCTCCCACCCCTGGCTCCCCTTAAAAATTGTATAAACCTCGTGAAAATAATTATCAAAAGAGGGGATCATCCCGACCCGGGTAAAAACCTCCTTGACAACGTTATACCACCATCCTCGCTCAATGCCTGTTCTCTCATCAGAAGGAACGTTCTCCGAAATAAGAGGGGAAGGATTTTTACTAAAAACATAAAAAAAGGCATCGTCAATCTCCTCCTTCGCCGCTTTCGAACCATATTTTTTTGCGATTTTAAGATAGATCTCCCCCACCGATCCCCTGGTTCTGAACAGGGTTTCCGCGGCATCAAAGAATATGACTTTTATCGGTTTCCGGATCATCTTTCAGTGCTATTTCAGCCCCTTTAACCTTTCCTCGATCATGTCCGAACGAATGGAATCTCTTGGGATAATCCATTTCCTCGCTTCCTCGTAATGTTTCACCGCTTCTTCTTTTTTTCCCTGTATTTCCAGAAAAACTGCATAATTGTACTGGCTAAAGGAATAATGAGGGCTCAACCGGACCCCCTCTTCGAATTCCTTTTGAGCGTTCAGAATATCACCTTTCTTCAAAAAAATCACCCCGAGCTTTATGTGTGCCTGTGAATTGTAAAGATTGTCCGAATAATTCAATTGAATGAAAGTCCTGTACTCCCTGACGGCGAGGTCATTCTGATTGGAAGACAAATAGGCGTTTCCGAGGTTAAAATGGGCATCGGGGAAGTCAGGAAGAAGCCGGATCGCCGCCGAATATTCTTCAATAGCCCTTTGGTTATTTCCATGGGCTTGAAAGGCAATCCCTAAATCATAATGCGCCTTAACGTTCTCCTGATCCAACTCCAGAACGGTTTTGAACTGTTTAATAGCCATTTCCACATTTCCGGATTCAAGATAATAGGCTCCCAGAAACAGGAACCCTTTCGCTTTTCGGGGAGACTTTGAAACCACATCGTTCCAAAGCGAAGGTTCGGTCTCCCACACCTTATTCCTTTCATACGTCAGAAACATGAGAAGAATAATCAGCAATCCTGCCAGAACCGGAATCCCCTTTCTTTGCCGCCAGGGGAAGTTCCACTCCTGAGAAAAAATAATCACGGACACCGGTAAAAACAACATGACTGAAGGAAGGTAAAGACGGTGTTCAAAAACTAGATCGAGCCTCACAAAGGAAGACTCAATGACCAGATTGATTAGGAACCAGAGGATTGAAAAGGACACAAGCGGTTTCTTTTTTGCGTTCCAGAGGGCGTATCCCGCCATCGATACAATCAATAAAAGAGAGAAAAGGGTGGTGTAAGGATTAAACAGTGAAACGGAACTTATAAAATCATGATCCAGATTCATTCTTCCGGGTAAGGGAAAGAGGAGGAGCGTCAGGTAAAACACCAGAACTCTCCACTCCGTCATCATCCGTAACACAGGGTCCAGATTTCCACCCCCGTAGTTCCTTGATAGCGCCGGAAACAGGTTTGAAATGGAACCGATATAGATGTGCCCGATATAAAGAAGGCCTGACAAAAAAGAGAAGAGGAGAAACAAAATAGCGAAAAGTCGTTTTAAAGTAAATTCAAACCTGAAACGGCTGATAAAAAAAACTTCATACATCATAATGACTGGGGAGAGCATGAGGGAATTTTCTTTTGTCCCGAACGCAAGAAAAGCGGAAAGAATTGAGAAAAAAAAGTAAAACCTGCTCGCTTTTCCGTTCTTTTCCCTCGCCAGAATATAGAAATAGAGAGAGAGAAAGAAAAAAAAAGCGACAAGAGTTGTCATCCTCTGGACAATGTACGTGACAGCCTGGGTCTGTACTGGATGAACGGCCCATAATAAGGCCGCGAACAATGCGGTTCTTGTCCTCGTTTTTTCGGGAGATTGGACCAGAAAAAGAGTCTTATAAAAAATCAGGTAAACAAGAAAAGCATTTAAAACATGAATGGAAATATTGACCAGATGATACCCTGAGACATTGAGTCCGCCAAAATAATAATTTAGTCCAAAACTTAAACCAGGGATAGGGCGATTACCTCTCAATACAGCGAAAACTTTTTCTCCGTTCAGTTCCGTCCAATGAAGGGAGTCTTTCAGGACAAAGGTTGGAAAATCATCCAGATGGAAAAAGGCCCCAAGCGTGTGCCCGTAAATAGCCACGATCGCTCCGAGCAAGAAAAGAAGGGGGAGGATGGGAGGGGTCTTTTGTTGACGATTCACGGGACTTCTATCGTCCGTTCAGCAATTGAATTTTTTTCTGAATGGGGTCGGCGCTGATCATTTTCTGATCATTAATAAAAGCATGATCTATTGCCCCTCTTGCCGCTTTCGATCCATATTTCTTGGCGAGCTTAAGATAGATTTCCCCTACCGATCCCCTGGTTCTGAACAGGGTTTCCGCCGCATCGAAAAAGATCACCTTGATCGGTTGTTTAATCATGATTTACAACCTTTTTCGTTTTTCACTGGACATCTCTGGCACAGCGGATTCCAAAATCGGGCTGTGCCAACGTCGGCATCACAGGAAACCGATGGGTTGTCCGGGCAAAGGGATTCTCTGATTCTGTACAGGTTCCTCCCCGGAGTATTTTAAATTTTTTTCCAAAAGATCCTCTTTTTAAGAGATTCCCGGGATAAGGCTCATACCATGAAGAAGTCCACTCCATCACGTTCCCTCCCATGTCATAAACTCCATAAGGAGAAATATCCCCAGGGAAGCTTCCAGGGGATACGATTTTATTTAACCCGCTCTCCCGGGTATTGGTCAATTCCTTCGCAAAGCGGTTCCCCCAGGGCCATTTTCTCCCATCGGTACCTCTCGCCGCTTTTTCCCATTCCTCCTCGGCAGGAAGCCTCTTTCCTTTCCAGCGGCAGTAGTTTTCAGCATCGACAGAGGAAACATCGCTAAGGGCGTCTGTATTCTGAAACTTCTGAGTGTTCGGGTCTGACCAGGAATAGGGTTCATGGTAAGCTGTACTCTCAATAAATTTCCGGTAATCTCCCACTGTCGTTTCAAATTGATCTATATAAAAACTTTTCAGGTAGACCTGACGTCTCGGAATCTGGTCCACCCCCACCTCGATTCCCAAAATCCCGTCTTCCCCCGAAGCCCCCATGACAAACTTTCCGGCAGGGATCAAAATCATCCCTTTCGGCGGTTCGGCCTCGGAAAGGATGCCATGGCATCCGCCTATCAACAGACAAAACATGACTGTTGAAAGACGGAAAGGCTGCTTCACTTTAATGAGCATTTCTGGCGCACCTGAATCCAATCGACCGGTGCCGTTTCGTCGGCAGAACTGCATAACTTCGGTGGCTTATCCGGCTAAATGGATAAGCGGGAAGAGTCCAAGCTCCCCCCCGGACGACTTTCAATGTTTCTCCAAAAGCTTCCCTTTTTAATGTATTTCCCGGGTAAGATTTGTACCAGGACGATGTCCATTCCGCCTGGTTTCCACACATATCCATCACGCCGTAAGGGGATCCCCCTTCCTTCAGACTCCCTACCGGAACCGGCCAGCCTAAATGACTCATCTCGGTATTGCATTTCTTCGGATCAAAAGTGTTTCCCCATGGCCATTTGCGGCCATCTGTTCCTCTGGCGGCTTTTTCCCATTCCTCTTCGGTTGGAAGCCTTTTACCGCGCCATGCGCAATACGCAGAGGCATCATCATAATCGACATAGCTGACGGGATAGTTTGACTGATCCTGGGGAGGATGCCGATTCTGCCAGCGATAATAGGCTGGAAACCGCGGTTCAGAAGGGACCCGGTGTCCGGTAGACCTCACAAATGCTTCATATTGATCATTGGTAACTTCAAACCGGTCAATTTCATAATCAGGTAGATCCACCTGATGGCGGGGAACTTCATCGACTCCTACTTCTATTCCGATGATGCCGTCCTGCTCGCCACTTCCCATGATAAAAGGACCTGCCGGAATTCGAACCATTTCAAGATTATTTTTTTCCGCGGGCGATTTTTGAGCGCAGGCGATAAACGTGAAAATCGGCAAGATACCGGCCAGAATGAAGGGAATCGAACGATTGAATTTCATACCCTGTTTTATTTGGTCAGGCGTTTAATGGTCATGGTCTTCGTGCCATAGAGGTTAACGATTTGGAGGAAGCCCGAAGGAGGGGAAAGGTCCGTTTCCTTCCCGGTATCCGGATCAACCAGAATAAATTCCACGCGGTCCCCTTTTTCGTTAAGGGGAATCTGTTTCCATTCCAAACTCACTGTCTCTCCAGGCGCCGATTTGATTTGGAGTTTCCACTCCTGAGAAGATTGTTGCGAATGAATATCCCACCAAAGATGATAGGGGGATTTGTCATTGTCAGACGGAAGGTCAAAATAGGCGTCAAACAGGCCGTTAGTCATGGCCAGAACATCCTGAGGATCGAGTCCATCCTTTGAATTTCCCCATAAACCGATCCGGAGTTCGTTTTTAATCAATGCCTGATTGACTGCGGCTTTCAAGGTCAAAAGAAGGGTCACATCTTCTCCCCTTGCCATGGAGGGAAATATCAAAATCCCGATCACAAAAATATAAATGCATCGTTTCATGGGCAGGCTCCCGGGGTATCAAGATAAATCAAACTCATGCTGTTAGAGGCCAGCAACTGGAGCCAATATCCGTTCCAGAATGAAAGTCTCGCAGGGGGAAGAAGATTCAGGGGATCGACATAGACCTCGGCGTCGTACTGCGTCCCATCGTAAGAGTAAACAGACATTCCAACCCAGCCATTATTGACCGCGGCGGCAAAGGGGATCGAAGGTCCGTTACCGTTCTTAACGCAGGTATCTTTTAAATAAACGGGATGGAGATAGGGATTCCCGATGATATTCCATCCCGGCTGAAGCGGAACGGATACCGATAATGCATTTTCGGGAATTCCAAGGAGATTCCCGGAGCTGTCTTTTGCCTTTAGAATGCTATTGTTTCCCATCGCGTACAGGAAGTAGCCCCATCCCTCAAGTATAATCGACGGGACAGAGTAAACGCTGGTCCATTGATAGACCGTAACCGGTTTGGAAAGATCGTTTCCAAAGATAGAATCCGGGTCGTTCGGTCCGGGGAGCTTGTAAGGAACGCTCACGAGGTTATAACCCGAGTGCAAAGCGGTATGGCCCGGGCAATTAAAGCAGGTTGATAATGTCGAACCATTGCTGGCCTTATCGAAGGCCTTTATCGCGAAGTAATAGACATGGTTTGAACTCAATCCGGCCACGACAAAACTCTCCTGAGTGCCCGATGGTGAGGGTGCGGGAGTTTTCTCCACCCGGGCGGCATTCTTAAACTCAATCTGCCGATTCGAATCGGTCAGGGATCCATTTTCAACAATCTGGAATTCCGAGTAACGGATATCGTATCTCATGGCGGTTCCGTACTGGGCATCATCCCCGGTTGCGGTCCAGGAGAGGGTTACCGAATCTTTATTCACCCCCGGTGTGACAATAGAAAGATTGGTGATACCGGCAGGCGGGGTGTAATCAAACACCGGTGGAATCGGTTTCGAAACCACATTGGAAATCGCCGAAACCTTTCCCGACGAATTAATTGTTTCAATCGAAAAGTAATAGGTAATCCCGGATGTTCCGTCAGGGAGCGGGTTGGCCGAAATGAGATGGGTCACCTCGAAAGCTTGCGGCGTGCCGGCCAGCATCGGTGTTGGGCCAGGGAGCACCTTTTGGGCTGAGGCAAAATTAGAGGCATCGATCGGCGAAGAGGAGAACCGGAGATCGTAACCCGCGGCGGTCCCGCTCTGGCCAAAATTTCCGGGAGCGGTCCAGCGAAGGGTCATCGAATTGCTTACAGCACTGGTAATCGTTAAATCGGAAATGGGAGATGGGGGGAGATTGCTGCTTGCCGGAAGGGTATTGTCCACATACACGAGATGGGTAATATCGAGCGGAACAGCTGTTAGGTCAACAGGATAGTTTCGCGGGGTTAAATTAAGCGGGTATACGTTTTCGGCGGTCCCGACCGGACACCGGAAGGTGACCGGATCAACGGTTCCTGAATCACAAATCTTAATACCGAAGGAGGTTCTTCCGCTACTGAGTCCTGAAAAATTGAATATCTCTGTTGTTCCTGCCGCATGGGGAAGAGAGAGACCATTCCGTCCCGTTCCATCTGTCGCGATAACAGGATGCGCGGCATTAAAAGAGGTATGATCGATAATCGGGAATATACAGGTTGAATCGTTTGCATTGCAATAGCGAAGGTCATACTCTCCCCCACCCGCGGAACCGCCGTTATTCATGAGAGGAGCTGTCCATGTAAGCTGAATGGTGTTGTTAGCCAGGGAGCCAGGAACCACTATAAAATTGCTAATAACCCCCGCGAAACTCAGATTGACTCCGCCACCGGGCGTAGTGGTAAAAGGGTTATTTGTCGAAACGGAAGAGACGTTACCGGAACGGTCGGTCGATTTCACGGCAAAATAATAGGTTTGCCCGGGTGATAGACCGGATGCAACGGTATAAGAAACGGCGTAACTGGAGGTCAACGATGGAGCCGGGATGAGCTGGTTTGGAAGGAGGGTTATTTTCTGTCCCGATGGTATGTTATTGTAATCCGTTTCGCTATAGATTGAACTGGCGGCCCAGGCCAGCGTGTAACTTGCCGGTTTGCCCAGATTTCCGTCATCCCCTGTGGGGGTCCATTTCAATGTGACCGAATTGGACGTGACCGCTGAAACAGCCAGGTCGGTAATGGCCGCAGGGGGAACCGAATCAGGATCGAAAGCGGCCATGAAAGATTCCGCGTTGGCCGTATAAAAGGGATAGTACAAATTCACATAGAATCCGCTCGAATTGGAGGCCAGGACCTGCCGTTCTGCCCAGGCCCCATTATGCCACTCATACTCATGAAGTTGAAGGAGAGAAGGGTCGACCGTACAGGTCATATCGGTGACTCCCGGGACCAGAGCCGGATTTCCGAGTACCCCGAGGAACAGATCATTTGAACTGGTATCCGAAATCAGCTGAATCACGCGGGGCACCAGGTCATTTCCGATAATCGGAACCAGACTGTCGATTGACCAACCGGCAACCGGATCCCACTTTCTAAACCGGGTCCCATAGGGAACCAGTTCAGTGTTGTTGATATAAGTACAGCCGTTAATCGATTTTTCGGTCCCAAAAACGGTCAGGAGTCTTCCGGAATTCTTCTCCCATGCGAGATCAAAATTTCTCCCCATATTGAACTTGGGATCGGGGGGGACCGGCGTATCGATATTATAGAGAAGGTTGGTGCTGACCACCGACGGAGATTGAAGATCACTCTTCGTATCGAAAGAATCTACCGTAATCGGAGGGGCAGTTCCGAGGAAAGACGACTTTAAAGCGGCTTGAGCCTGTCCACCCGCATAGAATGCATAATAGACCCCGGTTGAGGGGCTCCCGAATGTCGTGGAAGAAAAGGAAAGGGGAAAACTTCCAAAAGGCCAGCTAAATTTAACGGTCTCTGTCGCCGAACTTCCGCTGGAATAGGTCAGGGAATTCCCGCTCGAGGTATAGGTTACCCCGTTATAGGTAAAGCGATTGCTGGTATTGACCAAAATCCAGTAGTCCATGCCGGCCGATACCTGGATCGGGGAACTGAGAGTCATAGGAAACCACTTATTATACAGAACCGGAGCCGGAAGCGGACTCGGGGGCGCACAGGAAGCGGCGGCGACGGTAGGGGTCCCGGTCGCCTGACTTAACAGGGTCCCCGGGAACCCACCATTGTCCGTATAGAGCGCCACCTGAATCGAGCGGGAACAGGGGTCCACTTTGTTGATAAAGACATTTAAAAGAGAGACGGCAGAATCTTTTATCGCCCTAAAACGGGAGCCGATAATCTTGCCGCCTGCAGTGGCATCGACCTGGCTCCCTCCGGCTATAAGAGCGTTCTGGTTACTTAACCCGGACGGTTCCACCCGGATCGCATGGGTCATGTTTGAAAGGGAAGTGAGGCTGTAGAGAACCATTCTCTGTGACGGATTGGGGGAATAATAATCGATATGGTCTTTAAAGATTCCATCCAGATAGAGATCGGCAATTCCTAAATTGGGAAGTTTCTGCCCGATCAGGTTGATTTCACTTCCAAAAAAGGTAAACGCGGCCGAATCTGACGCAAGCTGAGAAATAAATCCTGTTCCGGTGGAAGCTGGAGAAACTACGGGGGTCAAAGACCACTCTCCGGAAAGGGTAAACAAAGGACTTGTCGTATCGGACCGTGTCATCGCCCGGCCCCAGTCGGTCCCGTTCCAGAGCTGAATGTAAAACTGTCCGTTGATCGTGCCGGTTCCAAGCGCCAGTTGATTCGAATTGGGATCTCCAGCCAGCTTCAGATTAATCAGGTTGGTCCCTGTATCTCCCGCGGCTTGATTGGCGCTTTGCGGCGCCGACCAGGAGGTCCCGTTCCAGGTCACATAAGCGGGGGTGGAGCTCCCATCAACCCCCCATGCCAGAATTGCCCGGTATGGCGCGGCATGCTCATAACCAATATCGAAAATCTGACTCAGAGCGGGAGGGAAACAGGTCAGGCAGAGATTCAGATTGGTCAGCGAAGAACCAACATTCAGGATCTTTTCGTTTCCAAACGAGGTTCCGTTCCAGACCATCGCATGGAGGGTAGCGCCGGTAACGCTTCCATTTCCATTCACTGTTCCTGAAAGATAAGCGAGAATCATCTCATTGGTCAAAGGGGTCCGGGAATTCGGCTCCAGCCGGATCCATAACGGAGTCCCGGTAGGGCTCCCGGGTATCGAAAGAGGGGCGCTCCAGGCGGCCCCGTCCCAGATCTGATATTGCGGGATCGCGCTTCCTGAAGCGCCGTAAACCGCCACTCCCCTTCCGGTGGAATTTTCATAGGCGATATCCAAAGCCCTTGAATGGGAAATAGAAGGGGTAACATTTACCTCCGAACTTGCGGAGGTTATCCAGGCCGAACCGTCCCAGACCTGGAGCGTTAAATTTAATACTCCACCTTCGTCTGTCACGGTCCCGAGAATCTTTTCGCCCGGTCTCCCTCCCGGAAGTTGATTCAAAGGAAACGGACGGAGGAGCGTCCAGTTGGGATAACCTCCCGAAGAATTGCCGACCGTCGTTTCTGCAGACCAGGGGGATGTCCTGTTCCACTTCCTGAAATTGGAATAAGGGGAAGACAAAATTGAACCATAAGCGACCAGGGCCTGGTTGGTCCTTGTTCCTGGAGTGATCTGGAGAAGGGAGGCGCATCCGATCCCGCCGTCGGGATTGACCACGCAGATATCCCGCGTTAAAGGGTTCCCATTGAGGTCGACAATCGCGCCATCGGGAGTGGTGGTGATCAATCCGGTAATCAGCCCCCCTGTGAGAACTGAAGGATCACCTATTGTGACATCTGAAACCACGCTAATCGCGTACCGGCGTCCCGGGTAAGACGTCCAAGCCCCGGCGCCAGAAGGGGCGGTTTGCGGCCATGGATTGGTGAAAAGAAAGGGGGTCTTGACACTCTTTTCAGAGGTGCCGTTGTCATAGGAGAGTTCCGTCCCGATCCCATTCACATTCGCGATCAACCAGTAATTCCCCTGCGGAAGCTGGACAAGGGAGAGAGGAAACATATTAAAAGCCTGCGGATAAAGCTGTTGCGGAGGGGCCGAGATGATCAGGCTCCCCGGTTTTCCATTGTTATCGGAATAAATAGCGGCACTGCCAAACTGGTTCTGGGGATCCAGCGCCGACACATAATAGGAGATTCCGGCAAAATTTGAACTGCCGGTCGTTGTAAAAAGGGTCCCGGTCATCTGGTCGGAGTCGGAGCCATGGATGCCAGACACGAAATTCCCGGCTGTAAGGAGCTGTGCTACATCAAAAAAGGAGTAGAGAGTATTGGAGTAATTCGTCACCCCGCTCGTCGGGAAAGGAGACGGCCATGAACCGAAGTTATTTGGGGCCTGGATACTGGCCGCACCCGTTACAGCGGCATAGACGAGGTTCGTTTGCCCTCCCACATTAAGCATTACCCAGTAGGTGCCCGGAGCCAAAACGGTTTTGCCCAGAACAAATCCATTAAAGCTGTTGGGAACCAGCGTCTGGGATAAGGTCTGTCTTATTAAAGAACCCGGAACTCCATTATTATTGCTGTAAATCGCAAGAGAACCCATTGGATTTACCGGATCGACCGATCCGATATAGGCAAAGGTCGCGGTAAAAACTGTTTGAACGGCCAAGGTGAGACTACTCCCGGTCATCTTATTTTGGTAAGCGCCGGTTCCAAGGCTCCCTGACCCGACAGCCGTCGAATCGAGAATCGGTAAATATTCCAGTGAGATTCCAAATCTTTTGCCGGTAAAGCTGTTTGAAGCGGTCACCGCCGTGGCCGGTTGGGGCCAGAGCCCAAAAGGTTCCGGATTTGAAAACCCGAGGCAGACGGAATCCCCGTTGCAAGCGGACTGACTGGTATCGTAGCTGATCAAGGTCTGGGCGCCGCCCACATTGACAAAAACCCAATACCTGGCCGGCGCGGAAAGGATAATTGGAGGCGAGAGATTCATTTTAAAGATATTGACATTTAAAAATCCGTTGGGGGTCTGATACTGGGGGAGTCCAATGAAGGAATTAAAATTGCTCGACTGGATCAATGTTCCGGGAACTCCGTTATTATCGCTATAGATTGACACCTGACCATACGTATTCCCGGGATCGACCAGGGAGGCGGTTACCACGATATCGTTGAGAACCACAAAGGGAGTTGTCGCCGGAGGGATATAAAAACGGTTACCGGTCATGGTATTCAGGAACGGGGAGCCTGGAACCGAACCCGGAAGATTCCATCCCAGGGCGGATGATCCATCTTTTATCAACAGAGAAGCCCCGGGTTGAAAATCCGAACCTGAAATGGAAAAAGAAGCCTGATTCACCCCCTGGGAGATGATCGAAGGGGTCGCGCCAAGTATCGTCGGGGCATAGTTAACCGTAAAAATCGATGGAAAGGTGTAATTCTGTCCCGTCGTTAGATTGGTCAGAACCAGATCTCTTGATCCGGCCTGAGCGGTCTGGGCAATATCCGTCTGGACCGTCACCTGAACTGGAGAGACGAGAATGAATGAGGAGAGGGTAATATCTGAAGCATTCCCGGAAAAGGAAATAGAAAAATCGGGGGAACCATTTTTCAAGGGAAAATTGTACCCGGTCAGGGTCAGGGTCTGATTGACGGCCCCCTGCCCCCTGCTTGAGGGAAAAACAGAAAAAACCGTCGGAGGATTCGCCGGATTTACCGCGATATTGATCAGTTTTGGACTGACCGCGAGAGAACGGTCCGGATTGGTTACCTTTAAATCATAAGGCCCGGGGGTGATGCTGTTGCTGATCGTTCCGGTCGCTGTGATCGTATCGATCCCGTTTTGATGAACAACAGTCGTGGTATCGATATTACTCTGTGAAAAACCAGGGAAACCGAGCATCGCGAAATCCTGAATCAATTCTCCGCTGATCTTCACTCGAACGGATTCCCCTTGCAAAGGAGCCGTAATGACCTGGTTCGTCGTTAAATCGGTCATTTGCAGGGTCGATTGATCAAGAAACGGAAAATTCTTAAAATAGGAAAATCCATACGGCAGTAAATTAATATCCGGCCCCGTTCTGGACAATTCATGATAGTCGACCCAGGAAAAGGCATTCCCATCCCACCGGACCGCAGAAAAAGTGCCGTTGTCGCTCCTCACCAGGCCAAGTATATCGGCTGTACGGGGATCGGAATCAAAGAAGAGCGAAGAAAATTCGGTCCTGTTCCCAATCGCGGTGACGGAGATCGGGGAATCCCCGCTCCAGCCAGATCCTGGCCGCCAATATTGATAATGTGCAGATCCCTGATTAAGCGGATCATTTTCATTAAAATAGGCGTAAACCGCGAAAAGAGAGCTCCCGCCTGTTTTTGGTTTCCAGATCAAACTGAAATTATTCCAGATGTTCCCAGATAAAACGGGTGAAACCAGGTCACTGATCAAGTCAGGCGTTACCGGCCAGCTATTCTGATTCCAGATCTGAGCTTCTACGATTCCGGCCGTAGCGCTATTTTCAAGAGTTCCCATTGCAATCTGATCGGAAGAGGGGTCGGCACTGAGCTGAATCTGAAAGAGATTCGTATTGGACGCGCTTCCCGTCTGAGCGGGAGATGAGGTTGTTGTCAGACAGAGATTGGAATTACTGTTCCACAAACATGATTTCGGGGTCGCCGCCGTCGGGGTGTTATATTCAAGCCAGGCGAGCATTCCGATTTTATTGGATTGCATATAGGCGAGGTCAAAAACCTGGGCCGCAGGAGGGGGATTAGTCTGCAGGGCCGCAGTGGAAGAAGAGACCAGGACTTCCGGAGAAAATTGAACACCGTTCCAGGAGCGGACATAGAGGTTACCCAGATTATCCTGGTAGGCCATCAAGATTTCTCTTGAATTCGAATCGGGATTCGGGAGGAGTTTGACGGAATAGAGATAAACCGGACCGGAAGAGTCGATCCCCGAGAGAGGGACATCGACCGGGGTCTCATCGCCCCAGCAAGGAGCGGATTGACCTAACAAAAGGCAACTGGCCGAATCCTGAAAAATCTGACGGTAGGCAATTCCTGTCGTCAATACGGAACCTCCGGACGCGTAACTAATTGTTGGGGTTCCATAAACCGCCAATCCTCTCCCATACTTCGTCCTGTTGCTTGGGTCAAATTTTGACTCATAGGCAAGATCAAAGGCCCGGGGAGAGCCGAAGCTCTGAACGGAGAGATGACTCCCCCACCCCCCCGGACTATTGGGAGTCTGATTCCATATCTGAAACTCAAAAGTCTGGTTAACCAGATGGCCCATCACCTGCTGGAAAAGGAAAGGGTGTGGCTTTAACACCACCGACGCGGCCGAATAGTCCTGGAAGGCAAGGGGGGTATTCCCCTCCAGAGACCAGGTCCCATTCCAGTAGGAGTCATGGGTAATTGCATATCCATTATCGATCCGGTAAGCCTCGGAGAGAGCCAGCGCCGGGGTCTGCGGCCCCAGATACAGCTGAACCGGAATGGTCGAAAGGAACTTCCCGACCCCTCCATCCGGATTGGTGAGGGTGAAATCAAGCGGTGAGAGGGACGCCTCGCCGGAAATGGTGACACTGGCGATCAATTGCGTCTCTCCTTGCACAAAGAGGGAATTGACAATAAAGGGTCCTGTCAAAACCGCTCCATTTTCGAAACCGGCACCGGTAAGGGTTACGTCAATTGTGCTCCCCTGGAATACTTTGAGTGGAGAGGATACCACGCCAGTAATCCGTGGCGCAGGGTTAATGGCAAGAGGGGTAGTCCCGTAGGTCCCATTAGGGTTGGTCCATTTTAAAAAAACTGGACCGTTCAGATTCGCCGGGACATTCAAATAAATAAAAACGTTTGAACCGGAAAAAAATTGAACATTGGATAAAACGATCCCGTCAAGGGACCCGCATTGATTCCTAAAAGGAATACCATAAGGAGGATCGCTCGGAGTGGTCACTGAAGATAGTGGGGACCCATTCGAATCGAGAACCGAAAGCCGGACGCCGCATTGAATCCCGGTTCCATAAAGCGCAACCAATTTGGCGAGAGCCCCCTGCCCAACTCCGACCGGGTTCAGGGTCAAATTTGATGGGACAGCCTGCAGAATGGAAAACGCGGAGGGGAACGTTGTCTGGCCACCATCCGGATTCGTTAATATGATATTAATCGGACCGGTTAAGGCGGTATTCGACAGGGTTAGACTCGCGATCATCAGAGTTCCTGTCCCATTCACACTCACTGAATTGGCCACGACCCCGCTTAGAGAAGCTATTGTGGATGTTGAGAATGAGAGAGTCGCTCCGCTTTGAAGAGAGAGGCCATCGAGAGTTGCCGACAGGGTCATCCCCTGAAGGACTATTCCCGGGGTCGTGGAAACCGAGGCGATCGAAGGGGTAGAGAGAGCGGCCGCGTTTTCAGAAAAGATCCCCTGGAAAAGGAACAAAAGGAGGAGCAAAAAAGGAGGCATAAATTTAATCTGATGAATAGACCGGGCCTTTTTAAAAAGAATTTTTATCTTCATCCAGTGTTCCAATATCTTTCCATTATCCGGAGGTCTGCCCGCCTGCGCACCAAGTGGGACTCGCTCCCATCGGGTTGTTACGGCTTCCATAATGGCAGGTATTCATAATTTCATTATGACAGCGGAGAAAACATTGGAACTGCTTGTTCACCGCGTCATAAGCCCAAACTGGTTTCATCGCGAGCGTCCCTTCTACTTTTGGGCTGAAATTGATCAAATGGGTGTCGACAATCCCATCATTGATTCCATCCTCACTATCGGGAGGGAGGCAAAAATGGGTGGAACTCGGCGGAGCGCAGGTTGCGATATCGACATCTGCCCGATGGCCCTGACCATCCCCGAACTGGGTATTTTGCGCTTCGACGTTGCTATGAACGTTATAATGGCATTCGTGACACATGGCTCCAGTCCATTGGAGATGGTACATATGAAGATTTCCGTTCCAGCGGGCATCGGGAAGGGCAAGATCTCCGAAAAAATTGGTCCACGAGGAATCTTTCCGGTCTGCTCCCGGTTCGGTCGGATCAAATGCCCTCCGGTCATGGCACTGGAAGCAGAGTAAAAAGTTATCGAGATGTTTGCGGTTTCCGGTATCGGTGCCAGGAATCAGATTTCCATCACTGGTCGCGCAACCGGGCGGATTAGGCAACCCGTTTGGATCAGCCCCTTCAAAGCAACGGGCCGGGTTTTGAATATCGGTGTTGTAACGATTCCTTAAAATCCGGATAAATTGGGAACCATGAGGCCCGACCGGTTCGTAAGGAGTTAACGACGGTTTCAACAAAAGAAAGGCGGACATCGTATCGGTCGCTCTCAGATTCGATTCGGTGACAGGACCTTTTACAATACGGGTCGCTTCACTGTTGTGGCAATCGGTACATTGAATCGTTACGTTTTGCAGAGCTGCCACGGGGTTTGCACAGTTTAAATGAAACGCCTCGGTTAACTGGTTGCAGAGCTGAGAGGTTCCGTTTCTACCCGCCACCCCGACTGGATGAAAAGCAGAATTAACCGCTTGAAGGGAATGGTCAGGAAGCATATCGGGAGTATTCGGGTTAAACTCTTTACGTTTATTGCTGAACCCTCTCAAACTGAAATCGGGTTTTGAGGGGGGAAAATCTCTCGGATCCGACCGCATAAAGGTATCATCCGGGAAACGGTCTCCGTTAAAAATCGTGGTATAACTGTTTCCATGGCACCGGAAGCAGACTTCGTACACATATGGCTCCCGGTCGTTTCCGGGAACGCCATGGCCGACGACCAGCCCGTTAAGATCAATTCCTTTCATTCCCTTTAACCGGTTGTTCGGCACCACCTGATGAGGATTGTGGCAATCGGTGCAGGTGACATGAGGAATCTTATCCGGGTCCAGCGATCCCGGAGTAAATTCATTATTGGCAGGTGGGGCGGGACTACCCAGCTCCACCCCTTCCTGGGATCTGGCGACAAAAACCGCCTCATGTTTTCCCCCATGCCCCAGGGTCAGGTTCATGGCACTGCCGCATTCCGGAAAATTTCCGGGGCCTGTTAAATCGGCCTGGGGATTCCAGGAGGTATAGCAATTTGAATTCCCGGTCGGATTAATATCTTTTGAAAACTGGCTGTTAATGTCGGGAGCCATATCTACCGTTTTAAAGCGGGGGCTCCCTATGCCGGCAGGGTCTCCGGCAGTTAAAGGGCTAAGAGGATACCCATTGTAAATATTGGTTCCGGTAACGGTCGATTGCGTGTTGGGAGAGTGGCAAAGGAAACAGGTTTTTTCGGTGGCATCCTGTCCCGCCGCGTCAACCCCTTCGCGATGAAGCCTGGTCGCCCCCCGGGCGGTATGAGGGTCATGGCAGTTCCGGCAGGCAAACTGGTCGACCGAATGCGACCCGTCATAGTCGTAAGGATTGGCGGCTGTGGGGTATTCGCTATGGAGGGCCGTGCTAACCTGGTGCGTGCTTCCGGTCCATCCCGGTTTGGCATGGCAATAGAGGCAGATAATCTGTTCTCCCGGATGTTCGGGAGCATTGTTAAGAATGCTGGCGCGCAAAAACTTCGGATAATCGACCTGATGCGGGTTATGGCACGAAGTGCATTGGACCGAATCGTAGACATTGATATTATCCCCCGGATACCTTGCCGCGGGAGAAATGGGGGTATGGTCGGTAACCGTTACCCCGGAACCTCTTTGCAACGGTACTCCGGGATCTACCAGTTCGGTATCTTTTGCCGCAAGGGCGGAGTCGAACAAAAATGAGATTGGGTGGGTGTTAGTTAAATTGGTCCCGAGACGGCGGGTATCGCCCGAGTCCACACCCCCTCCGATCGGCATCGAATTCGCGGAGAAACCGTTTAACGTCGGATCCTGTTGCGGGCCCGATGGATAAACATCTCCTCCCTGATAGGTCATCGTATACGACGTACCATTAAAACCGGGGAGAGTGGGATTATTGAAACCGCCGGTACCGGGCCGATTAATCACCGACCCGAGCGCCAGCGTCCCGTCGTGGCAGGAGAGACAGAGCCTTGAATAGCCGGTCGGGGCGCCGAGGTTTAATGTCCCTTCAAACGATTTGCTCCAGACCTGATCATAAAGGGTATATTGAGAGGAAGATAATTGACGGTTCCAAATAGGCGCCTGAATCGAAGAAGCGGCGACAAGGTTCGACCCGTGGGGTGTATGGCAAAAAACGCAGATTTCGCCGGTCTGGGGAGTAAAAACCCTCCGGGGATCAGATCCAGGAGTCCCCTTCGGAAATATTTCAGGGTGTTTGGTTACATCGGGCGGGTTGACTGATAAATTGTGACGGGTATTGGTAATATCCTCATGTTTTGTCACAGACGGAGGGGGAGCAATCTGCCCCATTCCCGGAAGTGCGGCAATGATGAAAACAATAGACAATGCAATCCTTTTCATGCTGACATACATTCCGACCAAGACCCCGGGTGTCTTTAGCTCAGCCATCTTTTGCTAAGAGACTGATTTAATGAATAAAGTACTTCATTTTATCTTAAAAATGAAACAAAAACAATCCAAAAAACAGGCTCATCTCTGCACCTTAATCAGCATCGCGCTATTTGCATCGACCGGCAGACTGAAAGTCGAATCGGCCGGATTTGATGTCGTCGAAAGCCCTGTCCCCAGAAAGGAAAGATTTACCCCCCCAACATACCGGGAAACCTGATCGCCGACAGCGTTCACCGTCTTTCCAGAATAATTGACTTTAAACTGTTTAGGGGGAATCGCGAGCAGGTTGGAAAAGACTGCACTTCCTGGATAGGAGGTCATCCATTTATTTCCTGTAGCTCCCTGAATCAGGTGAACGTTCTTGTATCCCGGAGGAACATTTAAAACCAAAAACATCCCCGAGGAATCGGTCTGAACTGCCCCCGGGATCACGTTTCCATTCTGGTCGAGATACTCAACCTGCCCTGCCTGGTTTCCATCGAAATCAGAAACGGCGAGAGAGACTGCAGGGAGCGGAACCTCCTTTCCAGGCAGGAAGGAGAGGGTTCCGGACCCCATCTGGTAGACCAGCAGGTCTGAAAGGAAATCGTCATTAAAATCAGCCGCTTCAACCGTGACCGGTCCGACTCCGACCGGATAGAGAACCTCCGGTGTAAAAGTCCCATCCCCAATCCCTGTTAAAACCGCGATATTTCCAGAGTTTAAGGAAGCGATGATGTCGGACCTCCCGTCAAGGTTCAAGTCGCTCAGAAGGAGATAACGGGGAGAGGAAGAGAGACTGATCGTAACAGGCGGGGCGTAGAGACCCGTTAATTTAGCGAGAATCACCGTTAAGGACTGAGAGCCGGAATTCGCCACCACAAAATCGATCAGTCCGTCTCCATTGAGGTCATCCGCCGAAAAGGAGAGGGGAGCGGTCCCTGTAAAAAGAGGGGAACCGGCAGACGGCATAAAAATACCGTTTCCCAAACCCAGGAAAAGGTTAAGCGTCCTCGACCCGTTATGGAGAATCGCGAGATCGGGAATCCCGTCCCTGTTAAAATCGTTTCTCTGGATCTCTATCGGAGAGACTCCCCCGCTAGAAAATGTCCATATCTGAGAACTAAAGGTCCCGTTCCCGTTTCCCGGAATAAATGAAAAGGTGTTATTTCCTGAATTGAGAACCACCAGATCGATGTTGTTGTCCTGATTGAAATCCCCGACCGATATATCAATCGGCCGGGAGCCCGGAGGGAGTGAAATCGGCGGTCCGGAAGGTACAAAATTTCCATTGGCAGTTCCGAGCAATACGGTAATCGAATCGGCCCCTTGATTCGCCACAATCAGATCGGTAATCCCATCCCCATTCAGATCCGCGGACCGGACAGCCGTCGGAAATGCCGATGTCAGACAGCTTTGCCCCGGAAGCAGAACCATCCCTGACGGGAGGCAGAGGAAGGAGCTGTTTTCGAGCAAAAAGGTCCCATCCCCCCCCCCTAAAAGGATCGAAAGGGTATTGTCCTGGCTATTTACGACAGCGACATCAACTTCATTATCGTGATTGAAAAGGCCGATCACCATTTTATGGGGGGTCACATCAGTCATCGGTGAAGAAAGATAACTTGAATCAGGGAGTCCGGAAGACAAGGCGATGGTAGTGACCTTTCCTCCCAGCACCCCCAACGATCTATCCAGAGTGAGATTGGCCAGATTGGCCGCTGTCTGAAGTATTCCCCCGGTCAACGCCCAAAGGGTCTGATCTTTTATATCGGTTGAAAGGGTATCAAAAAGGTTATAGGTATCGATCCCGTCCGAAAGGGGGGAACGGGCTTTCACAACATAATGACTGAATGGAGCAAGAGATTGTGAAAAAGTGGCATCCGCTCCCGAAACAAACCGGGTGCTCTCCCCTAATAACGAAAAATTGACCTGGCTCATGGGGGAGCCATCGAGATTCTTGGTTTGACCCGAAACCTGGATCGAGAGAGGGGGAGCGTTGTTAACATGAAGATCTTCCATCATGATACCCCCGGGATAAACATGGGTCAGCAGGTTTCCGGAGTCATCCGGGGAGACCACCTGAATCTGAATGAAACCAGGAGGGAGATTAAAGATAATATATCTCCCGTTTTTTGAAGAGAGATATCGCTGTGTCGGGAGGCCGGAGGAGTCAAAATAACGGATCGCACCGACTTTTTTTCCTGATAGGTCCAGAGCCTGAAGGGTAATCCCTTCGGTACCCCGCCGGGTGGAATTATCGATGATCATTCCCGTTAAAATCCCTTTTGCATTATCGATTGAAATTCCCGACGCGCTCATATATTGGCTGACCAGACTTGTCGGAAAAAGAACCAGATTTTTAAAATTCCCGTCTGTCGTAACCCTTTGATAAGTATCGATATTTTCTGAATGGCTCACCTTTATCGTATAGGAACCCTGATTTAGATAGGCTTGCGAAAAGGCCGGGATATTGAATATGCCGGTGATATCGGAGGTCGTCAGAGAAGAGGAATTCCCAAGGGCAAAAAGGGAGGCGAATCCGACCGGAGTCGTCCCGTCTGGCGTGGTTACTCTACCGGAAAACGCCTGATAGTAATCACTCACCCCGAGGGTTAATCGACTCATATTCACGTCGTGTGGAGAAACGGCCCCGGGGAAAAGATCCATGGCGCCGCCGCCGGTGAAGTAGTTGAGGCCAGTGTCGGCCGCTTCCAGGGCGGTTGCCGAAATATGAATCTGGCCGGGGGGGAGGTCGAAGGCGACAAATTGTCCAGTCAGAGCTCCCTGCGATTTTGGAGGACAGTTATCATTGACGCTGGTACAGATGATGGTTTGAACGGCTCCCTGAGAGTCTTTATAACTCGCTTGGGTTCCGGTTGAGTCATAATAAAAAAAGGTTGGAACCTGTTTTCGAGTCGACGGATCGGTGTAGGTCCCCGGATAATAAATCCTTGATTTCCCGTTTATCGGGTTAAAATTCAAGAGATTCCCCTGATCATCGGCCAAGAGGATGTAAGGGTAAACCCGAAGGGTGCCATCCGGATCGACGGCTCCCCCTACCAAAATTGATTTTGCCGGATCGACGGCGTTATAACCGGTTTGACTTAACTGGTTCAATAAAAAGGCCTGGGAATAAAGAAAAATTGCCTGGGTCACATCAATCGCCCCCTGCGGAATAGAACTGAGGTCTGTCTGGATCGTGGAAATCGTCGGAAGATATCCCGGAGCGGCGGCCTGAATGAGAAAATAGCTGTCGGTACTCAGGGAAGGAAACCGGTATAACCCGGTTTCCGCTATAACTGCCTGACCGGGCAACCCCAACGGGGTGAGAAAGGCCCCTGGAACCTTTGTCTTGGTATCGAAATCTACCGCCGGCCCTGTCACCCCGATTAAAGAGGGAATAACCGGAACAACAAAAATATTGAGATTGGAGACCGCCCCCGCGAAAGAGATCCCTGAACCGTTTCCACGCCCGCCCTGGACCGCCTTCAGGTAGACCTCCCCTGGCGGCGTATTCAGAATTGTAAATCTGCCGCTCAGGCTGGTACCGGAAGTAATTGAAAAGTCAGGGATCCCTCCGAGACTGTTATAAAAAAGGTCTCCGATCTTTTTTCCGTTGGCGTTAGTTACTTCTAAAACGACATTTCCAACCGTTCCACCCCCGAGAGAAAGAACACCGCCGGTAATGACCCCGGTTTGGGAAACCTGTGAAACGTTCGCGGCGTTAAATAAATTGGTAACATCCCCCTGAGAAACGATCGTTAAAAATGAGCCCCCCTCTCCGATGTCCACCATTCCGATACTACTCTCAAAATGATAGGTGGTGAGGTAAGGAACGTCGCTGACGCCAGTCTGATTACAACAAAATGGAAAATCGGAATTGGCGCATCCCGCCAGAAATAAACAGAAAAGCAACAGTAAATACTTTTTCATAGAACCACTTTCATTCTATAATAAATGTCCCAAATTTCAAAACGAATAATGGACTCGCCTGGCCCCGCGACGATGAGAATGCTTCGTCGCTCGGAAGCGCTCCTCGCAATGACACCTGTGTCCTGTCTTTGCCTGCGAAGCGAAGCAATCTAAAAACTGTAGGTCACATCAAATTCAGCCCGGCTCTCGTTTTTAAAAAATCCCACAAAGGTGAATTCACCCGGCAGAGGCCCTCCGATGTCGCCCACCATCAGGTCAAGTCCAAACGAAAGTTTTAAACGGTCGGTCAGCCCATATTCGATTTTCGGCCTCAATAGATAATCATTATCAACCAGAAAATAAAGGACCAGGACCGAGGGGATCAGCCGATCGTTCAAAAGAGGCTTTCTGGCAAAAAGACTCAACACGGTGTCATATTCCCTCTGGATAATATTGGGGTCGTAATTTAAAATTTTCTGCTGTTGCACCGATAACGAGAGGTCGGCGGAATAAACGGTAAAATCAGCCCCGGCCGCCCATTTGATATAGTTCCTTTTGATTTCCCCATAAATAAATTGACCGGGAACCGACGGGTCCACCCCGAGTTTTGTTCCAAAGTACTTATCCCGGACCAGCGCTCCTTCCGCGCTTAAAATAAATCTCCCGAAAGATTGTGTAAGGGTTCCGCCATACACCCTGACTTTGGTGTAACGAGGCTGAAAATTCACCGTGGGGGAAACTCCAAATCCCCCCAGGCCGAAAACCGAACGGTAAGAGGCCGGAAAGGGATCCCACATATAATAATAGCTTGCCGAGAGGTCGGCACCATAAAAGGGCCTGGACAAACGGACCCCCCAATCGGCGTTCTCCGGGGTACTGTCGGGAATGACGGTGCCGGGGAGGATTTGAAACTGCTCAAATTGACTCGTCTTTGTCGCCGGTTTATGAAACTGCAAATCCGGGATATAAAGCCCTTCAATGGCATATTTTCCGAGATAAAGGTCGGATTTTATCATCCATCTGGGAATATAGCGGTCGCTCACATCCCGCAAAATAAACTCTTTAAAATCCAGCGGATTGATTTCATCCAGGATTCTTGCCCCTTCAACCACCCCCCAGCGGACAATCTGCCTGCCAAGACGGATATCCAGAACGGGAAAATGGACATCGAGGTAAAGCTCTCTGAATTCGGCATTTTTATTATCAACGTCCACCCCTCTTAAATTCCCGACATCGGTTCCCGCGATGGTTCCCACCGAGGGATTTTCGGTCAAAACCGTCCGCGGTCCGATGATCCGGCTGATCGAGTCGACCTGTTCCAGGTCGGGAGCGGCGTCATAATAGGCACGGGGAATCAGCGTCAACTGGACTGAAGGAGAAAAAACGTAATGGGCCTCGATCCTGAGATAAGACATGATTTTTGTTAAGACCACCGGTGAATAAATCCGTATGGCGTTCTCCTGACGAAAAAAACCGGAAAAACTGAAATTGGGGGCGATTTTTTCGTTGATCCAGCGATTCAAGGGACTTGCGCCGCCCGTCACTTCTTGCTTGTCTTGCTCGCCGGTTTGCTCGATTCCCATATCCGGAATGACAGGAGCCTCCTCTGCCGGCAGAGGAGAAACAAGACCGGCAAAAAACAAAAAGAAAAAACTAAAAACCCATATTCGCATCAGACCCGATCTCTCATTAATTTCGCCATTTAACGCTAAAAGGAATAGTTGGCGGACAGTCCAATCGTGTATTTCTGATAACCTCCGATTGGAGCGGCCTGTTTTGTGAGAAGCTCAGTTTGACCCGCCTGGCTATTCTGGTTCTGAGTCGTCGCGTCGCTGATTGACCGGTTAGAGCGGACTGCCAGGAAACCGATGACGCCGGAAAGGGTCATGTTTCTAAAAAGAATATAGTTCACCGATCCCGACACGTTGAGGAATTCATTCATCCGATAGCTGGTCCTCCCTGCCTGCACGGCGCTGGAATCGGGATTCTTGAAATAAGAGCGGCCGATTCCCAAAACCAGGCTCCCGTTTAAATATTCAGAGAGGAGGCGACCATAAACGGCAGTGGCATTTAAGGAGGTATTGCTGTTATCCGAAGCGACAAATTCACTATCCGCCACCCCGCAGACCAAGTTCAGGTAACCGGAATAAAAACTGTTTTTCAAGAAATTCCAACTGATATTCTTCTGCGTCGAATCAAAATAAGGATTAGATACCGAAACGGAATAAAAATAGTCGAGATGGGTAATGACCGCGTCAAACCATCCCCATTTTTCCTGAAAATCAACCTTCAGTCTGCTGTTCCAGCCGGACATCCCTCCGAACGCGAAGTTGACTCCAAATGCGGGACCCGCCGCCACCGTTAATCCATGAAAATCGACCCATTTGGATTCGAAGGAAAGAGTCTGGGAGTTGAACTGCCCCTGCGAATAGTAATAAAAAGAGTTGGAAGAGGAAAAATCGGAAGAGAGGAGGAGAGAGAGTGATTTTAAATAGAAATATTTCAGGCTGACAATATAGGTAGAGTAAATTTCCCTGAAGAAAGGCTCCTGACCGGATGAATTGAGATTACTGTCATAATTAAAGAAAGAATAGGTCAGCCCGCCGGATGCTTTTTTTTCGTAAAACTCCACCCGCTCCTGGTTCAATCTGTATTCCTTTGAGTTCAAGTCGACCATATATTTTTTTGCCTTGACAAAGTTCGGGTAGGCGGATTTCGAGTCCCCTTTTTTCTCCTGGATGATCCCAAGGTAAAAATAGGGTTTTGAGAAGTTGGGGCTGTTATGAATCGATTCCTGATAGGCCCCAGCCGCCTCATCCTGTTTTCCCGCCGCTTCTTCATATATTCCGAGATCGTACCAGTAGTCCCCGTTTTTCGGGTCGATTTCGACCGCTTTTTTCAAGAAATATTCCGCTTTTTCTTTCATTTTCAGCTCCAGGAAAAGGGCATTGCCGACGAGGGAATACCCTTTGGCCTCTTCCTTCGATTCGAGGCTTTGCTGTAATCCGGTCAATTTAGAATGGGCCTCTTTCACCTCTTCATCTTCCTCCTTTCCGGTTTCAATCACCTTCTGATACTCCCTTAAAGCGGCTGAAACTGCTCCGGCGGCGTCATACAGAAGCGCCAGACGGTAATGGGCGATCATCATCTCGGGCTTCAGAATGACTAACCTTTTCAAGAGAAATTCGGCTGAAACCAGATCGGATTTAAAAATATAGGTGAGCGCAAGGTTGTAAAGATAGTAGGGGTTATCCCGGTTGAGTTTGGCGGCCGCTTCCATCTCCTTGACCGCGTTTTCGATCAGATTCTTTTTGGCTTCCGAAGGCGCAGCTCCCGGCCGGGGAGGTTCGGTTTTCTCCAGCTCGGTAATCTTTTTTAACGTTTCCATTCCGATATTAAAATGGGTTTCCGCCCCCGACTTTTGTTTCATCTCCTCCAGCGCTTTTTTTGCTTCGATCAGGCTTTTCCCTTCTCTCCCGATCGAAACCGCTCTCTCCAGCGCCTCCACCCCGTCGGCATATTTTCCCCGGGCTCCGAAGAGAAGGCCGAGATTGAAATGGCTTTCGAAATGGTCCGGATCGATTTTGATGACCCGGCGAAACATCTTCTCCGCCTCTTCCAGTTTCTTGTCTTCCAGAAGGATCAGGCCGAGAGAGTAGAGCGCCTGGACCTGATCCTGAACGATTTCCAGCGCTTTCTGGTAGACCGATTCGGCCTCTTTCAGTTTTTTTTCACTGAGAAGGCGGTTCCCCTCTTTCAGGTCCGCAAAGAGCGCTTTTGCTTTTTCAGCGGTTCCTCCCATCTGGGAGAAGAGCTTTTTGGCGCGGAGGACAGCGTCATTCCCTTTTTCATCCCTACGGATCACTTCCTGAAGTTGGCCGATCGCTTTGTCGAATTCTTCATCCGCTTCATATAGAAGAGCGAGGCGGATCCGTGTTTGGAGAAGTTCGGGCTTAATGGCAAGCATCCTCTCAAACGTCTCTTTTGCCTTCTGTGTATCCAGAGAGGTTTCCCGTAAATAAATCGATCCGAGCTTTTCGAGCGCTTCGAGATTCTCCGGCGCCAGGCTTAATACTTTCGAAAATTTTTCCCGGGCCCCTTCGATATCCTCTTTCTGATAGAGGTCTCTCCCCTGATCGAGGAAATTCTGAACTTCCGCGGCAATGGTCACATCGCTCCCCATTTGCGCAAGTGACAATTTCGCCTCGTCGATTTCCGCCTTAAACTCTTTTTCGTGTCCGGGGGTTTTCCCCAGCTCAAGGACCCTGTTCAGTTCCGTCACCCCTTTTTGAATCTCTTTTCGACCGAGATAAATTTTGCCGAGGAAAAAATGGCCCCTGAGAAGGGAGGGATCATCTTCCACCGCGTTTTCAAAATATTTTTTCGATTCCTCCTCTTTCCCTTTTTTAAAGAGGATGATCCCAAGCCCGTACTGCGCCCTGCTGTTATTGGGAACGATCTTGAGAATTTCGTTATATTTCGCCTCCGCCTCGTCGACCTTCTCTTTTTTATAGAGTTCCGACGCCTCCCTGAGCTTTTGAGCTACTGCCACCGCCAACTCGCGGGTCGGACCAATTTGCGCAAGCCTTTTTTTTGTCTTGACCAGATCTTGTGAATCAGGCGTTTTTTCCCCTTTCTTAACGACGAGGTCATACTCTTCCCAGGCTTCGCCGACCTGTCCGATGGTTTCATAAAGCGTTCCGAGAAGAAAATGAGCAAAGAGGAGATCCGGATTGACGGTAATAATTTTTTTTAAAGCTTTTCCCCCCTCGGCATACCGGCCGAGCTGGATCGAAATAACCGCCACATTCTCGAGCGCGTCGAGTTGGTCAGGAACGATTTCTATAACAGACTGAAACCCTTTGAGAGCCAACTCCATCTTTTTCAGTTTTAACAGGCCAGATGCCGCGTTGGTCCTTTTAGCCGCTTCCTCCGCTTTTTCCGGGGTATCCCCGATCTGGGAGAGGTGATACCGGGCGATCGCGACATCGTTCGCAAAAGCGGAATTAACCTTTTCGAGCGATACTGCCTTTTGAAAATGTATCACCGCGTTCGAAAGATCTTTTTTCTGCTCGTAGACCTCACCGAGCCCCCGGAAAGCCGGCGCATACTCCCGCTGGATTTCAATCGCTCCGCGAAACGATTTCTCGGCCTCTTCAAGCTGGTTTCTCCTGAGATAGATCAAACCGAGGCCGAAATGGGCCCGGTGGAGCCGCGGGTTGAGCGCAAGGGTAAAGAGAAACTCCTTTTCCGCCGAATCGAGATCGCCGGAGAAAAAAAAGCGGGTGGCTTTCTGGAGATGATCAAGCGCAGGATCAGCCCCCTCCTGGGAGAATGCCGGAGAGAAAAGGGCTGAAAAAAATATCGAAAGAAGAAAAATAAGAATCAGGAAGAGTGCGCGGAGGTTATAAAAATTCACTTTTAAAAGATACCAGATTCAGAAAAAAAAACAAATATCCAATTGCAAAAAAAAAGGAGAGAGGGTCTAAACCAAAACCGCTCTCTCCTTTAGGGAAATAACTACCCGATTAACCTCTATGGAAGAGTTAAAGCGCTAGCCGCAGTTGAAATCGCCGGGCCCGCATAGGTCGTATTGGGCGCAGCCGGTGCAGCAGCAAGAATTGTATTGGTGCCAATTGTTTCGAGCGGATTGAAGATCTGTCCGTACGAACCGTTGTGGACAACACCAGTAGTTCCGTTGATACCTGCTCCAGCGTTCGTGTCGGAGATCGACTGATTCACGACACCGCAGTTTCCGTTACCCAACCCAACGTTGGAAGGACCAGGAAGATCGACACCGCAACCATCGACATTACCGATCCAGGTTGAGTCGATATTGACTCCGCCGCCGGGACCTGGGGTAATTTCGTTCCAGTAGGCACCCTGTACTGTACCACCCGATCCTGCCGAGGCAACGAGTGTTTGTGCAAATCTCTGCTGACCGGCCGCCGCTGTGGTTCCATTGGCGTCGACCTGCTGAGCTAACCGCTGATCCACATAATCCCCATCAGAACCTGAGGTTCCATTGAAATTATGGTGATAGGTTTTCTGGGAGAGAATGCCGATATTCGCAGCTGCTCCTTCGTTGAATCCAGTCACCAGACCGGTTTCAAACGTTGCCTGGTTGAAGTTATCCGTTCCAGCAGGAACCGTTGAAAAGGCCGCAGTGCCATCTCCACCAGTTGCATTGGTGTAAGAAACGAGATTACCGCTATTCCCAGTGCTAAATGCTGACACGTCGGTCCCAGCGATTGGAACAAACTTCGGACAGGTGGCCGCACACATTGCAAACAGCGTCTGGCTCAGAAGATAGCCAGAGGTCGGCCCAACACCGGAGGTATAATCACCTGTTGCAGTGCTATAAGCAACCTGGGGAGGCATACCACCCGCTAAACCTGTTCCGCTCCCTGCAGTACCAAGAGCATCGGTGGAAAATGTACCAAGGGCTTGGGAAGCCAAAGTATACATATCAGTCCCTCCAATACCCGCATTTTGGTATCTAAAGACTGATCCATCCATACCGGTCACCCCAGTGGTGGTGGTACAAATGGTATTCACGGTGCGATCATTTCCTGTACAAGCCGCCATTGCTACATTTCCTCCTGCCAGGGCCATAATAGAGGCCACCGCAAGTGCTACTATCAATATTGACTTTAGTTTCATATTGAACTCCTTTTTAATTTTTGTTGTTGTTTTGTTTGTTAATAAAATTTGCATTATCTATCCACCCCCCTTCCATGCTTATGGTTGAATTTTTGACATTCAGAACCGAAATATCGGCTCTTCCTGTTTTTGCGGATAAGCTGTTCCGCACTTCGCCGGGTGTATCGCCACCCGAAGAAACCCTCTTTGTCATTGCGAGGAAACCGAAGCAATCCAACTACCGAGATGGCTTCGCTCCGCTCGCCATGACACCATTATTTATTTCGTGGTACATCCCGTACCCTGTCCCTGGGCAGTCCCTGAAGTCAGGGTAAAGCCATCGGCTGAACTACTCGTAAAGGTTCCGAGACAGGTCGTGGTTTGAGTCCCCCCCGGAATAAACTCTGTCCGTGTTTGGATAAAATTTCCGGCCGCCTGATAGTTTCCTGAAGCGTCGCTGGTCGAGGTAATTCCAAATTTGACATCAAAAACATATCCTGCTTGAGATTGATTCTGGTTAATCTGGGATTGCAACTGACTCACCCTTCCGGAGGCGGAATTGGAGGTATTGATCCGGTTAACAACCGATTGAAAATCACCCACCCCTGATTCCGTTGTCGCATCAAAATTTCCCTGCGAAAAATCGGCCGGCAGGTTTCTTCCAAATTGGGTATCCGCCTGGGTACCGGTCATGGTTCGAGGAACTAAAGTATCGGGATGCGGATCGGCCGCCGACGTCATCAGCGCGGGATTCACTCTCCAGGGGGTAAAGTTAACCTCTGTCCTGCTGGTAGATGTTCCCGACAAAAAATCAGCCGCTTTTGCCGGCAAAGCCAGAGTCATAGATATAACCATGACAACGAACAAAAACCGGAAGTTTTTAGTTTTTAGCACTTTTTTCACTTTTTTCTTTTTTAGATTTCCCTTAGGAGCAGGGGTAATCCCCACCAGGTTAACCCCTGCTCCGGTTATTGCACGGGCAGGTCATGCCCCTTACAATGACCTTTTAACTAATTACTAACCACCGATACTAATCATTGATTTTAAAGTCTTTTCTTCCGCAAACTGCTCGAGCATGTGGCCCTCGGGCTTGATCTGCAACGACTGGTCAAAAAGATCGTCGAGCTCTTCGTCCGAACAGTTTCTTCTTAAGGCTTCTCTGAAATTAACCTCAATGTCGGAGAAAAGACAGGGGCGGAGCGAACCATCCGCCGTTAAACGGACACGATTGCAGGTATCGCAGAAATGGTCGCTAATCGCATGAATAAAACCGACCACCCCTTTGCCGCCGGGAAGTTTGAAATTATAGGCGGGACCCGATGTCCCTTCATTTCCACCCTTGTCTTCCATATTCATTTCAAGCTTGCCGAATTCCGCCTCGATTCTTTTCATCACATCGTCCATCGGCATATATTTCGATTTCCAATCGTCGTAATCGCCGCAGGGCATATACTCGATAAACCGGACATGGATATCGCGGTTCAAGGTCATTTTCACAAAATCAATCACTTCGTCATCATTACACCCTTTTTGGAGCACCATATTAATTTTAAGGGGACTAAAACCGACCCGTTCCGCCTCTTCAATCCCTTCCCATACCTTACGAAAACAGTTTCCCCGGGTGACTTCTTCAAACCGTTTCGGATTCAAAGAGTCTAAACTGATATTCATTCTTCTCAAGCCGGCTTGATAAAGAGGCCCTGCCATTGATTTTAAAAGGACGGCATTGGTGGTCATGGCAAGGTCTTTTAAGCCCCGTTCTTTGAGCGCGGCCACTTTGGCAATAAAATCGACAATTCCGCTTCTGACTAAAGGCTCTCCCCCGGTTATCCGGATCTTTTTTAACCCCCGGGAAACCGCCCGTTCGATAATCCGGTAAAATTCGTCAAAAGATAAGATCGTATCCTGTTGCATCCAATTCACCCCGTACGCTGGCATACAGTAGGTACAGCGAAGGTTACACCGGTCGGTGACGGAAACCCGCATATAATTAACTGTTCTGTTGAAACTATCAACTAAGGGGAGCGGCTGGGACATTGATGTTACCTCCTTCATGGCGGTACAAATTGACCTACTGATGATTAAAAGATGCCTGGATTATTGTTTTCTATCAATACTTATTTGCCCTTCGTGGGCCAAACTCTCAATGGCTCGATTTAAATTGCAAGTTAAGGGCCAGAATGTTTCATTTTTGAACTTAACGGTATTAAAATATAACCATTTGAAAAATAACTGTTTTTTATGAATTATTTTTGTTAAAACAAGATTTATGGTTACTATTTTACTCTATATGGCTTTTGATGGTAATGAATGTGGAATCAATGAGAAAAGTTTTTCTCAAATAAGAGGAACATTTTTTCCTATTTTTCCGGTTTTTGGATCGATCCACAGGTCGGAAACGGGTCATAACATATTCCCGGGTTAATCTGACTAACCTTTTCTAGAAGTGGAACTGGATGTAGAAGGTTACGTCGAACCCGTCCAGATCGAGAGAAAGATCCTGTGGTTTCCCCATGTAATCCGCCGCTCCTATAGTTCTCATCGGGGCATAAGTAATCGTATCACCGGGAACAGGAGTGTTTACCGGCTTTGGAATTGGTACAGATGGGTCGGGAGGGGCCGAGTCGGGAGGCGGCGGAGGGGGCTCGGCAAACCCGCTGGCAAAAAACCGGCTGACTTTTAAGGTGGCAATTTTTCCAACAATGTAATTGACATTGGCCCCGATTGAGAGCCATTTGGCAAAATAGTATTCCCCTCCTGCTCCAAACCGGGTGGTAAACCCATAACCCGACGCTTCAGTGACACTTACCGAATCAAAACTAAGATTATTGTTCGTGATGACCCTTTCTAAAGCGTCCATGGTCAGGTAAGCACCTGAAACACCCAGCAGGCCCAGATTAACATAAAACTTTTTCTTGCCCGGCTCGTTGTAAAAATGGTACCGCAAGCCCCACCAGAATTGATTAATGGTTACGTTATATCTGGCATCTCTGGGTACGATGCTGGCCGGCTGATTCGACCGGGTAAAGATCACCGCCGAATCTTCGGCCCTGGATTCCCCTGCCCAGGTGGCAAACGCAAAAGTAAACGAATACTCGGGGTTCAATTCTAATTGCGCTTCAATTCCGTATTCCGCCAGTCCGAAAATGTCCGGGGACACGATATTTCGCTGGGTAACTTCAAAACTGGGGTTCCCCGGAAGGAGAAAATTGGGATCCTGTAAAATTCCTGTCCCGTTATCGGCCAGGATATGATTTAACTTGTCGAGCGATGGATGATATACCCCGATTAATAGCCCAACGCTCCAATTTCCCCAATCGAGCGGTTTGAGAGGAAATTCCTTAAGGGGTTGGCGGGTTGTCTTCTCGGACGCTGTCGTCGCATAACCCAATGAAGTAGGAGAACCCTTTGAAGTTGCGGAAAAAGAGGGGACTGCGGTGCCTTTCTCCGCAGGGGTCGATGTAAATCCAGGAACCGATCCTTTAACGGCTGAGCTCGTGAAATAGCCGGGTAAAAGAGGCCCGGTCCGACCTGTGGATCGGTCGATCCCAAGACCGGAAGATTCTTCGGCCGGCGTCGACGAAAAACCGGGCGCCAGGGGGTATTCTGGCGATGGAAGCGGCGCAAATTGCCCGAAGGCCGGCTGATTGAATGTGGTCACCGCAATCAGACTCCCGATAATGGCCAAAAAGTAGTTCATTCACACTTCCGGACCGAAAATAAATTTGGGGCGGAGCCATACGATTAAAGCGGGCAAAAGAGTGATTGCTCCGACGGAACTGGTCAACATCGCCAGGGGAACCAGAATCCCTTCGGTGTGAAGATAATAGCCGGGGAAGATCAGCGTGGCGCATCCGGCGGAGATGGCAAACGCCACGTAAAGAATGGATTTTCCGGCACTGCTCATGGTTCTGGAAACAGCCGTTTCGATCAGAGGGGCTTGCGTCGCCCCCCCCACCGGCAGAGCCGGCTGAAGCCCCCCCCTCTCGCTCGCTTTGCTCCCTGTTTCAGTGCTTAAAGCCTTCTGATACTCCTCTTTTAAACGGAATATGAAATAAATGGCGTAATCCGCGCCGATTCCGACCGACATCGCCGATATCGTCGCCGTGCCGATCCCGAGAGTCAGACCTGAGAAACCCATGACGCCGAAGTTGATCAAAACGGAGAGAAGGAGCGGGATCAAGACGAGAAGCCCCCCCAGTAACGACCGGAAAACCATAGAGGCAATTAAAAAGGTCAGCCCGCTGACCTGTAAGATATTCTTGATTTTTCCGTTAACCATCGTCTGGTTGAGCGCCACGGTCACCGGCGAGCTTCCGGCGACTCCTGCGGTGATATCGGAATCAAAATGGGCCGGGATATAGGCATTGACCTCTTTGATAATCCGCTCCGCCAGTTGGGTGCTGTCTGATTTCAAAAAAGTCCAGACGACCGCCTGCTGATAGTTGTAATTGACCAGCCGGTTAAAATCGGCGGGGTTTCCCGAAATGGAATAGAGGAAAAGAAATTCTCCGGCGGCCTGCCTCGATTCAGGAATTTTTTCCCAGGCGGGCTCTCCCCCATGGATCGACCGATTCATCTTTTTTAAATAGTCGACGTACGACTGTGTCTTGCCGACCCCCGGAATCGATTCGAGAAGCCGCTGGAGCCCTTCGATGTCGGCCATCACCTTCGGGTCTTTTAACCGGTCGGGGGATTTTCCATCGATCAGGATATAAAATGTCGAGGTCCCGCCAAAAGCCTGATTGATCGCCTGGTCGCTCACCCGGAGTTCGGTCTTCTCAAAAAACTGGCTTTTCAGGCTGTTATTTACCCTGACCTGAGAGGCCCCGATCGAACTGACCGCCAGAATTAAAATGCCGGCCAGGATGATTTTGAACTTTTTTGCCGGAATGGCGGCCCCAAGGGAGGACAGAATCGTGTCGAAAAATGAAGGGCCTTTTGACGAGGCTAGTTTGGCCCCCGGACGGACAACGATTCTAAATGCCGGGATAAAGCTCAACTCCAGAACCACGGCAGATAAAATGCCAAAGGCGGTTAAAAGACCGAACGCCTGAAAGGTCTTGAGATGAAAGGTAATCAGAGAGGCAAAGCTGGCCGAGGCGACAAACCCGGCCGTGAGCATGATCGGGGCCATTTTAAGGGTTGATTCCCGAACCGCCTCCTTATGATTTCCGCTTTTTGCGTACTCCTCATAATACCGTTTCAGGATCTGGATCGAATGTCCTGCGGCAATCGCAACAATCAAGAGAGGGGTCAATGTTTTGGTGAACGGATCGAGGGGGATTCCAAGCAGACCGACCATTCCAAGCGCCCAGGTCACGCTTAACAGGGCGGTCAATATCGGGATCAGCATCCCCTGGATGCTTTTAAAAGAGAGGAAGAGAATCAACATGATCACAACAAACGCGATTGGGAAGACGACTTCGTTCATGATGTTGGTGTCGGCTTCCAGAAAAGAGAGCGCTACCGGGAGGCCGCCGATATAGATATCGGTATCCGCGTCTTTTTCACGATCGATGATGACATGGAGTTTTTTGTAGATCGTGGAGTCGCTGGTCCAGTAGGGGTTATCTCCGGATGCAGACCAGGAGCTGTTTCCAAAAACCAGCTGTTTGACCAGTCCCGCCAGGACATCGTAAGTGGTGCCGTCTTGAGCAGATGCGGCGGCGGTCCCGCCGGCATCTTTTTTATTGGGATTCCACCATGGATTACCTGCAGGTCTTGAATCGCCTCCGGCCGGAGAAGCGGCGGTGGTCGAGGAGCCCGCCGGGGTGGTTTTTCCCTTATCGGGGTTCCACCAGGGGTTTCCGCCGGCAGGCTTGCCGCCCGATCCCCCCGTCTCTTTCGCGGGTGTAAACACGCCCGATCTGAAGTCGGTGATGATGGCTGCCGCTTTCCCGTCTTCAGAAACCAGGCTTTTAATATAAAGGTCGTTTGAAAAAAGGTCTTTTTTGAGCTGGTCCAGACCCTCTTTCGTCGTCGGGACTTCGCTCATCATCGGGCGGATATCCATTCCAGCGGCCGAGGCGTTGATATATTTTATTTTCCGGTCGGCAATCGAAACGACATTTTCTTCTAAAATCCCGGGGACTCCTTTAACCTCTTCCGTGATCCGCTTGATTTTGGCCAGGGTCGCCGGATTGAATATATCCCCTTTTTTGGCCACCACGCCGATGACCACGACCCTGCTTCCGCCGAAGGTCTGCTCGATCTTGTTGTTGAGCTGGACAAAAGGATGGTCCTGAGGAAGAATCCTTTTGGGGTCTAGGATCATGAAAAGGTTATGGAGCTGAAAGGCAAAGAAGAGGGTCACAATCGATAGAATAACCATGACCCTTACCGGGTGGTCGACCAGCCAGTTGACATATTTTTTAATCATAAGTTCTTTTTCCTATTTATTCCGGTCTTTGGATCGACCGATCCACAGGTCGGAAAGGTTATATAATAAAATCTATGTTATTCAACGGGGCGGCGGCATCCATGTTTTGATCCGGTCGACCAGTTTAAGGATCATGTGAGGTATCGGCTCTTTCTCAACCCCCACCAGATCGATACTTTCAAATCCCAAGGGGAGAAGGACCTTTTTTACTTTACTGGTTGTAATCGCCAGGGCAATATCTCCCGTTAATTCTCCCATCATCGAATTGGCCAGGACAATCGAGAGAGGCCCGGTGATCAATTGAGCATTTCCGATAGAATGAATGATGGCGTTTTCTCCCGACGCCCCTTTGTTGGCTCCCGCTCGCATCATGGCGGCCGTCGCGATGGCGTTGGTCCCCAGGGCGATAATTTCGGTATCTTCCGGAAGGTAGTCTCTCAGCTTTTTGATAATTTCGCTGCCGATTCCGCCCCCCTGGCCGTCTATGACCGCTATCACCATCTCTCACTCCAAAATGTTGCTGGTATACGGGTCCGGTCTTTGGATCGATCGCGGACAAATCATTCCGCGCAAGCGATCCAAAAATCGGATGCGCGGGAATGACGTATAAAGACTAAAAGCTGTATTTGACTTCGCCATATAGTCTATCATGGTCTTTGAAAAAACCGATAAAACGGAATCCTGAGTTCAAATCGGTTTTTCTTTCGCCTGAAAAAATATCGGCTCCGGCCGACAGTTTGATCGCATCGCTCCATTTATAGTCTACCCTCGGCCTGATCAGCGCTTCGGCATGATTAAAAAAATAAAGCACCGAGCCTTGCGTCAACAACCGGGTGTTCAGCCATTCTTTCCGGATAAAAACGCTTGCTCCGCTTTCAATCTGATCGGTCAGCATCGTGGCATTATAATGCGGGACGATCGATTGCGAATACTGGACGGTGATATCGGTGTCAAACGGGTTGACGTCAATGCTTAATCCGTACTTGAAATAATCGGCTTCGATCTCGCCAAACGTGTCGGCGGAGTCGAGAACGCCGTTTCCGTTGGTATCGACCCCCGTTTCAAAATATTTTCCCCGGACATAATCCATTTCGACCGCTCCCACCGCCCCGGACATATTTTTCGAGGTGGAAAAACCAAAATTATGGAGCCGGGTATACCGGGGTTTAAATGGAAGAACCCCTTCGCTCCCGAAGGCTCCCCTGAAT
>JBGPKT010000003.1:0-46593 GCA_041486115.1 Nitrospiria bacterium | reverse complement strand
TAAACCCTTCTGTGCGCCGCAGATCAGCCTGGCCCCTCCTTTTAAGAATATTGAAAAAAATCTTTTTCTTTTACATCGATCAGCTCTTCATTTAAGATACATAAATCATTAACCTGAAAAATAAACCGATCATAAAATGAGCTACCAGGTTTTTGCCAGAAAATGGCGTCCGCAAAAGTTTGAAGAAGTCGTCGGCCAGGCGCCGGTGGCTCAAACTCTCCAGAATGCCATTCAAACCAGCCGTCTTGCCCATGCTTACCTGTTTTCCGGCGCCCGGGGCGTGGGAAAAACCACCATGGCCCGGTTGCTGGCAAAAGCGGTGAATTGCGAAACAGGGCCTACCATTCATCCCTGCGGCCAATGCGCTCTTTGCAAAGAAATTGCGGCAGGCATGTCGGTAGATGTCCTGGAGATCGACGGCGCTTCCAACAGAGGCATTGACAATATCCGCGAACTTAAAGATCAGATTAAATATGCTCCCTTAAGAGGAAAATACAAAGTTTATATCATCGATGAAGTCCATATGTTAACCACTGAGGCGTTTAATGCCCTTTTAAAGACCCTTGAGGAGCCTCCTCCCAATACTATTTTCATTCTGGCGACCACGGAGCTTCATAAAATCCCTTCGACCATTCTTTCCCGGTGCCAGCAGTTTCAGTTTAAAAAGATCAGCCGCCTGGAAATCATGGAACAGATCAGGCGGATTATTCAGGATGAAAAGATTGCGGTTTCTGACAGGGCGCTTCTGGTTGTGGCCAGGGCGGCTAACGGGAGCATGAGAGACGCCCTGAGTATTTTAGACCAGGTCGTATCTTATAGCGGGATGAATATTTCCGACGAGGATGTCCGCTCCATTCTGGGAGTGGTCGACACGAAAACCCTCTATGAACTGACAGAGGCCGTTTCAAAAAGCGAGATCGCCTCATTGTTAACGATTTTCAGGGGAGTGATTAATGCGGGGTATGATCTAAAATATTTCTGCCAGGAATGGATCGGCCATCTCAGGAACTTAATGATGATGCAGTTGATGCCCGATCCCAAGACTTTTTTAGATCTTCCCGATGAAGAGATCGCAGACCTGTTAAAACTCACCCATTTATTTTCGATAGACCAGCTTCAACGCCTGTTTAGAATTTTTACCCGGGTCGAAGAGGATATCCGCTCCTCTTCCCAGCCGGCTCTGGTGATGGAAGTTGCTTTTATTCAGTCGGCTTCTATTCCCCGGCTGGAACCTTTACAAAATTTAATCGACCGGCTCAACAGCTTGGCCGAAAAGGTGGGGCAAGCCCCCCGTGCGGCGGCATCTCCCGTCGCGTCTCACGCCAGCCCCTCCGAGCCTGTAAAGCCGATTTCTCACGCTCCGGCTCCTGCAGTCCCTCCGGTCAGATTCTCTCTGCCGGATGAAAAAACTCCGCCCTTTCAGGCTTCTGCCGCCGCTTTGGCAGGGACTTCCGATTTTCAGGAAATCTGGTTGAAATTAATGCATCATTTAAGAAATAAAAAGCCCAACCTTGAATCGTACTTAAAACATTGCCTGTGGGTGAACCGGGAGAAAGATCAGGTTAAAATAGGCTATCCCGCAGGTTCTCCTTTTATCGCTCTGTTAAAAAAAGAAGAAAACTTGAAAGTGCTTGCCGCGGAATGCGGGGAGCTTTTGGGCAAACCTGTTTCGATCGAGGTGCTGGCGGTACAGGAGTCGGGACAAAAGAGCGATCCCGCCGCAGGGTTAACGGTGAACCCGATGAAATTGGACAGCCTCTCCCTTGTCAAAAAAGTTCAGGAGACGCTTGAGGGCAAAGTGATTGAAGTGAAAGAATTGACATGAGCATGAACTTGAGGAGAGAAAAGGATGTTTAATAAAAAAATGCTTGGAGATATGATGCGCCAGGCCCAGGCGCTCAAGGAAAAAATGGCCAAGGTGCAGGAAGAAGCCGGAGGGAAAACCGTTGAAGCGGCCTCTGGAGGAGGAATGGTCACGGTTGTTGCCAATGGACGCCAGGAAATTATTTCGATAAAAATGGATCCCCAGGTGGTGAATCCCCAGGATATCGAGATGCTCCAGGACCTAGTTCTGGCGGCGATCAATGAGGCTTTGAAAAAAAGCAAGGAGATGATGGCCGATGAGATGAAGGGGCTGACGGGGGGGGTGAACATTCCCGGTATGTTTTAATGGATCAGAACGGGGTTTTCGCCAATTTAATCAAGCAATTAACGAAATTGCCGGGTGTCGGCCAGAAAACCGCTCAACGCCATGCTTTTGCTCTTTTAAAGATGTTCCCGCAGGAAGCCCGGGAGATCGGCCAGGCAATTATTGATATCAAAGAGAGGCTGATTTTTTGTTCAAAATGCCGGAATATCTCTGAGGTTGAAATTTGTTTGATCTGTTCGGACCCGCGCAGAGACCGGACGAAGATTCTGGTCGTGGAGGAGCCGAGCACCGTTTACGCCATTGAGAAAACAGGGGAGTACAGAGGGCTTTATCATGTGCTTCTCGGAGTCATTTCTCCTCTCGACGGGGTCTCTCCCGAAGATATTCATATCAAGGAATTGATCGACCGGCTGGCCGATCATGAAGTCAAAGAGGTCATTGTCGCGACCAGTCCGAATATGGACGGAGAGACGACAGCTCTCTATCTTTCTAAAACGATCCGGCCCCTCGGGGTGAAGGTCTCCCGGATTGCTTTAGGAATTCCGGTGGGGATCGATATTGAGTATGCCGATGAGGTGAGCCTGGTCAGATCGATAGAAGGACGGCGGGAGTTGTAAATAGGCGGTTTGCCAAATAACGGAAAATCTTGTATATTTTAGTTGCAAGGCTTCATAAATGATTTGTTTTGTTTCAATTTAAGGGTTTCCTTTGCCAGTAAACCGCCGGGTTAAAATTGCTCCTGACGGCGGCAAGGATGATCTTTCATCCCCATATCATAGAAAAGGATTACATAGTGGCCGGTCTGAATTTGACCATAGATGAGGCATCCTATAAGCTTGTTGAAGGAGAGTTGCTGAGGCTTAACGAGCAGGTCAACGGAAAAGTTATTTTTCTCGTTGATAAAAATGGACAATTAATCGCCTCGGCAGGGAATACCAAAGGAATTGATACCACCGCTCTGGCTTCATTAACCGCGGGAAATATTGCGGCGACTTCCGGAATGGCCCAGCTCCTGGGAGAAAAAGAGTTTTCTATTTTGTTCCATGAGGGAGAAAAAGACAACATTCACATCGCGCTTGTCGGAGGGAGGATTATCCTTGTGACGATCTTCGATAATAAGTCGGCGCTCGGAATCGTCCGTCTCCGGGTAAAAAAGAGCGTGGACACCCTGACCCAGATTTTCGACAATATATTCCAAAAATCTGAAAAAGATAAAAGCACCAAACAGGTGTCAAAATCTCCTTTTGCGGAGATCACCGAAGATGATATTGAAAAACTGTTTGGATAACCTTTTGTGAAGGATTTATAGTTTATGTCTTTTATAAATTATTCTGCCCGTGAAATTAATTGCAAGATTGTTTATTACGGCCCGGGTTTGTGCGGCAAAACCACCAACCTTCAATCGATTTATAAAAAGACAGACCCTGATAACAAAGGGAAAATGATTTCATTGGCCACCGAAACAGAGAGAACCCTCTTTTTTGATTTTCTCCCTCTCTCGTTAGGGTCAATCCGCGGATTTAAAGTCCGATTCCATCTTTATACTGTTCCCGGGCAGGTCTTTTATGATGCGAGCCGAAAATTGATTCTCAGGGGGGTGGATGGCGTCGTCTTTGTGGCTGATTCTCAGGTAGAACGGATGGAGGCCAATATCGAGTCGCTCCAGAACCTCCAGAAGAACCTTTCCGAGCATGGATTTGATATTACCAACATTCCTTATGTGGTCCAGTATAACAAGCGGGATCTGCCTAATGTCATCCCCCTCGAAGAGTTACAAAAAGTCCTCAATCCCAGAGGGGCTCCCTATTTTGAAGCCGTCGCCATGAGCGGAAAAGGGGTTTTTGAAACGCTAAAAGAAATTGCCAAACTGGTTATTTTTGAATTGAAGAAAAATACCTAATAGGGTACAATCACGACCTTCCTGATCTTTATCATCTTTATCTCTAAAAACTTCCGAAGTTTAAACTGATGATTCCCCGGTAGCTCAGTCGGTAGAGCAGGTGGCTGTTAACCACCGTGTCGGCGGTTCGAATCCGTCCCGGGGAGCCAATTTAATCAATAACCTAGTCGATTCGTGAATTTGTCTGGAACGCTCCTAGTAGACGGCTGGTAGACGCCAGGAGCAATTTCGACGTCTAATTTATTTGTTTGGAAGGCCCGAGGATCGCAATATATGCCCCACTCAGATTCAGATTTCCTGGTGTATTTATTCATTGGAGGCGCCTTTTATTTTCTTCCTTCAATTATCGGATTTAGCAAGAAGAAGAAAAACAAGGGGGCCATCCTCACTTTAAATTTTCTTCTTGGCTGGACCGTCATCGGGTGGATTGTTTCTTTGGTCTGGGCGATGACAAATGATTAGGCTGTTAAATAAAGTGAAGTGGTGATTGAAAACAATACAAAGGGGTCAGATCTTTTGTTGAATAATACTTTTAAATCGGCTATCGTTGAAAATTATTTCCCGATCACATCGAATAGAAAATCCCGGTGGGAGGGAAAAATATAGGACAAGATTAATGTGACTCCTTGCCTCTAATTTATTCTTTCGCTTTGACAACTAAAACGGAAGATTCGAAATTAAAATATTGCGCTAACAGCTCGCACACCTTTGAACTCAGCTTGGCTATTAAGAAGGAGAGGGTAAAAGTGATGGAAAATGATAAAATGATCTGTAAAATAAGCCCATGAATATTGGGGAAAATATCTGCCAATTCTTTTCCTATAAAATAGTAATGAAGGAGATAAAATTCAAAACTTATTCCTGCAAATAAGGTTATTGAAGATTTTATTATTTGTGGAAGAATGCTTGACAATTTAATTAAGAGTGGAAAAAAGGCCAAAGGATAAAATGCATATAAAAGGCTTTGAACCCTCCAATTCACAGTCTCCCCTTCTGAAAGACCGCATACCAAGAGTAACAAGACAGCAGAGGCAAACGATAGCAAAACATTTCTGTTCTCAAAAAAAGTAATGTTCTTATTTAAACCAATATACGATCCGACCGTAAATGATGTAATGACATTCCAGGTAGCTGTATAACCCCATCCTACTGTATTCTGCAATAGTATGAACAAAAAGATTAGCCCTGCAAGGTGAAGCGATCGATTCTTATGTAGCAAAATTTGGGCCAAGAGTGGAAGGAGCAGATACATAATCAATATCGCAGTGATAAACCATAATCCCAATCCGATGGAAGACTGATTTTTGACGTCCAGCAATCTCATAAATCCAGTCAGCCCTAAAAAATGGAAAACCGTATGTAGGTGGACAACTTTTTTCCCTAACCACAGATAGTACATTCCGATAACTGAAAGACAAATAAACAAAGATACATAAATCCTAGAAAACCGTTTAATAAAAAAATTATTATTATAGTTTCTTTTATATTTAACCGTTAGCAAAAATCCGCTTAAGAAACCCATTAATGACATTGAGAGACTCGGATTTAATGCCCAAAGGAAACCTTGGAAAATCCTGTTATTGCTTTGTGGGGCTAGGATGTGGCCAAAAAAAACAATCAAGATCGAAAAGGCTCTAATCGTGTCAAAGCTTTCAATTCTTTCATTTAAAGGTTGCATTATTATGTCTCAATTTAATTTATTGAACAAAGGAACAAAGGGGTCAGATCTTTTGTTGAATAATACTTTTCAATCGGCAAAATCTTACGTGACGAAAACTCAGCATGCCCGGAACCGGAGAGATTTTTGGCCCCCTGAATCCATTCTTTCATCCGATTCCCGCGAATGGGACTTTATCAGATATTTTTATTCCCTTGGTTAAACAGAAGGTTTACTTTGGCGGCCATGATAAAGTCATTCTCATGCAGACCATTGATCTTATGCGTATAGAAGACGATACGACAATATCCCCAACCAAAAGAGATATCGGGATGATGTCCTTCGTTCTCCGCGAGGCGGGCAATCTTTTGAACAAAATGCAGAGGGGATGCGAAGTCATCAAATCTGAATCTTCCTTCAATTTTTGTTGCCCCGTCCTTTAATTCCCAACCGGGAATTTCCTTGAGAAGCCTCTCAGCCTCGGCCTGGATTAAAGGAGGAATGCCTCCTTTGCATGGGGTACACGTTTTTCCTGATAGACTCATTTTTTCCCTCTAATGGTCAGACCATGTGACGGACTCAATTTCCAACAGGCTACAATACCTTTGCCTCACTTAACAAGTGAAAAACGATTAAGCGGGTAGATCTCCGGCCCCTGCTGGCATAACGGCTCACAATTGAGGCCTTAAGTAGAAGGGAAAAAACCTTTTGGTTTTAATAATACATAGGTTAATATAAGTGGCATTCTCTTTTTTGATGCATGTTTATTTATTAAGGAGGAAGGAGTATTGAATGACAGCCGTTCTTGAGACCTACAGAGGAAAGATCGAACCATCTGAAATAGATCATATGGGCCATATGAATATTAAGTACTATTCGGAGAAGTTTGATCAGGCGACCTGGAAGATTTTAATGGCGCTGGGTGTGACGCCGGGGTATGTACGGGAGACCGGAAAGGGGTTTGCGGTTCTCGAAAGCGTTACTAAGTATCTGCATGAGTTGTTTGCCGGGAATTCGGTTTTAATTGAGACGGTGTTGCTGGAGGTCGCCCCTAAAAAGGTCCGCATTCATCATCGAATGAAAAAAACGGAGACGGGAGAGATTGTGGCGACCAATGAACTTCTGGGAATTCATTTCGATTTGAAACTTCGAAAGAGCTGTGAAATGCCAAAGTTTATTTTCGAAACGGCACTATCTTTTAAAGATAACAATCATACTCCCTAGAAATCACCCAGAATTTATAACAAGAAAAACTTTCAAAATCCTTATTCAGGATGATAATTGTTCTGGATATTTTTATTGAGGAGTCTTATAGTATCCACATTATTAACCTCATTAATTGATTTAACCTCAAAAGGAGATGCTCATGGCAAAAGCAATGACCAAATCAAAGATCGTGGAAACACTGGCAAAGAAACTTGAACTTCCGAAAAAGAAAGTTGAGGAGTATCTGGGAGAATTAGTCCAGCTGGCCTATAAAGAAGCCAAGAACGCCTTCACGATTCCCGGGCTTGGAAAACTGGTTCTTATCAATCGGAAAGCCAGAATGGGAAGAAATCCTGCTACGGGTGAGACCATTAAGATCGCCGCAAAACGGGTGATCAAGATGCGGATTGGCAAAGCATGCAAGGATGCGGTGCTGGGGGCAAAGAAATAGTGGATGCCGTTTGTTCAAAATGCAATGGACAAATGGCAATGGGAACAGAAGGCGACTTCTATATACAGGTTTATTTCCTAAAATGTCTTAACTGCGGGAAAACCATCTACCATCGGCCGACAGATCTCCAATCAGAAAAGGAATCTGTGCCGATGGAAAAGATGGAATATCCCGAACAATAATATTCCTCTCAGTGCAATTAGAATTGATGATCTTGAAAGTCGCCTCGTCGTCCATTCGCAGTGAAGAAGGGGCAAACTGTAGCCCCGGTATTTAAATTTTACTCGAATTACAATTATGTTTTGCCCATCTGGCCTGGCCGGCAATCGAAGCAATTTTCAATAATTGTTCCTTTGTCAAAACCTCTTCTTTTCTCTTTCCTCCCTTGAATCCCCCCAATCTAGCTGAAACCACAATAGTAGGATTATTTTTTTTGACCGGTTTAGTGGCAGGTCCTTTTTGCGTGGCAGCTTCAACAATGGCGAAGGCCATTTGATCTATATCGGTCGATTTTTTATGACTTGAGCGATTAAGCATATAAAGAGTATGCCATAATCATTTCCCCCTGTCATCAAAGTAAATGCTTTAGTATCTCGGCGATGGCAGAATATTTTCTTGTGACAGACCATGTATAAGCCGTTTTTTCTTCGAGATCCTTGAGGCCGGGGTCCGCGCCGCTTTCGATCAAAACCTTCAGGGTCTCAAGCCGTCCATAATAGGCTGCTGACATTAAAGCCGTTTTACCTTTCGAGGCTTGAAGGTTGACATTCGCTCCATGCTGCAGGAGTAGCCTGACGATTTCAGCGTGTCCCTTTCCGGCCGCCCACATGAGAATGGTAATCCCGTTCCTGTCGGCAGTATCCGGACTCATTCCCGAAAGCAAAAATAGTTTTACAACTGAAGTCTCTCCGGCTAAAACTGAAGATAAGAATTTCCCCCGGGTCGCCGCGACCTTTAATTTTTTCAGTTCTTGAAGAGCATCTTCAGAAGAAGTCGGTTCGGTCATTTATCGCCAGCTCTGCAATGGATAAAAGGGTTTTAACCTTATCATAGTGCCACCTTGTACTTACAGACATTCCTTCCCATACATTTTTTATTTCATTTTTTTGTTTCAGGGCTTCAATAACCGGTTTTGGAAATGGAGAAATGTCAATTGAATTGGACAAGGCATTCTATTTGAAAACTTTAAAGAATTTCGACAAAAGAAAATAAGGTGTCTACATTTTTAATCAGATGGATCATTAGAGACTGGTTTTATATTTTTGCTATAGAAATTCGTTTAGGAGCATATGTTTTTATAATTGATTGTTTTTACAGATTATTTTTATATATTTCGGTGGTCGGATGTACTGAAGGTTGTTTATTCGTAACAGGCACGTTAATTGCTTTTTAATAACACGAGGAATCGCTGGATTCCTTTTATCCTTTCAGACTATTCATTTTATGATGTTATTTATTTTATATAGGTCTAATTAGCCGATGAATTTGAATCGAAGAGATTTTCTCAAGATGCTGGGAATCGGGACCACAACCACCGGACTCGGTTATTTATTCAGGGAAAAAACCGAGCCTCCCCTTGAACACCTGATCCCCTATGTAGTCCCTCCCGAGGATATTGTCCCCGGCGTTTCAAATTGGTATTCCAGCCTCTGCCGGGAATGCCCCGCGGGATGCGGAACCATTGTTAAAGTCATGGATGGCCGGGCGAAGAAAATAGAAGGGAACCCTCTTCATCCTTTGAATAAAGGGAAACTCTGCGCCAGGGGTCAGGCCTCTCCTCAAGGTTTGTATAACCCTGACAGGATTAAAGGTCCCTTGAAACGGATGGGGAAAGACCCTGGTGGCATATTTTTAGAGATTTCCTGGGATGAAGCCCTCTCTTCCATGGGTAAAAACCTTGAAGATCTTTCCAGAACCGGAGAGTCGGACCGCCTTTATGTCATCGGCGAGCGCCAGAGAGGTCATTTAAATTTCTTAATAAAGGATTTTATGGAGGCATATGGCTCTCCCAATTATTTTCAATATGAACTTTTCGATCAGAATAATCTCGCCTTTGCGAACCAGGTCTCGATGGGGATACATTCCGTTCCGTATTATGACATTGAAAATACAAAATACCTCCTTTCCTTTGGGGCTGATTTTTTATCTACATGGCTTTCCCCGGTGAATTTAAGCGATGGTTTCGGCAAAATGCGCCAGGAAGGAAAAGGCGAAAGAGGCCGCCATGTTCAGATTGAACCCCGGCTTTCCCTGACCGGGATTAATGCCGACGAATGGATCCCTGCCAGACCGGGAACAGAAGCGATTCTGGCGCTCGGGATGGCTCATGTCATTCTGGAAAAAGGCTATTACAGGGGCTCGGATAAGGCCGCATGGAAAACCCTCCTGGAAAAATACTCGGCCAAATTCGCGGCTGAAAAAACAGAAATCGGTGAAACGCAAATAATTAAAATCGCCACCCAGTTTGCAGAAACAAGGCCCAGCCTTGCCATTGGCGGAGAGACCGTTGCGAGATACGAAAACGGGATATCTTCCCTGGTTTCAATCAACATGCTCAACTACCTGGCTGGAAATCTGGGGAGAGAAGGAGGGCTTATCCCTAATCCAGAGGCGTTTTTTTTAAATGGTTCTCCTGATGTTAAAGGAAGGATGGCCGACTTGGCGGCGATGGGCGCGGAAGCAAAAATCAAAACTTTGATTTTGCTGAACACCAATCCGGTTTTCACAATCCCGAAAGCCTTTAAAATGGAAGATTTTTTAAACAAGGTCCCCTTTGTCGTCAGTTTCTCAAGTTTCATGGACGAAACAACCGCTAAAGCAGACCTGATATTACCGATTCATACCCCTTTGGAAGATTGGGGAGATGATTTTCTGGAACCCTCTGTGGGATTTCCCGTGGCCACGTTGATGCAACCGGCTGTAACCCCTATGTATAATACCCGTCCTCCCGGAGACATTTTCTTATCCCTTGCGAAAGAAAGGGGACTGGGGGAGAAGTTTAAATCGGTTAATTACGCTGGTTTCCTTAAAGACTCCTGGAAAACTCTCTATGAAAAAAAACGGGAGATTTCTGCCAATACCTCGAGTTTTGACGAATTCTGGAGAGATCTTCTTGCGAGGGGAGGATGGTGGGAACCGAAAGCTCTTCGTTCAAAGCCGATCAAAGTCCTTCCCGGAAAAGTTAAACCCTATCTTGGAGAAAGACCCTCCCTGTATCAAGGGGAGGAAGAAAGATATCCTTTTTATCTCGTTCTTTATCCTCATAACCACTTTTTTGACGGAAGGGGCGCAAACCGCCCCTGGCTTCAAGAGCTCCCGGACCCGGTGACCAAAGTCGTTTGGAATTCATGGGTGGAAATGAATCCCAAGACGGCATTCAGCTCAGGGTTCCAGGAAGGAATCATGGTCACGGTAGAATCTCCCGCAGGGAAAATCGATCTTCCTCTTTATCTTTATCCCGGAATAAGGCCAGATACCGTGGCCATGCCGATCGGGCAGGGTCACCGTCTGTTTGGCAGGAGTGCAGAAAAAAGAGGGGCGAACCCCCTTGAAATCCTTCCGGATCATACGGACCCGAATACCGGAACGGTCTTGCTCAATTCCACACGGGTCAAGGTTTATCGAAGTCTCAAAGGTGGCCGGTTAGTCAAGCTCGCCGGAACTGAAAAGGAGGTTGGCAGGGAGGTTATTAAGACACTCCCTTTTAAGGGATTTAAAAAGGAGGTTTTTTAAATGGCCGGACTTATTGAAAAGATTGCAGAGTTTCTAAAACCCTTCCTCAAGCCGGGGTATTATGAAAAGCCGGACCACCGCTTCGCCATGGCGGTGGACCTTGACCGATGTGTGGGATGTACGGCTTGTGTGGCGGCGTGTTATGCCGAAAACAACGTTCCAGTTGTGGGCGAAAATGATTGCGGCAATTCAAGAAATGCGAGCTGGATCAGAATTGAAAAATATGTGGAAGGGGAATACCCGAATGTTAAGATCAAATTTATTCCAGTCATGTGCCAGCATTGCAATAAAGCGCCTTGCGAAGTCGCCTGTCCCACATATGCCACTTACCATAATCAGGATGGATTAAATGTCCAGGTCTACAACCGGTGCGTCGGAACCTTCACCTGTGCTGTTTATTGTCCTTATGATGTCCGCCGTTTCAATTGGTTTAGCTGGAAACGGGACAAACCCCTTGACGAACAGTATAACCCCGATGTGACCGTCAGAGAAAAAGGGGTGATGGAAAAATGTACCTTTTGCGTTCAAAGAATTAGGGCGGCTAAAGACAAAGCTAAAGATGAAGGCCGCCGGCCCTTAAGAGACGGCGATGTCGTTCCGGCCTGTGTCCAGAGCTGTCCTACCAGCGCTCTGGTTTTTGGGGACTTGCTTGATCCAGACAGTAAGGTCTCCAAAATGTCAAAAAGTGAAAGAGGCTATCGCTTGCTCGAAGAGCTCAACACCGATCCCTCGGTGATCTATCTCAAGCGGATTTCAGGTTAATGATGATGGAAACCAGGGAAGCGTCTCAACAATCTGTCTACCAGAAAGTTAATCAGGATGTCGTCAGGACGATGACCGAAAGCGGGTTTAGTTACTACTTGGCCCTTGCCTTAAGCCTTTTCGGTTTTTTGGCATTCTGGATCGCTCCCTGGTTCTACCAACTCATTACCGGTCAGGGCCTCACCGGATTAAACACCCCCTCTGTCTGGGGAATTTACCTTGTCAACTTTGTTTTCTGGATCGGGATAAGCCATTCTGGCACCCTTCTTTCGGCCATTCTTTTTATTACGGAAACGCCATGGAGAAGGGCCATATACCGGAGCGCGGAGGCGATGACTTTTTTTTCGGTCGTAACGGCCGCTTTTTTTATCTTTGTCCATATGGGGAGACCCTGGAATTTTTATTGGCTTCTGCCGGTTCCAAACCTCCGATACCTGTGGGTCAATTTTTCGTCTCCCTTGATGTTTGACATTTTTGCCATCGGGACCTATATGTCTTCCAGCGCGATTTTTCTTTATATTGGGTCGATACCTGATCTGGCTGCTGTCAGAGATAAAGTCACCGGAGGGAGAAAAAAGGTCTATACGATTCTGGCGTTGGGATGGCGAGGCACCGATATGGAATGGCACTGGCTCAACCGCTCCTACACCTTCTTTGCCGTTTTAATCATCCCGCTCGCGGTTTCCGTCCACAGCATTGTTTCCTGGGATTTTGCCCTTTCAAACGTGGCCGGATTTGCACAAACCATTTTTGCCCCCTATTTTGTGGTCGGTGCCATTTTTTCGGGCTCAGCGGGGATTATTACGCTGATCGCCATTCTTCGTAAAACCTTAAAAATGGAAAAATATATTACTCTGGATCATTTTAACAAGGTCAATATGTTAATTGTCGCTCTTTCCCTTTTATGGACCTATATTAACATTCTTGAAATAATGACTTCTTTTTATGCCAACAATACTTTTGAAAACGATATTTTGATCTACCGGATGGCGACGCCTCCTTACAGTTACCTATTTTGGCTGATGATTACAGTGAATTCCGTCCTGCCGCTTCTTCTGATTTCCAGAAGAAACCGGTTTTCTATATCTTTATCGGTCATTATCTCCCTGGGCATCAACCTGGGCATGTGGTTAGAAAGATATCTGATCATTGTGCCATCACTTGGAAGAAAGTTTCTGCCCTATATGTGGCATGAATATTTTCCTTCCTGGATAGAAATATCGATTACCCTGGGTTCCTTTTCATTTTTTACCATGCTTTTTCTTCTCTTTGTCAAGTTTTGGCCCAGCGTGTCTATTTATGAAGTAAAAGAGGATTTTGGCATTCTCGCCAAAAAGAGAGGTTAGTCCATGGAAGGCACGATGATCGGTCAATTTGAAGATTTGGAAGAACTACTTCATGCCGGTCAACGGCTGAAGGAAAAGGGATGTCGGATCTCCACGCTTTCGCCTGTTTCCCTGCATGAAGAGATTGAGCCCATAATGGCAGAGAAAAAAAATCCAATAAGATACTTTACTTTTATTGGGGCGTTTACTGGTTTTTTCTTTGGGATTTGTTTAACTTTAGGCTCCTCCATGCTCTATCCGCTTCCGAGGGGAGGAAGGCCTATTTTTTTTATTCCTCCTGTCGTTGTCCTCTCTTACGAAACCACAATCTTATTCGGAGTTTTAGGGACACTGGCAGGATTCTTTCTGTTTTCCGGCCTCCCTTCCTTCAAAAAGAAACCCTGCCTGCCGGATGCCATGGAGGGTTCTTTTGGACTTGTCGCGGAACTTTCCGGAAAAAATCGCGAAGAGATTCATAAAATAATGGATGAGGCCGGCGCCGTAAAGGTCATTTGGTATGAAAATTAAATGGATGATCGTCATTCTTCTGGTCTATTTAACTCCCGGCGGTGCGCTGGCATGGCCCTGGTCCTGGGATATGTTTGTCCAGCCATCTCACCGGGCGCAAAAGGATTTTGCTTATCCTAAACCCGAAGAAACTATTGCTATGGAAGGGAAGCCTTTTTTTGCAAAAAATAAAGAGGATGCCAGCCTCATTAAAAACCCTTTTACTCCGACTCAGGAGTCGATCAACCGCGGAAAAAAGGGGTTTGAAACCTTTTGTCAGGTATGCCATGGTCCCGAGGGGAAAGGAAACGGTCCCGTCGGAAAGAAATTTGTCCCTCCGACCGATCTGACCCTCCCTTATGTCCAGCATAAAACGGACGGGTCTATTTTCTATATCATCGGGCATGGTGGACTATTTATCATGCCAGCCTATGGAGATTCTATCCCTTCAGACCTCCGGTGGCATATGATCAATTATATAAAAAATGTTTTAGGGAGAAACACGGGTTCTATTCAACAGGATTTAAACAAAATGGATCATAGGTAATCACGTGCGTTTTTTTCAACAGAACAAAAATAAATCCAACGGGCCTTTTTTATCGATGCTATTTCTCGTTTGTTTCGCTCTTTTTTCATGGACGTACGTCGTCTTCAGTTCATTGGAAAACAGACTATCCTGGCCTTTGCTGACCGCAAACTATATCTTCTTTTCAGGGGTGGCTCAAACCGGGATTGTCTTTTCAGCGATCATGAGGATGGCAAAAGCCCAATGGAGCAGATCTTTCTGCAAGATAGGAGAGGTGCTGACCCTGTCCACTTTTCCCGGGGTCATAGGCATTTTTTTCCTTATTTACTTCGGTGGCATGGATCATCTCTTTAATTGGGTCTCCTCTGAAGGAAAAGCCGGAGAACCTTTAACCCTCTGGCATAACAGAGCGATCTTCTTCTGGAAGAATGTCATCCCCCTCTTCTTTTTCTACCTTTTGAGTTTTGTCTATTTTCGGGCAAACCGAAAAATGGACTCTGAGCAGAGGGAACCGGACTCAAATATTCTGGCGGCGTTAGTGATGATTTTCTATGTCATTGCCAATACCAATAGGGCGTGGGATTTTGGCATGACGCTGATTCCCCACTGGGAAAGCTCCATTTTTCCGATTTACTACTGGATAGGGAATCTTCTTTCCGGATCGGCCTTTCTCTTTTTGCTATCCGGCTATTTTTCCTCCGGTTCTCATCATCCGGAGAGGGACAAAAAAAGTCGTGATTCGATGGGCAAATTATTACTTGGTTTTACCCTTTTATGGATTTATATGTTCTGGTCGCAGGCTATCCGGATCTGGTATGGAAATCTTTCTCACCTCACGCATCCTTTAATTGAAAGAATGAGCGGTCCTTTCGGGACTATTTTCGTCCTGATGATGATCTTTGTGGCGCTGATCCCATTTTTCGGCCTGATATTCAGGAGAATTAAACTTTCTTTTTGGGGATTGTCGGTGATTGCGCTCATCAGTTGCGCGGGAATCTGGCTGAATTGTTTTTTAATCGTGATTCCGGAATTTTCAAACGGACAGAATCTGGCCCTTTTGATCCGGGCCGGACTTAATCTGGCTATATGGGGATTGGCCTATATTTTTCTTTCAATGATCTTATTCCTTAAATGGTTTCCGGAAATCCATCTGACACCTCATGCTTTTTTAACGGCTGCAGACAAATGAAAAAACTCCTTCTATTCTCTCTCATTGCGGTCGTTGGGTTCGGCGCCGGTTTTGAAATTAAAAACTTTGCCTATTCCAAAGGAGCCGTTCAACCGATAAGTTTCAGCCATAAGATGCATGCCGGAGACAATCATATCCCCTGTCAGTACTGCCATGTATACGCCGAAAGGGGAAGAGTTGCCGGAGCGCCATCGGTTCAAAGGTGCATGGGATGCCATAAAATCATCAAACACGATTCCCCTCTTATTCAGAAAGTCGCCTCTTACTTCGAAAAAAAAGAGCCGATTCCGTGGATCAGGGTACAAGCCCTTCCGGATTTTGTTTATTTTCCCCATAAGAGACATCTCAAAGCAGGTCTGGAATGCAAAACGTGCCACGGGGATGTTGCCTCCATGCCAAGGGTGATTCCACCCGCTTTATTTAAAATGGGATGGTGTCTGGATTGCCATGTTAAGAAAGAGGTCAATAATGGAAAAGATTGTTGGACATGCCATCAATAAAGAGGGTCATTTTAAATCAGGAAAAATGGGCCTTTTAAAAGAACGAGGTGAAGTGATGAAAAGATCTGTTTTTTTAATTCTGGTCCTGGTTTTGATGTTTACCGGAACCGGCGTCGCGGCTTCAGTAGCGGCCGGCGAAAAGATATTTAAAAAATACTGCACCAGGTGCCATGCAGAGGACGGGAGTGTTTCCGAATATGGAAGAAATATTAAGCCCCAGCCGGCGAGGGACCTTCGGACGAATCGCCTTTTTGTCGCTCCGAAGGAGTTACCTATCATCATCAAATACGGGGTCTATGGAAGGGAGATGCCCCGATGGGAGGATGTTCTCAGCGACGCGGAGATCCTGGATGTGGCCGCCTACGTCCGCACCTTGAAGTACACGCCCGATCCTAAAGCAGGAGAGAAGCTTTTTAAGGAAAAATGCTTCGGATGTCACGGCGCCGAAGGGGCTGCAAAGAAGCTATTTAATGCCCCTGACCTCGAGATGTCCCCCCTTCAAGCTTTTGACATGGGTCGAGTCGTCAGGTTCGGCCGCCACGGCACGATCATGTCCCCGAAAGAAAGAATTCTCACGAACCCCGTGATTGCCGATATGGTAGAGTATCTGCAAAGCATAAAAAAATAAGGATGTTCTGCTCCCCTTATTTCAGAACCGCGATGAGTTTTTCATAAACATAATCAAAATATCCGATAATATCGGCCCGCTTTTCGTTCACGCTCATGGAATCGGGAAGGATGAGCGTTTTTGCATGAAGTTTGACCCCTAAGTCCCTTACGCTATCAATATTGACAGCGGGCGGCCGTTGAGTCTCTGAAAGCAGAATGGCTGAAATCGTTTTGCCTTTAAACCTGGAGGCCATCCCTTTGAAATCGGCATACGCGGGCGGGGCCATCTCTCCGGGTTCAATATAGGCGACAATCTCCAGCCCATGCCGGTTTGCCAGGTAAGTCCAATCCCGGTGATAGGAAATAATCTTTTTCCCCTTGAAGGGGGCCATTTTAGCATCCCATTCTTTAATCTTTCCTTCCAGCCTGTTTATTAATCTTTGAGCATGGGTTTCGTATATTTTGGAATTTTCCGGATCGAGATGAATCAGCGCTTTTTTGATATTCTGAATCATCGGGATTTCATTGGCGGGATCAAGCCAGTAGTGATGGTTGCCCGCCGCTTTCCCCGAATCTGTCCCTAAAATCGGAGTATAAAGCCTGGTATTCCGGAGCTCTTCGGCCGAATAGGGCAAAATGGCAGCGTCCTGGGATAAATTAATATCATGCTCCCGCGCTATTTTTTCGTTTCGGGAATTTTTTAAAAGTGATCCAAGCCAGCCTGTTTCAAGATCCTGTCCGTTGACCAGCAATAGATCCGCTTTATTTAACAATGAAGCGAATGCGTTCCCAGGCTCAGCCACGTGAGGATCTTCGTCCGCCCCGACGATCCACCCGATGTCAATGAAATCTCCTCCCACCTCTTTTGCCAGGAGGGCTTCATGGCCGGTGGTTCCGACGACCAGCCATTTTGCCACGGAAGGATGAGGCGCGCCCGTTAAACAGAGCGCAAATAAACTCATGGCAAAACATTTTTTAAACCAATGATCTCGATGAAACATGATGGTTTCCTTTCAAGCCGGAACACGGAGGGCAGACTCTTTTATAATACGACTTGGGAGCCCATTTCGACCACGCGGTCCGGAGGTAATTTGTAGAAACTGATGACGCTCCCCGCATTGCGGTACATGGCGATAAAGAGTTTCTTCCGCCAGAGAGGCATTCCTGGGCCCGCTTTCGGTATAATCGTCTCCCGTCCGAAAAAAAACGAGATTTTATCCGGGGTTACCGGCAGCCCGAGATTTACGGCAAGCTTAAGCGCCTTCGGAATATCCGGCTCGTCTTTGAATCCGAACTTAACAATGAGTACATAGAAATTATTCTGCAAGGTTTGGCATTCCAGCCTGTCTTTACTCGAAACATGAGGGATGTCCAGAATCCGAACGGATAAAATGACAATATGCTCATGGAGCACTTTGTTGTGCTTCATGTTGTGCAAGAGCGAATGGGGTACGTTTTCCGGATGCGACGTCAAAAAGATCGCGGTTCCCGGCACTCGACCGACCGGGGCGGGGGCCATCGATTTGACATAAGAATTCAGTTCGAGCCCGTCCCGCTGCAACTTTTCATGGAGAAGTCCCCGTCCCCGTTTCCAGGTCGTCATCAGAAGGAAAACGCCAAATCCGAATACCAGGGGGAGCCAGCCCCCTTCCTCGATTTTGATGGCGTTGGCCCCAAAAAAGGCCAGGTCGATTGTCAAGAGGAAGAGAATCAACGGCCCGCTCCTCAGCCACCCCCACCCCCAAACCTTGTGAACCACGATAAAGGCGAGAAAGGAAGTGATGATCATTGTCCCTGTGACGGCGATTCCATAGGCCGCGGCCAGGTTGGTGGAACTATGGAAACCTAAAACAAGGGCGATCACGGCCAGGAGCAATGTCCAGTTAATTCCCGGCAAATAAATCTGTCCGATTTCTTCCTCCGAGGTCTGTTGGGTTTCCATGTTCGGGGAATAACCGAGCCGCATCGCCTGGTGCGTCATTGAAAAAGCACCCGTAATGACCGCCTGCGACGCAATGACCGTAGCCACAGTCGACAGAATGACCAGGGGATAGAGCGCCCAATTCGGCGCCAGGAGGTAAAACGAATGTTCGATCGCCCGCGGCTTGTTCATGAGCATTGCCCCCTGTCCAAAGTAGTTCATCACGAGGGCGGGGAGAACGAAAACGAACCAGGCGAGCTGGATCGGGCGTCTCCCAAAATGCCCCATGTCGGCATAGAGCGCCTCGGCCCCGGTTAAAGCCAATACAACCCCGCCGAGCGCAAGGAAGCCGATCCTGGGAGAGGCGATCAGGAAAGAAACTCCATGCGAGGGATTCAGAGCGCTCAATACGCCCGGTTCCAAAAATATATTCAAACCGCCAAGAATGGCGAGCGTTCCAAACCAGACGCACATGATCGGTCCGAACAGAGCCCCCACGCGGGCACTCCCTTTGCGTTGAAAAACAAACAGACCCCACAGCACGATCAGCGTGACCGGGATGACATAAGATTTGAATGCCGGACTGGCCAGTTCCAACCCTTCAACGGCGGAGAGGACAGAAATGGCAGGAGTAATGATTCCGTCTCCATAAAAGAGCGCCGCGCCAAAAATCCCAAACAACATAGCTCCTGTCCGCGCCTTTCCATTATTTCCAAGCTTTCGAAGCGCCAGGGCCAATAAGGCCATGATTCCGCCTTCGCCTTCATTATCCGCGCGCATGATAAAAATGACATACTTGAAGGAAACGACAATGATCAAAGACCAGAAAATCAGAGAAAGAATCCCCAGGATGTTTTCTGCGTTCAAAGGAACCGAATGCAGTCCGCCGGAAAAAATGGCATTCAGGGTATAGAGGGGACTGGTTCCGATGTCGCCGTAAACCACCCCAAGTGCGGCCAGTGATAGTCCAGTCAGGCTTGATTTGCCGTGGTTCTTATTCATATCCGCCGGCACCCGGGGTCGAACTATTCATGAATCGGAAAGTAAGCATTAGGGGGAAATATAATGGAAAAAGAATAATTCCACCAGTTTAATCTATACGAAACCAAAGCTTGTGTGAAAGGGACCTCCCTCTTCCGGGTCAAATAGGGATTCCCCTAGCCCCCCTGATGATAATAAACATTGACTTGTTTTTGATAAATTGGGTAGAATTCCTCAACTAATTCAACTAAAACGAGCATATCCCGGGTGAAAAATGAGGTTTGGCATTCCTTTTTCTTTAATATTTTCCATAAATGCTCTTTTTTTCCTTTTTTCCTGCTCTTCTCAAGATTCGCCGCCCGGACAGAACCGGCCTGTTTCATCTCACATTCAACTTCCTGCGAATAAAAGTGCCATATCCCCCGTTTGGACCAACTACGAAATCAACACGGGGGTTCACGCCATCGCATTTGAAAAGAATCTGATTTGGGTAGGAACCGAGCATGGGGTGTTGGTTTATGACCGTCAGCAGGATAAAATCGTCAAAAAAATTGATAATAAAAGCGGTCTCCTCTCAAACGATGTCACGTCGATTGAAATGGATTCAAAAGGAAATAAATGGATCGGAACTCATGGCGGGGGACTTGTATTAATAGGAGAGGGGCTAAAAGGGGGAATCAAGAAAACGTACACAGTTCCTCAACTGGCTGATCCTTTTGTCTACAAAACCCTTTTAGATTCAGAAGGGCGGCTGTGGGTGGCTACCTGGAAAGGGGCTAATCTGTATGACGGAAAAGTCTGGAAAAAGTTTACTAAAGAGGATGGCCTTGTCGATAACTGGGTCTATTCTCTGGGGATCGATAATAGCGGAACGGTATGGTTCGGTACCGAAGGGGGGGCCAATTCGTTCGACGGAAAAAGGTGGCAGACCTTTACTCACAAAGAGGGACTCGGGGCCGATTTAAAAGACGTCCCTGACTTTGAAAAGATAGTCAATAAAAGCCACCATCACGCGTCTGCTCCCGGCAAAGAGGCCGAAGGATATAACCCCAATTATATTCTTTCTCTGGCCATCGACCATAAAGACGTGAAATGGTTCGGAACCTGGGGGGCGGGACTTTCGCGGTTCGACGGAAAAAGTTGGAAAAACTTTACGGTAAAGGACGGTCTGCCGGGAAATTTTGTGGCCGATATTTTTGTCGACTCCGATAACGGACTCTGGATCGGCACCGAAGGGGGGATTGGTTATTTTAACGGAAATAGCTGGGTGAAATATACCCGGAGCGAAGGGCTTATTGACGACTCTGTTTTTACCATTTCCCCCGATAAAACCGGAAATAAATGGTTTGGAACTCTCGATGGGATCAGCAAACTAGAGGGTTTTGTCCCAAATTTATAGCAAACATCAGGCCAAAAAGTGGTAAATAGTTCGCCAGTTTTTTTAGTTTAAAATGGTCAGCGATTGAACGTTTATAACGTATTGATTTTAAACCATATTTAAAATTAAATGGTTTCACGACTAGGTATTTTTATTGCACTGGTACAGGCGTAAACGATAATCCTTATGTAAGGTGATTGCTTAAAAACGCTCATGGACAGGGAAACGACACGGCTCCTTTTAATCTCTCTGATGATCATCCTTTTTTTCTCCATTAAGGTGAATGGAGGGACGATCATCAAATCCCGTCATGATTTAAGCGCTTTAAACTTCAGAGGATATAAAACGGAAACCGGGCCTATGCAGGGGGGGAGTTTTAATGATTATGGGGAGGCCTGTATTTATTGCCATACCCCGCATAATGCCAATCCGATTGCGCCGCTCTGGAACCGGAACCTTCCGGACCCTTCGGGGTATCAGATGTATTCGAGCCCAAATTTTGATTCTAAAGTGCCCGCGCCGGATGGCATTTCGCTCGCCTGTTTATCTTGCCACGACGGGAGCGTTGCCGTCGATTCGGTGGTCAACCAGCCGAAATACCATGGCATTCTCGATGCCCAGGTCCATTACAAAATGAATCTGGAAGGGAGGATAGGGACAGATAGCTGCGGGAAATGCCATAACCGTCTCGAAGGGGCCTACGGAGGGGTCGGAGCAGTCGGGATCGGGGGAGCCCATGATGCGACGGTCCGGTATTTGACCCGGGATTTGAGAGATGATCACCCTTTTTCGATGGCCTACCCAAAAATGTCGGTTGATCCGGGGTTTAACCAGCCGACGTTAATCAAAAAAGATGGCGGGAGGATGTTTACCAACGGCATTCAGACGTTCGAGGGGGATAAGGTCCAGTGTGCAAGCTGTCATGACCCGCATAACCCGGACGAAAAGAATCTCGAGGGGAGAGACCCCTTTTTAAGGACGAGCAACAGGAACAGCGCGTTATGCCTGACCTGTCATATTAAATGAACGAATTTTTAAGGGATACACGGCGAGTGAGAAAAAATTTTATAAGATATGGGTGGTTTATCGCGGGGCTTCTGTTTCTGGGAGCCTGTGCGTCGGAGCCGGTTAAAAAATCGGAAATGATCTGGCCTCTCCCACCCGATCCTCCGAGGATTAAATTTGTAAAAACCATCGATTCTGTCAAAGAGGTGGAGCAAAAGAGCTTCGGCAGAAAGATCATAGAAGCCTTGGCTGGCGCAGAGCCGGTCGTTCATCTGCAAAAACCGTTTGCTATTCATGTGGACGTAAAAAATCGGGTTTATATCGCCGATTCGGCCTGGAGAAAAATTCTGGTCCTTGATTATGAGAAAAAAGATTTTATGTTCCTCGGGGTCGACGGACCGGGAATCCTGGCCAATGCAACCGGGGTTGCCACCGACCGTGCGGGGAATATCTATGTGACCGACGGCCAGCAAAAGAGGGTGGTCGTTTATGGCCCGGACGGAAAGTATCTCCTGGCGATGGGGGGAGAAAAAGTTTTTGAAAGACCCTCGGGAATTGCTGTGAACGATACGCTCCGGCGGGTTTATGTCGTCGATACCCGTAAGCATAATGTTTCTATTTTTGATTTTGAGGGAAAACTCCTGTCGGAATTCGGGGGGAGAGGGGTCAACGACGGTCAGTTTAATTTCCCCACAAACCTGGCCATTGACAGAGAGGGAAAAATTTATGTGACCGATACCCTTAACTTCAGGATCCAGATCTTCGATTCGGACGGCCGGTTTCTATCGAAATTCGGGAGCATTGGAACCGGCCTGGGACAGTTTTCCAAACCGAAAGGGATCGGCGTTGACAGCGAAGGGCATATCTATGTCGTCGATGCCGCTTTTAACAATGTTCAGATTTTTAATCAGGAAGGGCAGTTGCTCTTGTTTTTCGGCGATATGGGGACCCATGACGGCCAGATGTATCTTCCGGCCGGACTCTGGGTCGACAAGGATGACAAAATTTATGTGGCGGATCAATATAACAGACGGATTGATGTCTTCCAGTATCTGGGGGAAAAGAAGAAGGAGGGAGAATGAAAAAAAATAGATGGTACCAGATGATCTTTGTTTTTATTGTTTTAACAGGAACGGCGGGGGAGGTCCGGTCATCGGAAGATATCCTCCATACCAAGCATAACCTGGCGGCAAACCCCGATATTCAGGCGACAAGCAGCGGGATTAATATCAACGGTGAAATCTGCGTTTTTTGCCATACCCCGCATGGAGGGCGGACAGATGTCGCCGGAGGGGGCGCTCCCATCTGGAACCGGAGGCTCAGCGACTCCGCTCTCTTTACGCCTTATGACAGCCCTAATTTTGATAAAGCCGGCGTCACCCCCGGAAGGCCCAAAGGGGTTTCTTTAGCCTGTCTGTCCTGCCATGACGGGACGATTGCTTTTGACTCTCTGATTAATGCTCCGGGGTCGGGCGGTTTTTTTGCCGCCAACAAAAATCTTGCCGGAGCGGGAGGGAGCATCGGGTTGACCTTTAATGGCCCTGCAGTGGACCCCACGAATAAAACCTTTAAAGCCGGCGACCGGACCGACAGCTCCATCGGAGGTTTTATTTATTATGATTCAGCCGGGGGTTCTAATGGGAATACCGGCGGAGCCGAACCTTTTCCGAATCTGGGGACGGATTTAACCAATGACCATCCTGTCGGAATGGCTATTCCCCCGACCGATCCGCAATTCGCGCTCATTCTTGCGAATAAAAATGTGAATGCTGGAACAGACGGTCATGCTTCGGGAACGAACAAAGTCTTCTGGCTGACCCGGGATGGTGCGCTGCAGACCGATCCGCGGGACCGCCTCCGGGCTTATCCCTCGGACACGACCAGTCTGGATACGCCCTATATCGAGTGCGCCTCTTGTCATAACCCTCATGAGGCAAGCCGTCCGGGAGGACAGCCTTTGCCGAACGCTCCGCTTACTGCCGCCAGCGTGAATAACTCCCGGTTTTTAAGAGCTCCCAATCAAAATCAGCCGGGTGCGGATATGAACGACCGGAATGCCAGCAGCGCATTATGTTTAAGCTGTCATCAAAAGTAATCGCTCTGCTCCTTTTTTCTTTTCTTTTCTCGGTTCAGGGCGGTTTGGCCCTGTCGGACGAAAAGGGAGAAAAGGCCCGGAGTGGAGGAGCGGAGCCGAAAAGAGAAAAAGCGGTGGCAGAGGTCAACGGACATCCGATCGACGCGTATGTTTTTAAACAGGAGATGAAAAATGCGCTGCTTTCTTTAGGCCACGGAGAGCTTTCATCCGTCCGGATGGAAGAGATTAAAAAAGAGGTCCTGAACCGGTTGATTGAAAATGAGTTGATTTTTCAAAAAGCAAAGGGAGAGGGTCTCAATCCTTATGATCTGGTCAAAAGAGAGGTTTATGATAAAACCGTTGTTTCGGACGCGGAGGTCCAGGAATATGTTCAGAAACATCAGGAAGAGTTTATGCGGCCCGAAGGGGTCCAATTAAGGCATCTTCTGCTCAGGGTCGATCCTTCCGGGTCGAGTGACGATTGGAAAAAAGGGTATGAAAAGGGGTTAGAACTCTCGAAAAAAGCGAATCAGGGTACTGATTTTAAGGAGTTGATTGCGGCCTATTCATCAGATGAAGAGGCAAAGTCCTTCGGGGGGGATGGAAGAATTCAATATAAAGGGCACATGGCGATGGCGGAGTTTGAATCGACCGCTTTTTTGCTCAAGGTTAACGAAGTGAGCGGTCCGATTCAAACCCTATATGGTTTTTCGCTGATCCAGGTGGTCAAAAAGATTCCTCCGGAGGAGGTCCCCTTTTCCGAAATTAATCAGGAAAAGGTTAAAGAAAAACGGATCCGGGAAAAATCGGCAAAACGATACGAAGAGTGGGTAAGCGATCTCAGGAGTGGCGCTGAGATCAAAATAATATTACAAAAATAATCTAGAAGGCCTTTTCAAAAGGCTGCATTCGAGAGACCATGACCCGTTTGGCCGGCCGACAATTTAAAAGAGCGATAGGCGTTCATTTTTTTTTAAGGTTGTTTTTGATTCTGGGGATGATCGGGTTTGAAGGAGAACTTGAAAAAGGGTATGGCGTGCTGAACGGGGCCATTGAAGGCGCTTATGTTTATACTGAAAACGATGCGGGCGGAATAAAAACGTCCACCCATGGGATTGAACAGAGGTACAACTTGAGGACTTATAATAATTTATGGGACTCTCGATTGGGAAGTTTTTCAGGGGGGGTGAGCTGGGCAGACGATCAGACCAGCTACTCCGCGCCGATTAACGACAGCCGGCGGAATCTGGTCAAGGATTATAATTTAAGTTTTTCTCTTCTCCCCCGGGTCTCCCCTTTAACGGTTTATGCCCAGAAAACCGACCGGGAGACCCGTTTCAGCACGCTCTCCCATGATACGGTTGCGACTTATGGGTTTTCCTGGATATACTCTTCCGCTGTTTTTCCCCGTATTGGAATTAACGGGGCACATACCTCTCTCTCCACCGACCAGGCGGGAGTTCTTCCTGCCAGCGATACCGATTATTTAATGGTCGACAGCGGCGGGAAGCTGGGGAGTTATAATCTCAGCGCCAGGTACCTTTATGATCAGACTAAAGATCCGGCGGGAAATGCCACCTGGTCTCATGGCGTGAATTTAAATTTAAACGGGGAGATTACCCGTGCCCTGACGATGGGAGCCTACGCGAATCTTGCCACTCGGGGAGGAACGCTTCCGGGGATCGGCTTTTATCAGGAAAATGGAGCGGGAATGAACCTCTATTACCTCCCAAACCGTTACTGGGACAGCAATTTAAGGGCTGATTTCAATGAAACGCCCGGAAGCAACAATTTTAAAAGGTCTTTATTCAGCGGGGGATTGAACCTTCATCCGACCCAAAAACTCGACTGGTCGAACGGCATTCAATATTCAAAATTTGAAGCGGGGACGAGCCAGTCCCAGACGGTTTATGGAAATACGGGAGCAAATTTCCGTCCTTTTTTCGGGTTAAATCTGAACGGCGGATTTTCCGGAGGGATGACCCAGGTTGCCGGAGGAGGACTTTCTTCAAACAGTCATTTTGGCCTGGTCAACGGGTCGGTATCCTATTTTAAAGTATTGCAGGCGATCCGGGTGACGACCGGTTATGCGGGGAGCCACGGAGAAAACGTATCGGGAACGCTCGGAAAATCGAGCGATTCGACCCATTCGTTTTCTGCCGGGATTGACAACACCCGGACGGAGGTTGTTCATGTCGGGTTGAATGGCTCTCTGACACTGGTCAACCGGAGCGTTCCGAGCCGGTCCGAGAACGAGAGAGAAACCCGCGTTTCGGCAACGGCCGACAGCAGGTATTTCAGGGATTTTATTTTTTATAATGATCTTCTGCTGTTGGATGGAACAGTGACTTATTATGATGTTACCGGAATTGGCCTGGAGGGGGAGACCCTTTCTGAAGATTTTCACCTGAATTACCAGTTTTTAAATATGTTCACGCTCATGGGGGCCTATTCGCATATCGACTACCCGTATGGGAGCTACGGGAACAGGATTCAGACTGCCTCCCTAGGTTTTTTAGGGACGATCCGCCCCTGGATGAACGGTTTGTGGACGTTCGACCTCAAAGGGATTTTTACCGGAAACGAGAAACTTAGCGAGCAACAGACCTTTGACGCCCACACCCGGTTAAGCCAGCAGATCGGCCTGTTGAGTGTGACAGCGGATTATGATTATCTGAGAAACGAGATCGGGAGCAATCTGACTGTGAGCCAGCAGGTGATGTTCAGAGCGATTCGGTCGTTTTAAATGCGGATGCCGATATTATGGGGTCTGATTGGAAGTTTGTTGATCGCGGCGAGCCTGGCGGGGTGCGCCGCAGAAAAAAAAGTGGAAAGGGTGGATATTCAATGGCCGCTCCCTCCCGATCCGCCGAGAATCCGGTATGAGAAAAGTATTGAAGACGCAAAATCGGTTTTGCCCAAAAAGGGATTTTTAAAAAAGGTCCTGGCCGTTTTGTTCGGAGAAGAGGCCCCTCCCCATTTTATCCGCCCCTATGGGATTGCGGTGACTCCGGGAGGAAAACTTCTTGTTTCGGATACAGAGCTTCAAGCAGTCCATAGCCTCGATTTTGGGACGAATGCCTATCGTCAGGTTTTTAAAATCCCCGGCGGAACGCTTCAAATTCCGATCGGAGTGGCCATTGATTCCCGGGAGAACCTCTACCTGTCCGATTCCGGACTCGGTCGGATTTTTCAATTTAACCCGAATGGGGTTTTTGAAAAGGTCTGGTCCTTTCAGTTTGAAAGGCCGACGGGAATCGCCATTGACTCGAAACGGCAGGTTCTTTACGTGGCCGATACCGCCCGGCACAGGATTTTCGCTTTTAATTTAGGGGGAGAAAAGCTTTTTGAGTTTGGCGTCCGGGGAACCGGGGAGGGAGAGTTTAATTTTCCGACGCATATCGCCCTCCACCCCCAAACGGGAGATCTCTATATCGCCGATTCGATGAATTTCAGGATTGAGCAGTTTTCCCCGGCAGGAAAATTTATCAGGCAAATCGGGTCGTCAGGTGCTCATGTCGGGAACTTTTCAAAGCTAAAAGGTATCGCTGTCGACGAGAGAGGGATTATTTACGCGGTGGATGGGCTATATGATACGGTTGAAATGTTTAATCCGGAAGGGAAGTTTTTGATGAATTTCGGCAAAGCGGGGAACCATGAGGGGGAATTCTGGCTCCCGGGCGGGATTGCCGTTTCAGGCGTATTGATTTATGTCGCCGATAGCTATAACAAAAGGGTGCAGGTGTTCCAATTGATCGATGCCTCAAATGTGAATGGAGCTTCTGAATGAAAAAGCAGGCTGGGCGAGAGATTAAGGAGTTTCTAAGCGGGAACAAATTTTAACGCCGCTGAATTGATGCAATAACGCAACCCTGTCGGTTGCGGCCCGTCATCGAACAGATGGCCGAGATGGCCGCCGCATTTCTTGCAATGGACCTCGGTCCGCGGGTAGATGATTTTCCAATCGGTCTTAGACCCGACAGACGATTCATCGGCCGGCTTCCAGAAGCTTGGCCACCCGGTCTGGCTGTCATATTTGGCCTCGGATGAAAAGAGTGAAAGCCCGCAACCCGCGCAGCCGTAAATGCCCCGCTCCTTATGATCGAAATAAAGGTTATTAAACGGCGGTTCCGTCCCTTCTTTGCGCAGGACCTGATACTGGTCCGGCGCCAGGATTCTTTTCCATTCTTCATCAGACTTGATTATTTCATAGGTCTCTTTCATATGAGGAGATTCCTTATACGGTTTTTGAGAATTTAGGTTTTTCTGTATCGGCCTGCTTCAGATAAGAATCAAACGTCATCGCGATGTTCCTGAGGAAGATATGCCCGGTTTCAGTGACCCGGATCTTCTCCGGCGCGGTCTCGACCAACCCGTCTTCCTCCAGTTTGTTCAATTCCTGCAAGGCATCGGAAAAATAATGATCGAAATCGATTTGCCATATTTTTGCAAAATCGCTTTTGTCCAGCTCCAGTCCGCACATTATTTGCATGATTGCATCACGGCGGATTTTGTCGTCGAGGGTGACGCGGAGGCCCCGTTCGGTGGCCAGTTTCCCCTCGCCGATCCGCTCCGCATAGGCAATGAGCGTTTTGAGGTTCTGGGCATAAACCTCTTCGGTCTGGCTGATCCCCGAAACGCCAAAAGCGAAGATGTCGCATTCTTTATGGGTGGTGTAACCCTGGAAGTTTCTCCAGAGCGTCTTGTTTTGCCGGGCTTTAAACAGTTCGTCCCCGGTTTTCGCGAAATGGTCGAGGCCGATATCGACATATCCGGCGGCAGAAAGTTTTTCTTGGATCAGGATCTGCAATTCAATGCGGGTGGAAAAATCGGGAAGATCGGCTGTCTGGATCAGCTTCTGATGTTTGATCCTTTCCGGCAAATGCGCATAATTAAAGACCGCAAGCCGGTCGGGCGACATGTCGATGATTTTATCCAGCGTGGCCGAAAAGCTGGCAACCGTTTGATGGGGGAGGCCCGCCATCAGGTCGAAATTAATGCTGTTGAAACCGGTTTTTCTCATCCAGCCGTAGACCTGCCGAACGAGACTTTCCGGTTGAACCCGGTTGACGCTCCTCTGCACTTGGTCATCCAGATCCTGAACCCCCAGGCTCAGGCGGTTAAAACCCCCTTCTTTCAGAGCGGCGATATGGTCTTCGGTCAGTTCCCGAGGATCGACTTCGCAGCCGATTTCCGCGTCGTCGGCGATTGTAAATCGTCCTGCGATATATTTGGAGAGGCGGCGGATGTCGTCAGGCCTGAGATAGGTCGGCGTCCCCCCGCCCCAATGAACCTGCCGGACAACTCTTCCGGGTGAAATGAAAGCCGCTGTCAGGTCGACCTCTTTGACTAGCAGGTCAAGATACGATTCTGCTCTGGCGTAATTCCGGGTGGCGACCATATGACAGCCGCAATAATAACAGAGGGTATCGCAAAAGGGGATATGAAGATAAATGGAGAGTCCCCTTTTTTTATTCTGGCGAGTCTCCAGCTCTTCGCGCCATGTTTCTTCATTGAATCGTTTGGAAAAATAGGGTGCGGCCGGATAAGAAGTGTACCGGGGACCGGGGAGGCTGTATTTATGAAGGAGTCGGTGTAAGGTTTTCATGGAAGTGACGGGGCCATTTCGAAAGGGTTCATTTTTTTAAATTATCTCATATCAGCGTCCTCCTTAGGAACAAAATATTTGTCATCTTTAAAGACGGTTTCCCCGTCGATTTCCACCTGATCCGCGGTGACAAAGACGTCAACGTGGAATTTTGTTTTTTTGGGCTTGAATCCCGGTTTGGGATAAAGGGCATGTTTGGCGCCGAGCGACAGATGGATTCCGCACATCCGTTCATAGGCGCCGATATCGGTGATTCTATCTTTCAACGTCAAGGCGCGGTTTAATCCAAAACCAAGCTCCCGGAGCCAGACCTCTTTTTCTTCCGCCCGGATATCCTCAAGAATCCGGTGAAAAGCTTCAGGGGCGTCCGGGGCATCGGCCAGAATCCCGTTTTCAATGATCGCGGAAAAGGGTTTTTCTTCGAAACAGACAGAAAAATCCTTGTTTCCAAAGGCAAAAAGTCTAACCCTCCCATTGACCTGCGTGATCTCTTTCGGCTCCGAAAAGACTTCGCCTATCGGAAATTGTCCACCCGTGTTTTTCATCCCCCTGTAATCGCCGATATTTAATTTTGCCGTTTCAAATTCAGAATCATAGGAGAGGAGATTCTCCCCGGAAAAGAGTTGAATCTGCCTGGCCCGGTCGATACGGGCTTTAAGCGCCGGACCCACAGACCGGTAATAACCGGGATCGTAGGCCAGAGCGGATAGATAGGTCTTAAACTCGTCTTTGCGCATCCGGGCCAGATGAGGATGTTCGATCACTTTCAATCTCCGGTTAAAGAGGTCGATCCGGATTCGGAATCTATTGAGGCGGAAGCTGTCCGATTGAACCAGAATAACCAGGTCATTCGGCGCAAGGCGTGAGATGGCCTTTAAAATCTCTCCCGAGGGGGTTCTGTCAAAATTCAACGCTGCCGCTTCCGGCAGAATATGGAGGTAAGCCGCTGTGATCAGCGTGGACAGAGGAGACTGTTCGTCATAAATCAGGAGGGTCGATTGTCCTGGGGGAGCCCCGACAGTCAGGGTGACGCACTCCCGCAGGTTTTTTACGGCGATAGACAGAAGGGGGTCAATGACCATGGAGATTTCAGGTTTTTTTAAAGAAGGTGGGAGGAAAGTCATCGACCTGAATCGCTTCCCTTCGCGCCAGGCCGGCTTCTTTCAGCAACTCGGCTTCTGCCGGGGTGATAATATTCCGCTTCAGCCCTTCCTGAATCAGCGCTTCTTCATTTTTGCTTCCATGGGAAGTGAATCCAGGTACGGATTTTTGCATTTTTTTCTCGGCTCCCTGCGCCGCCTGCGTTTTCACCAGGGCATCCTCAAGCCGTCCGATGGAATCCTCGGGAGACTTCGGGATGAAAATCCCCTTTGTTAACCGGTTCCTTGCAGGGCCCGGCTTCAGTAAAAGCCTTGCGACCTTATGGCCGAGGTCATCGGTAAACATTTTAAACGGTCGTCCGTCGGGAAAAATCAGAAATTTCAGCAGTCCAATCCCGCCACGGAGCGGAAAATTTTTAATTAACTCCAGAAAGCGCTGCTGGATCTGGTGGAGGAGGTATTCGCAGCTCCACTGGACAAAGGGGAGGTCTTCTTCCGGACGCCCTTCATCTTCAAACCTCTTTAAAACGGCAGAAGCAATATAGAGATAACTCAGAATGTCTCCGAGTCGACCGGAGAGCTTTTCTTTATGTTTTAAAGCGCCCCCCAAAGTCAGCATAAACGCATCGCAAATCAGGGCAAAAGAGGCGGCAGACCGGGTCAATTTCCTGTAATAGGGAGCAGTCGGCCCCGAAACGGGTGAGGAAACAAACCGCGCACCCGTTAATCCGAGGAATAAAGATCGGGCGGCATTGCCGAGCATGAATTGGATATGGGAAAAGAGGGCGTCATCGAATTTATTCAAACCCCTTTGCCGGTCGGGATCCGCGATGGCTTCGAGTTCTTTCAATATATAGGGGTGGCACCGGATCGATCCCTGTCCGAAGATAATGAGGCTCCGGGTGAGAATGTTGGCCCCTTCCACGGTAATACTGATCGGGATGGCTTCATAAGCCCTTCCCAAAAAGTTTCTCGGTCCGAGGCAAATGCCGCTCCCACCCTGAACATCCATGGCGTCATTGATGATCCGCCGCATAAACTCGGTCAGATGGTATTTGATCAGCGCTGAAATGACCGAAGGTTTTTGGCCTGAATCGACCGCTCCCAGGGTCATCACCCGGGCGGCGTCCATGAGATATGTCATCCCTCCGATCCGGGCAAGAGGCTCTTCCACACCTTCAAAATAACCGATGGGGGTTTTAAACTGTTTTCGTATGGCCGCATAGGCCCCGGTGGCCCGGCAGGCCAGTTTCGCGGCGCCGGTGGAGGCTGCGGGGAGAGAAATCGAACGTCCCGCGGCAAGGCTTTCCATTAGCATTCGCCATCCGCGGCCCGCCTCGGCGATCCCTCCGACGATCTGATCTACAGGAATGAAAACATCCCTTCCGCTGTTCGGACCGGTTTGAAAAGCAAGACTCATCGGAAGATGGCGGTTGCCGATGGTCACCCCCGGGGTGTTGGCCGGAATCAGTGCGACCGTAATTCCAAGTTCTTCTTTTTTCCCGATCATTTGATCGGGGTCATAAAGTTTAAACGCAAGGCCGATGATCGTGGCAATCGGTCCGAGGGTGATATACCTTTTTTCCCAGTTGAGCCGGATACCCAGAACGTCCTTTTTCCCCTCGTATTCCCCGCGGCAGATAATCCCCGAATCGGTGATGGAAGCGGCGTCGCTTCCGGCAAAGGGACTGGTCAGGGCAAAGCAGGGAATTTCCTCCCCCCGCGCCAGGCGGGGGAGATAATAATTTTTTTGGGCTTCTGTTCCGTAGTGGAGCAATACTTCCGCCGGACCGAGAGAATTGGGGACCATGACGGTAACCGAAGCCGGAAAGCTCCGGCTGGCAATTTTCATAATGACCGAGGAGTGCGCCAAAGCCGAAATTTCAAGACCCCCATATTTTTTCGGAATGATCATTCCGAAAAACCGGTTCTCTTTAATAAATTTCCAGACCTCGGGAGGGAGATCATGATACTCCTCATTGACGCTCCAGTCATCAAGCATCTGACAGAGCTGTTCGACCGGTCCGTCAAGAAACGCCTGCTCCGCGGCAGTTAGAACCGGAGAGGGGAACGCGAGTAATTTTTTCCAGTCGGGCCTTCCACTGAAAAGCTCGGCGTCCCACCAGACGGTCCCCGCCTCGAGGGCTTCTTTCTCGGTCTGAGACATGGGAGGGACCCTTTTCCGGAAGAGACTCAGAAGGGGGGAACTGACTATTTTTTTGCGAAACAAGGGAATATTAAACGGCAGAACGATCAGGAAGAGGAAAAAGGACCAGACCGGCAATATGAATTGAGGCGGGAAAGGAGCGAGAAACGTCCCCGCGGCGAGCGCAGCTGCCGCTGTCCCGGTCCAGATCCAACCCGGCGCCCGCAAAGCGGCTAAAAGCCAAACGGCAATTATGCCCGAAACAACCGATCCCAGTATGATCATTTGATGACTCTCCAGAAGTGAATGAACTCCCATTCATCTATTACTTTATGCAGAGAGGTCCTTCTTGTCAACTCTATTCACCCGACATCTGTTTGCGCGAAATGATCTGGCATTCTTTTGGAATAGCCATCGGTTTAATTCCGATGAACCATTGGTTTTTTTGGTTAGGAAGTGGTATATGAATTGTATCTATCGACCAAACATGTCCAGACGAACTTAATTCCGGCGTGAGCTTCCGGCCATTAACAGGAGGGATAAATTCACCATGGAAGACGAGATTTTAAGAAAATATAAAACCATTGCCGTGGTTGGACTTTCTGCCAACCCGGAGAAGCCGGCACATTTTGTCCCTAAATACCTCAAGGCACATGGGTATGCCATCTTTGGAGTCAACCCTTCGGCCAAGGGAGAGATTTTAGGCCAGAAAGCCTATGCCACATTAAAAGAGGTGCCGGAAGATATTGATATTGTCAATATCTTCCGGCCCTCGGGCGAGGCGCCTGGAATTGTCGAAGAGGCCATTGCCATCGGCGCAAAAGCGGTCTGGATGCAGGAGGGAATTATTCATCTCGAGGCGGCGGCCCGTGCCCGAAAAGCAGGGCTTGAGGTTGTGATGGACCGATGTATGATGAAAGCCCACCGCAGTTTGAATCCATAAGTAAAAACCCGCCTTGTCCGTTTTCTATTCATACTGATACTCCTGTCATTTTAAGCATTATTTATTGGGGAAGGACGATTGAATTTCAGGTCCTGCGAGCGTTGTTAGCTTTCCGGAGGGAAAGGCCATTTTCAAGATTGAATTGGTGGCTTTGTTTGAAATAAAAATAGAATTATTTATCCCGTCATAGAGGATCCCCTGCGGGAGAGCCAGAGGAAAGGCAGGGGAGAAGTTCCAGGTCGATATTTTTCGTGTGGCGAGATCCATTAGCCGAATGGCATGATTGGCCGTATCAGAGACAAAGAGGAAAGAATCGCCCTGATAGAGCGTAATGCCGCGGGGAAAGCCGAGCGCGACTTCTGCCGGCTTTTCAACGAGTCTGTCACTCCGCCCGGCAGGGCCTGCGATCGTGGTGACTTCTCCCGAAGCCGTGCTGATTTTTCGAATCGCCTGATTGGAAGCGTCGGTGAGATAAAGAAATGTTCCGGAGCGGTCAATGGCGATTCCGGCCGGATGGTCAAACCGGGCGGTTCTCCCGGGCCCATCGACGAAACCAAGAAAACCGGGTTGGCCTGCGAGGGTCGTGACCGAGTGGGTGGCAATATCCAGTTTGCGAATAGCATGATTGGAAGTATCGGCAACATAGAGAAAAGTTCCCGAAGGGTCCGCGATGATCCCATCCGGATCGTTAAACCTGGATGAGGGGCCGGTTCCGTCGGCAAATCCGAATTTTCCGGAACTCCCCGCGATCGTCTTGACCTCTCCGGTTGTCAGGCTGATCGATCGGATCGTTTGATTTCCTGTGTCTGTCACGTAAAGGGAGCGGTTTTTAAAATCGGCTGTGATTCCCTGGGGGGCCCGAAACCTGGCATGGGTCCCTTTATCGTCAATGTCTCCAAAATCTCCTCCGCTTCCCGCAATGGTTGTCACAAGTCCGGTGGCGATAACGATTTTTCGGATGACATGGTTGTAGGCGTCGGCAACGTAGAGGCTGGTCCCGTCAGAGGCCAGATGGGCCGGATTGCAAAATCTGGCTGAATGGGAAGGCCCGTCCAGGTATCCGCAATCATGGGGAGTGGGTGTTTGATCGACCAGTGGAAAAACACTTAAACCCGGGTAGGGATTTGGCGAAGCCGGTGATTCAGCGGACAGTCCGACTTGTGCGGTCAGTCCAAAGACCAGACCGAATAAAGTCGCAAGAGATAAAGTTAACCCTATTTTGAGAATTCGACAACCCTTACCGTCCGTCTTAAGTCGGGGATTCCAAAAATCTCGGGAGACGGATTCCCTTTTGCCGGACCGAAAGAAACCTCTATCAAAAAGCGGCTGTCTTCCATGGGGATGAGAATCGCCCTGATATAATCCGGCCCTCCCCGAAGTACATTAGAAAAAACAGTTTCAAACTGATCGGCCTCGATAAAATCCGATTTCGAAGCCAGACAGATATTTTTACCGTAACTCAGAAAATTCAAGCCGCTCATAAATACGATCTGGTTTAATCCAATCGCCGGTCTATTTTTTTCTTTTAAGAGGACATTGATCTGGTCGAGGATTTTAAGGGAATAATTTATCATTATGAACTCCTGGAATCAAATGAACCCTCTTCTGCGAATCGCAGAAGAGGGTTCATTAAGAGAATTGTTTTCTTTTGGTTTTTGGCTGGTTCGTCCGTTTATTAAATGGTTGCCAACACCCCAAACAAGAAGCTTCCAAGGATCGCCATAATGATAAATTGAATTTTTTCAATCATTTTCTACCACCTTTGAAAAAGGTTTATAAAATTGTTTTGACAACAAGTTTTGTCTGAGTACTCAAGCTTAACCTTTGCTAAAGCAATTACTATGCCAGATTTCATTTAAGTATAACTATCAGAAAATAGGAGTTTATTTAATTTATTTTTTAAAAAAATCCGAAGTTTGTTGTTAGAATTCTAGCAGTCGGATAGATGCCAGTTTTTAACCCGGCTATTTTAATTTCATAGACAAAGGGGACTTTACTGGGATAAGCTTTGCCGGTAAATCTTGAATCGGTCCCCATGGAGATTTTTCTAGGTCCTTTCCATCCCACTCTTGAAGAAGCGTTTGTCGAAGAGGTACTGTTAAAGAAAAAGAAAAACTCTCTTCTTCCGCTTCTTGTCCTAGTTCCTTCAGATTCTCTCAAAAGACGATTGAAATTCCTTTTGGCGGGAGAGAAGCGCCTCTGTTTTCTGAACCTTTCTATTTTGACTTTTCATCAGCTTTCCCGGCATCTCCTTGAAGAATCTCCTGTATCCCCTTCCGGGGTCATCCGCGACGAGCTATATCTCGAAGAGCTCTTGCGCCATTTAATTGCGGAAAAATACGGGAACCATGATGCTTTTTCAGGGATTATCGAAACCGAAGGAGGGGTCTCCGTCCTCCAGGCAACCCTCCGCGACCTCAAAGAGGGGCTGGTGGACCCGGAAATCGCTCTGGCCGCTTTAAGAGAGGGTCATTTTGGAACCGACTCCGGACAATTCCGGAAACTCTTTTCGCTCTTCAGCCTCTATGGAGAGATGCTCGGACGATCTGAAAAATTGGGGGTGATCGATTATACCGATCTGGTACAGCAGGCTTCAGGATTCATCGCCTCTTCCCCGTTTTTAAAAACGTTCGGACATATCTTCTATTATGGTTTTTATGATTTAACCCAGGTCCAGATCGATTTCTTTTACCGTGTCGCCGAAGCTTACCCTGTTTCCCTTTTTTTCCCGCTGATGGAAAAGGTTTCGGGATGGGATTTTGCCGGGAAGTTCTTTGACCGGTATGTCAGAGGGAAAGCTTCGGAGAAGAACCCTATTCGGGCCTTGGCAGATCGACCGGCGGCGGAGAGGCCTCTCTGCCAGATCATAAATTGTTCCGGCGTCCGCGATGAAGTGTTAACTGTTGCCAAAGAAATTTTAAGGCTGAACGAAGAAGACAAGATTTCTTTTCAGGATATCGGAGTCGTGGCGCGGGACCTCCCTCCCTATCTTTCTCAGGTCAAAGCGCTTTTCCCCGGTCATGGGATTCCTTTTATCACCACCGGGCAGGACCCGCTGGTTCAATTTCCACTCGTCAAAGATATTCTTCTTTTTACCCGGCTGACAGAAATGGAGTATCACCGCTCCCGGATGATTGACTTTCTCTCGTCTCCTTATGTCCATATCGGGAGGCTGATTCCGAAAGGAGTCGAAGCCCGTCCGGACCTCTGGGATATTTTAACCCGCCAGATGGGAATTGCCAAAGGAGCAGACGCATGGCAGCGTCTGGAGAGGTACGAAGGAAAAGCGCGCGATGACGGACCTCCCCGGCAGGCCCGCATTTTAGGGGCGATTTTTAATCATCTTGACCGGGACTTCAGGAGCCTTCCGGAAAAAACTTCCTGGTCCGAATTTGCCGGCCGATGGAAAGCGTTGCTCAAAAAATATTTCGGACTGTTTGAAGACCCGGAAGAAAACAGGGAAGATCCGGTTATTTTGCAAGTGAAGAACATTCTTGATCAGCTCTCAGGGCTGCATGAGTTCGATCCGAAGGTCCCTTTACCTCACTTTCGGAAGACGTTTCAACGCTGGCTGGAGAGGAGTTCCGTCCCGATCTCCGACGAGCGGATGACCGGAGTATCGGTGATGGATGCCATGTCTGCCCGGGGAGTCCCTTTCCGGGCGTTGTTTGTCCTGGGGCTGAACGAAGGCCGGTTCCCCCGGACGATTCGGGAAGACGGGTTCCTGAGAGATGGCGCCAGGAGGGTGCTGGAATCCGTGCTGGGATATAAAATTAGTGAAAAACTGTCGGGCCATGACGAAGAAAAACTCCTTTTTACCCTTCTGGCGGGATCGGCAGGAAAATATCTCTATTACCTCTATCAGCGGTCGGACGATTCAGGAAAGAGCCTCTCCCCTTCGTGGTACCTGAATGAAGGCCCCCAGGTTTTTGGGACGGAAAGGGCATTAGAGCGGACGATTCCCCGAGGAACCCTTGAGAAAAAAGAGGTCTTGCCGTTCAGCCAGCCGGCGTGGATGTTGCCGGGAGAAATGGCGGTCCGTTTAAGCCTCCAATCCCGGGATGCGGCACATCTCTTTGAAGGATCTCCCCTTTTAAAACGCCTGATTGACCGGAGCGGGAGAGGACTGAGCCTGATTGAAAGTCGGGGGGACTTAACTGGTTTTGACGGATGGATCGGTTCTCTTCCGGAGCATTGGGCCGGTCTGACCCAGATGGGCATGGCGCCGACCGCTCTCGAACTCTACGCGAAATGCCCTTTTAATTTTTTCTGCAAGACTCTGCTGAAACTCCGCCGTCTCGAAAAGCCTGAAGACTGGACCGGGCCTCTTCCCGCGGAGATCGGCGCATTGGGTCATGAGATTTTAAGAAACTTTTTTCAAACGTTAACCGGCCAGAATTATTTTTTAGAGAAGGATCAGAAAATCGATATTCAGGCCCTTCTTCATAACGTCAGTCGGGACGTTTTTCTTTCATACGAATCGGTGTCTGCCGTCGGTTATCCGGCGGCCTGGGAAGTGATTCAGGAACAGATCCTCGAAATCCTGGCAGAAGTCGTGGCGCTGGACCTCGCCCACCTGCGGGAGTCGGGATACCGCCCCGATAGGTTTGAGACCCAATGGGAAGGGCATCTCGAAGGGGAATGGTTTAAAGAATTTAAGGGTTTTCCGATCAAGGGGAAGCCCGACCGGATCGACGTGCTTGCCGGGGCAAACCGGCGCCACATTATTGATTACAAATTCAAACTGGGAAAAAACCGCAAGGCTGAAACAAAGGATCTTTATCTCGCTTCAGTTCAGGGGAAGCAGCTGCAAATTCCGCTCTATCTCCTTTTAGCCCGCCAAAATACCATTTCTTCCGAAGGGAGCGGGGATCACCCTTTTTTCGAAGCCTCGTTGTATTATGTGGCTCCGAAATGGGACAAGGGTCCGCTGGTCCCTGTCCATTTTCCGGAAAACGGCTGGGAGGAGGAGAGCGGAGAAGGGTTGGCTTCCACAATCGTTTTCCTGTTAGAGGGGATTCAAGGGGGCCGGTTTTTTATCAATCCGGGAGAAGCCTGCGATTATTGCGAATACCGGTCGATCTGCCGCGAAGACCATCGGCCATCGCTCTGGAGACTGGAAGGAAATCCCCGCGTACAACGCCATAGAAACATTCTGGACAAAAAGAACGTCCCTGCTCCGGGGGAGAGGGAAGGAACATGATCCATCCGATAGCCGACGCTCAGGAGCGGGAGAGGGCCGCCACAACTTTTGACCGGAATGTCGTGGTGACGGCGGGGGCCGGAACCGGCAAAACAACCCTGTTGATCAACCGGCTGATTCATCTTCTGATGAAAGAACCCCGACCTTTGAAGGTGACGGAAATCGTCGCGCTGACCTTTACCAATAAGGCCGCCGATGAAATACGGGTCAGGCTCAGATCGAGGCTCCGGGGTCTCCTGGAGGCGGCCTCCGAAGAGAACCGAAGCGAAGTCGGGGAGCTGATGAAAAGATACCGTTTGGACAAGGATCAGATCGATTCGCGCGCCCGCGAGGCGCTTGCCGGCATGGAAAAGGGAGAAATCGGCACCATCCACTCCTTTGCCTCCCGTCTGTTGAGGCTCTATCCGGTTGAGGCGGGAGTCGATCCGCAATTTCACGAAGATGAAGGAATCCGGTTTGAGCGGCACTTCAAAGAAAAGTGGGAAGCCTGGCTTGACCGGGAGATCGGATTCCGCTCGCTTCGCAAAGAAGCGTGGAAAACCATTCTGCGCCGCGTCTCCCTTGATCAGATCACCGAACTTGTCCGCCTCCTTTGCTCTGAAATCATCCCCCTGAATCAGCTTGAAGAACTCTCCTTGAAACCGGCTATGCCCTTGCTCCTTCGAATCTGGCTCTCCGGGCTTGAACGGACCGCATCCCGGCTTTCGGTCCGTTTTCCCGGAGAAAGGAAAATCGAAAAAATGACCCGGGCGGCGCGAAAAATTTTTCAGGAGATTCTGGCAGACCCCGTCTTAAACAGAGAGATTCTGAAAGAGGAGATTGACCTTCTATTATCGGGAAAATCGCCCGGCGCGGTCAAAGGGTGGAACGAATCCGAAGTGGAAGAAGCGGGAGAGCTGGTCCGGGCGGCTAAAGGCCTGGTGAGGTCGGACTCCGGCCTGATCGGGTCCCTCATCGGCCTGGTCCTTCCCTTTGTTAAAACCTGCCGAGAAAGCTTTCTCCGGGGGGGCTATATTACCTTTGACGGTCTTCTGGTCCGGGCAAGAAATCTTGTCCGGGACCATCGGCCGGTCAGGGATGAACTGAAGCGGTCGTTTCAGGCGGTCTTGATCGATGAGTTTCAAGACACCGATCCTCTCCAATATGAGATTCTCCTTTATCTCGCGGAGGCCCTGGGGGAGGGAGCAGGCAACTGGAAAGAGGTCCGGCTGGAGCCGGGAAAACTCTTTGTGGTCGGAGATCCGAAGCAGTCGATCTATGCCTTCCGGAGGGCCGACATCGAGGCCTACCTCGATGTCGTCAAGGGAATCATTGAATCCCAGAACGGGATCCATTGCCCGCTCAGGGTTAACTTCAGGAGCCATTCAGGAATCCTCGATGTAGTAAACGGTGTTTTTGATCCTTTGATGATTTTCCGCGAAGGGCTCCAGCCCTCTTACGTGCCGATCCATCCTCCTTTGGAAAAAATTTCTGATCCGCTTTATCCCTTCCGGAGAGTCGAAGTCAGGAAAATGGTTCCGCCGGGAGAAAATGTCGATGCTCAAACAGCCCGGCGTTTTGAAGCGGAGTCTATTTCCGAATGGCTTTCAAAAGAGGTTCTGGGAAAAGCCGTTATTCCAGGCAAGGAGGGTCAGCCGGCCGTCGTGGAACCGGGGGATGTGGCGGTCCTCATGAGGTCTCTGTCCGAGGTTCGCGAGGTCCTGGAGGCTTTCAGAAAAAGGAATATCCGTTACGTGGTGGAGGGGGAAAAAGATTTTTATTCGACCCAGGAGGTGGTTCAGGCGATCAATCTTCTCCGGGCGCTGATTGACCCGCACGATACCCTGGCGCTTGCCGGAGTGCTCCGCTCTCCCGTCGGCGGACTGAATGACCTTGAACTTTATGAGCTCAAAAAAAAGAACCTTCTCGATTACCGTTTGATGGCCCTTCCGGATGTTGAATTCGATAAAGACCGTCTTGGCCCTGCCAGAGACCTTTACACCATTCTCTATCGTCTTCACCGGGAGATCCCGACCCTGCAGGTGGGGGAGGCGGTCGGGAAGGTCCTCGACGAAATTCCTGTCAGAATCATTGCGGCCCGCGGGTACAAGGGAGAACAGGCGATTGCCAACCTTGAAAAGATCCGCCGTCTGGCGGAGTCGATGGGAGAGGAGGGGGGAGGGACGCTCAACGAAACGGTTAGCATGCTGGAACAAGGATTTCTGGAGAAGTGGGGCGAGGCCGAAAACCCGCTCGTTGAAGAGCATGTCAACGCCGTACGTATCATGAGTATTCATAAAGCCAAAGGACTTGAATTCCCGGTCGTCATTCTGCCCGGATGTCATTCCGGCATAAAAGGGAGCGAAGGAAAAGAAGTGGAGGCCGAATTTGACTGGTCAGCAAATCTGACAGGGATAAAAATCGGCGATATTTCAAATCCGGCTTTGGTTTTTATTTCCGAAAAGAAAAGAGTGAGAGAAAAAGAGGAGCAGAAGCGGGTCCTTTATGTGGCGATGACCCGTCCGAAGGAGCATTTAATGATCTCTTTCGCTTCTACCGGAAAACGGCAGGGGGGTAGTTTTTTGGCCATGTTTGAAGCCTCCGCGGGCGAATTGGAAAAGGAACATGAATCCAGAGCCGTTCCGGTCGGACGGGGAGAAGTCCGTTTAACTGTGGTCAGAGAGAGCCCTCTGACATCTCCCGCAGATAAAAAGAGCCGGAAGCGAACAGAAGAAGACCCTGATTTGGAATCCTACCTGAAGCGGTGGGACGACCGGCAGGCGGTTTATAATAAAGCGGCCGGCAGGCCATTATTTCTTACCCCGACACGTCTTCAGAAAAGGGACGCCGAAAAAAGAGAACCCCTTGATCTGCGTGGAAAAACCGGCGGGAGCGGAAGTCCCGGTCCGCTGGTCGGAGAGCTGGTCCATCGTTTTCTTCAGCAGTGGGATTTCAAAAAACCGATACAAGGATACTCGGCCGATCTTATTCCCCTCCTGTCGAAATGGCTGAAGACCGGTTCCCGGATCCCCCCCTCTGGTATTCGGACCGACCGATCTAAAGGCCGGAATGTCGAACAGGAAATCACCGGCATTCTCGATATTTTCTTTGCCTCAAGCCCGTATCATGAGATCTCTTCATCGGTGATCCTGGGGAGGGAGGTCCCTCTGTTGATGGATTGGGGAAATCAAATCATGGAAGGAGTCATCGATCTTCTCTATGAAAAGGAAGGGAAACTTTACGCGGCCGATTATAAGACCGACCGGGTTAAAAAGGAAGATCTCTCCCGGATCGTCAAGAAGTATCATCATCAGGCCGAGGTCTATGCGCAGGCTGTTTCCCGTTCTCTGCAAAGGGAAGTGACTGCTTTTAAATTTATTTTCTTGAGATTGGGGGAGTCGTTCCCGCCTGAGAGATGACTATGGAAAAACCCCGATCCGGCAATCCCTCCATAAAACTGTCCGCCGACAAAGCGCCTTCGCCCGTTCACCTGCTCGCCCAGCAGGCATTCTCACGGGCCGCCGGAGCTCCTCTCATCCCCGGGAACAGCGTGCGAATTCTCAAAGATGCCCGGGAAAATTATCCCGCATGGCTTGAAGCCCTCCATTCTGCAAGACAATGGATCCATTTTGAAAGCTACATCATTCATGAAGATGACATGGGTAATCAGTTTGCCCATGCTCTGGCCGCAAAGGCCCGTGAGGGGATTCGGGTCAGACTCATTTATGACTGGCTTGGGGCATTTGGCAGAACATCCCGGCGTTTTTGGGATCGGTTGAGAAAGGCCGGCGTGGAAGTCCGCTGCTTCAACCCCCCCTACCTGGACCGCCCGTTTAGCTGGCTCAGCAGGGATCATCGAAAAATGATCGCGGTGGATGGCCGGATTGGTTTTGTTACCGGACTCTGCATCGGCCGCATGTGGGCGGGCTATCCCGAACGTTCCATCGAACCTTGGCGCGACACGGGGGTGGAGGTGCGGGGACCCGCTGTTTCAGATATTGAATTTGCCTTCGCCGAAACCTGGTCTGCAACGGGGGATCCTCTGCCTGAAGGAGAGCTTCCCTCCAGAGGGTCCATTCCGAGGGCGGGAGAGGTTTCCTTGCGGGTCGTCGCAAGCGCTCCCAATACGGTGGGACTTTACCGGCTGGACCAGCTGATAGCAGCTCTCGCTACACGGTACCTCTGGCTGACCGACGCATACTTTGTCGGAGTGACCCCCTATGTGCAGGCCCTTAGAGCCGCGGTAAAAGATGGCGTCGATGTCAGACTTCTTGTGCCAGGGGCCACCACCGATATCCCGCTTCTCCGGACATTGTCGATGGCCGGTTATCAACCTCTCCTTGAGGCCGGGGTCAGGGTTTTCGAATGGAACGGATCGATGCTCCACGCAAAAACTGCAGTGGCGGATGGCCGATGGGCCAGGGTGGGGTCGACGAATCTTAACCTGTCAAGCTGGATGGGAAATTATGAACTGGATGTTGCCATAGAAGATGAGGCGTTGGCTCTGGCCATGGAGCAAATGTACCTTAATGACCTTTCTCATTCGACCGAAATTGTTCTGGGTGAAAGGCGAAGGGTCCGTCCGGTTCAGGAGCGGCCGACGCGGTCATGGCAAAAGACCCGGAAAGAAGGGGGAAGCATCAGCCGTGCGGGGGCCGGGGCGATCCGGATCGGCCATGCTGTCGGGGCGGCGGTCAGTAATCGCCGGGTTCTTGGTCCTGCCGAGACAAGAATGATCTCCTGGATGGGAGCGGCCTGTCTGGCCCTTGGCCTGGTGTCTGTTTTCTGGCCCCGCCTCGTGACGGTGCCCCTGGCGTTGCTATGCGGCTGGCTTGGCATTTCGTTGTTTATCAGAGCTTTTAAGCTTTACAGGAAATGAAGATCCTCAAATGGCGCAGGTCTGGAAAAGAGAACTATTGTGATTAGTATCTGGGTCTCCTGTATTGACCTCAAGGAGGTAATGGGTTACCTCATGTTTCCAGGAGCCAAACTGCCCTATTTTAATCAGATTTGGGGTGGCATACTCTCCACTACAGCCTGAACTATAATAAGGACATGGAAAACTTGGGGGCATCATAATAATGGAAAGGTCGCTAAAACTTCCTTTAGAAAACTGGGAGCAAGCCTTTACTTCATCAAATTGTGCCTGGAAGAAACTGATGGTTTTGGAATCGATGAAAACGCCTTGAGGACTGCTTGAAGCAGCTTGAGTTTGACTGCCACAGCCTAAAAGCGCTGAGAGAATTGCTAATCCCAAACCACGAAAGATTCTTTTTTGGAGAAAGGACATGAAAATGCTTTATTACAGTATTGGTTCGATTTCTAATGATTACTAGAGCAAAGAACATGCCACAGCAGAAAAGAAAAAAATATTGATTTTATAAGGGGTTAGAAATATTGGAACAAGGCTGTTCTCCCTAACATTTACCTTTAAAAATAAAAGTGTTCAAAATTGCTCACTTTCATCGCGCTCGACGATCATCATCCATTGCATAATAAAAAGAGTTTTATAAACGCTTATATGTTATAATGCCGGGAATGAACCCGCATATCGTGATCAGGGGAACCGGTTCGTACCTGCCTGAAAAGATCATATCCAATCAATTCCTTGCCCAAAAACTTAAAATCAGAGAATCCGACATCGTCAAGAAAACAGGGATTCTGGAGCGTCGCTGGGTCTCTGAAAAAGAAGCCTCGTCTGATCTTGCGACTTTTGCTTCGATAAGGGCCATGGAGCAGGCCGGCATCAAAGGAAAAGATCTTGATATGATTATTCTTTCTTCGACCTCTCCCGACATGGTTTTTCCTTCCAGCGCCTGTCTCCTTCAAAAAAATTTAAAAGCGGGAAATATCCCGGCTTTTGATATACAGGCCTCCTGTTCCGGTTTTTTGTTTGCTTTGTCCATGGCCGATAATTTTTTGAAACAATCCGATGCGAAATATGTTCTGGTGGCGGCCGGAGAGGTTAAATCCAGGATGCTTGATTTTCAAGACCCGGGGACCCTGATTTTGTTCGGGGATGGGGGAGGGGCGATTGTCCTTTCAAAATCGGAAGAAAAGAGAGGCCTTCTCTCCGTACATCTTCATTCGGACGGGACAAAAAACAGTTTAATTTATCTGCCGGCCGGGGGTTCGAGGCTTCCTTCCAGCCAAAAGACCCTCGACGAGGGACTGCATACCCTCCAAATGAAGGGAACGTCCGTTTACCGGACGGCAATCGATTATTTTAAAAAGGCTATTAAGGAACCTCTGGAAAGCAACAATATCGGGCTGGATCAGATCGATCTCTTTATTTTTCATCAGGCCAATTTGAGGCTTTTGGAGAAGATCAGGGTTTATTTCAATATTCCGGAAGAGAAGGTGGAAATGACCATTGACCGGTTTGGGAATACTTCCTCGGCGTCCATCCCGATCACACTCGACAGCGCTGTGTTAAATAAAAAAATAAAAAAAGGAGACCATGTTTTGTTCGCTTCTTTTGGAGGAGGCATCACCTGGGCCTCCGCCTTATACAAATGGTAAAACAATTAAAATAGGCCGTGAATGAGAAAAATTAGAAAAAAAGTTAAAGAGGTAAAAAAAGATCTTGCGGGAAAATTGCAGACACACCATGACGGTTACGGCTTTGTGTTATCGGTTGTCCCGGGAGAATCCGATGTTTATGTTCCGAGAACCGGAATGTCAGACGCGATGCATGGCGATCAGGTACTGACACGGATTACAGGATTCCGGAGGGGAAAACCTGAAGGAAGAATAATCAAGATTCTCCAGAGATCTCATAAACAGGTGGTTGGAAAATACACCCAAATTTCCGGAGTCGGCTGGGTTATTCCAAACGATCGAAAAATGACCCGGGATGTGCTTATCCCCGGGTTCGAGTCGCTTCGTCCGGAGCCGGGAGAGATGGTAGTCGCCGAGATCACCTCTTATCCCACGCTTGAAAAAGGGCCCGAAGGGAGGATTACCAAGATCCTCGGCGAGGCCTACACCCCTTTGCTCGATACCTCGATGGTCATGGAAGAATTCCACCTTCCCGCCGCCTTTCCTCCTGCCATTCTCGAAGCGTCTGAAAAAGTCCCGACCGAGATTTCCGAAGCGATGCTGGCCGGACGGAAGGATTTGCGCCAGGAAGTGACGCTGACGATCGACGGAGAGCATGCAAAGGATTTTGACGACGCCGTTTCGGCAGAGCGTCTCGGAGCGCATCAAATCCGGCTCGGAGTCCATATCGCCGATGTCGGCGCGTATGTCCCCTGGAAAAGTCCCCTGGATCGGGAGGCGTTTGAGAGAGGGACTTCGGTTTATTTTCCCGATAAGGTCGTTCCGATGTTTCCGGAAGCCCTTTCAAACGGCATCTGCAGTTTGAACCCGCATGTCGACCGGTTAACCTATTCGGTCGATATGATTTTTGACGAAGAGGGGAACAGAGTCGATTATAAAATTTATGAAAGCGTGATTAAAAGCCAGGCCAGGATGACCTACACCGAAGTGAGAGATATTATCAACAGTCCGGGGCGTTCTTCCCTGAGAAAAAAAGAGGTCCTCGATACGGTTTTTCTGCTGGAAGAGCTGGCTCTGAAATTAAAAAAGAAACGGTTTGTAAGAGGGAGTATCGATTTTGACCTTCCGGAACCTCAGATTTTAATTGATGTGGCGGGGGAAATCACCTCGATTTTAAAAGAAGAGCGTAATTTTGCCCATAAGATCATCGAAGAGTGCATGCTGGCGGCCAATGAAACTGT
>JBGPKT010000002.1:0-55043 GCA_041486115.1 Nitrospiria bacterium | reverse complement strand
TTCTCTCACCCCTGAATCGGGGTGAGAGTCAAAACCGTCGATTTCATCGAAAAGATTTAAACGATTTCTTAAACTGGCCATCTATTTTTCTATGCCGATTATGATAATGAGGTAGATTGTTTCAATAACCGATCGTTCAGATTAAGCGCCGAAAGACTTTCCGCAGCCGCAAGAAGATTTGGCGTTTGGATTCTGAATGGCAAATCCGGCTCCTTGAACACTTTCGACATAGTCGACTTTGACTCCGTCTAAAAGTGGAACCGACTGGGAATCGACAAAAAGCTTAATTCCATAGCTTTCGATGACCTGATCTCCATCGTTGGCCTTTTCTTCAAATGTCATTCCGTATTGGAAACCGCTGCAGCCGCCGCCGGAAACCTGGACTCTCAAACCGTAACCTGTTTTTTGTTCTGCTTCGAGCAATTCTTTTACTTTTTCCCCGGCTTTTTCAGTCAATGCGATCATTTGTTCCTCCACTTTGAATAAAATTCAACTTAATCCGCTATTTTTAATATAACACTCTGGCGCCTCTAAATCAAGGCAGGTGCATTAATATTTTTGCCTCTTTTAACCGGCATTCTCCCGATTTAATATGCTCTTCATATTCCGCTCTGAAATTCCTGACCATGCTTTCGATGGTCACAGAGGCTCCTGTAATCAGACTGCAATAACCCCGCCCCTTGACTACGCCGCAGATCTGCTCTATCGACTGGATGTCCTCGACTTCTCCTTTGCCGGACTCGATTTTACGGTGGAGATCCGCCAGATGCCGCCCCCCCATCTTGCAGGGAGGGCACTGTCCGCACGATTCATCGGCAAAAAATTCGGCGATGTGCAACCCGGCATTGACCAGGCAAGCCGTTTCGTCAAAAACAATCACCGCCCCGGTGCCGAACGCCGTCCCCCGATTTTTAAGCGATTCGTAATCGAGCCTCACGTCGATATCTTTTTCGGCAATCGCCCCGCAGGAGGGTCCGCCGGGAAACACCGCCTTTAACTTCCGCCCCCCTTTAATCCCCTTGCCATGGACTTCGATTAACCGGCGCAGGGGGGTCCCCATCGGGAGTTCGTAGACTCCCGGCTGGTTGATATCACCGGTCAATGTGAATAACGCCGTCCCGGTACTCTCAGGGGTGCCGGCCTGTCTATACCATGCCGAACCGTTCCGGATGATATGGGAAATATTGCTGAGAGTCTCGACATTGTTTACCAGCGTCGGTTTCCCGTAGAGTCCGTTATGCACCGGATAAAAGGGCGGCTTCTGACGAGGAGCCGGCCTTCTTCCCTCCAGCACTTCCAGCATGGCCGTTTCTTCACCGGCCACATACGCGACAGGACTTTCAAACAGGGTCATGTCGATGGTTACCCGGGTACCGAGAATATTTTCTCCCCAGAAACCGAGGGCTTTAATTTCCTTCATCGCCTCTTTGAGGCCTTTGATTTCGTTGGTAAATTTTTGGTTAATGTAAAGAATCACCTGCGCGGCGCCTACCGCATAGGCGGCAATCAGAGCTCCCTCCAGGAATTGATGCGGGTTTACCCTGAGCAGAATCTGGTCTTTAAATGTTCCCGGTTCTTCTTCGGCGCCGTTGCAACAGAGGACCTTCTGCGGGACCTCTTTGCCTGCGACGATTTCCCATTTTTTCCAGGTGGGATACCCTGCTCCGCCCCGTCCTCTCAGTCCGGAGTTTTTAACTTCGGAGAGAACAGTATCGGGTTTCATCCGGGTGAGCGCTTTTACCCACGCTTCATATCCGCCGCGGCCGCGGTAATCCTTCAAGGAGAGGCTTTTTTTATCTCTGGCCGAATAGAAAGGTACATCGTCTTCCAGAAGAACGCGTTTGGTATTATCAGCAGTCAATAAACTAATCCCCGGAACCCGCCCGGTCTATCGCTTGGAAGCGATAATCAATTTCCTGTTTTTTCCGACCAGAGGGGGCGGGTGATGCCTCCGGTTCGTATGAATCACCGGATCAAAAATCTCTCCGCAAATTAAACATCTCCATCCGACAAAGTCAATGTTGCCTGTATCATCGTAAAAATCCCGAAATTTCTCAAGAACCATCGATCCTTTACACCGGTGACATTGCATCGTTTACTCTCCTTCTTTAATCCGACCATTTTAGTCCGTCTATATGTATAAAGAAAGAGCAAAAACCATACCACATATTTGTTTTAAAAAATATCATAAAAACATATAGTTATAAAACATCTTGTTTTTTTACTGAAACTACAATTTAATTATAAAATCATTAAAACTGATGAATCTAATATATAGTTCAATATTTTTAATAACTTAGAGCATACTTTTCAATTTTGGAACAGGTTCCATTTATGAAACATTTTTATTTTCCAATATGATAATCTTTCATCTTTCGCCAGAGGGTTGTCCGGCTGATTCTTAATTTTTCGGAAGTTTCTTTTAAATTCCAGTCACATTGATTGAGAACTTTAATGATTAATTCCCGTTCAATCGCCTCTAACGGATGCTCCCGGCCGATGGCCCGTTCCAGGTGGTCGGCTTTCAGCATTTGAATATCTCGGGGTAAATGTTCGGGCAGAATGGTATTTCCATTACATAAAACAAGGGCATGTTCGATGATATTCTCCAGCTCTCTGATATTCCCCGGATAATCGTAATTCAACAAAATCTCGATGGTGCCAGGGGAAACCGTTTCCGCATCCTTTCCCATTTCTTTATTAAATTTTTTTACAAAATACTCGATTAAGAGAGGAATATCATCGCGCCGCTCCCTTAAAGGAGGGAGGGAAATCGGAACCACCCTGAGACGATAATAAAGATCCTGCCTGAATTTTCCATCTTCCATCGCCTTTTTCAGGTCTATATTTGTCGCCGCGATGACTCTCACATCCACTTTAAGAGGTTTGGTGTCCCCGACCCGCTCAAACTCTTCTTCCTGAAGAACCCTAAGAAGTTTGACTTGCGTGGGAAGCGTGACATCGCCTATTTCGTCTAAAAAAATCGTCCCTTCATGGGCCAGCTCAAATCTCCCCTGCTTATTTGAAACGGCCCCGGTATAAGCCCCTTTGATATGGCCAAAGAGTTCGCTTTCCAGTATCCCTTCCGCAAGGGCGCCGCAATTGACCCGTATAAAAGGCTTATTCCGCCGGGGACTGTTATGATGAAGAGCCTGGGCGATCAGCTCCTTGCCTGTTCCGCTTTCTCCTTCTATCAAAACCGTCGATTTCGTCCTGGCCAATCCGGGAAGAAGATTGTATATTTCAAGCATTCTGGGGTTTTTCCCAACAATCTTGTCTCCCATTAAGAGTTTGGACCCCGGCTCCGTTACATTTTTGTCCGAAGGAGTCTTTTTAAATTGGACGGCCGCCCCGATCGATTTTCCATTTTCATCTTTTAAAATAAAGGACGAAGCAATTAATAATAGCGTCTTCCCCGCTTGTCTATTCCTGTAAACGGCTTCGATCCCGGAATAAACTTCCCCGGCATTGAGCGTTCTTTCCAGAAGGCATTTTTGCCCGGTGGTGTCGATTTCTATCAAATGGGGACACCTTTTGCCGGCCAGATCATTCGTTGAAATTCCAAGAAGAGATTCCGCGGAGGAATTCATGAATAAAATCTTCTGGTCCGGACCGATGGCCAGAAGGCCCTCGGGGAACGAATTCAATAAAAACTCCGGATTAAAAAAAGAAAAATCCTGCACAAAACCTCTTGAAATGAATGAACCTTACACTATTGTCTGTTTATATTTTTATATTAAGGTGGAGATAGGATTTATTACTGAACTGGATTGATTTTAAACTTGAAAGGAAAAGTTGTCAATAAAATGAAAAAAAGAAATTTATAATCCAAGCCGGTCGACAGACTGGCAGAGCTCCGAAACAGCCTCTGCGGATTTTAGAATTCCGGCTCTTTCTTCCGCAGTGAGGGAGATTTCAATAATTTTTTCGACTCCGTTTACACCCAGTTTGACCGGCACCCCGACAAATAGATCTTTGATGCCATACTCCCCCTGACAATACGCCGCACAGGGAAGAATCTTGTTTTTATTCTTTAAGATCGCCTCAACCATTTCGACAATCGCCGCCGAGGGCGCATAATAAGCGCTTCCGGTCTTTAATAGGCTGACAATCTCGGCGCCCCCTTCTTTAGTCCTTTTAATGATGAGATCAAGCCGGTCTTTTGGAATCAGTTCTGCAACCGGGATCCCGACCACAGTAGTATATCGTATGGCCGGAACCATCGTATCCCCATGGCCTCCCAGGACAAAAGCATTTACATTCTCAACAGACACTCCGAGTTCCATGGCGATAAACGTGCGGAATCTGGAGGTATCGAGGACTCCCGCCATGCCGATCACCCGGTTTTTTGGAAAACCGCTGACTTTAGATGCCACATAGGTCATGGCATCTAACGGATTACTCACTACAATCAGAATAGCCTCCGGAGAATAACGGGCGACCTGTTGGGTGACCTGGGATACAATATTGGCATTCGTTTTGAGCAGGTCGTCCCGGCTCATTCCCGGTTTTCGCGGTATTCCCGATGTAATAATGACAATTTCTGAATTTGCCGTGTCTGCATAGTCATTGGTGCCGGAGACCTTTGCGTTGAACCTGTATATAGGACTCGACTCTAAAATATCGAGCGCTTTCCCCTGGGGGAGGTCAGGAACAATGTCTAACAGGACAACATCCCCGATCTCTTTTTCGGCCAATCTCTGGGCCGTGGTCGCACCGACATTTCCGGCACCGATAATGGTAACCTTATTTCTTTTAACCAATTTTTATCCCGGTAAAATTAAAACAGAAAACCATGGTCAAAATACATTAATTACCGTTCTTTTGTCAATTATCGTTTATCGTTGTTGAGATTTTTCGGCAGGAACTGGCGTATCGATTAATCATTTTTAGGGCCGGGGGCCTGTTACTGGCTGGCGGGAGGATTGGCGAACATATCTCCCACGACTACCGATTCAATACTTTTGTTGATGATTGCCGTAGAAGTCTCTTCCTGTACCGAAATGACCTCGATTTCAGCGGTAATCCGTCGAGAAGGTTTTTCTTTTGCGATGGACCCGTAAAGCTCATTTTTTTCCCATTCTTTCAGAACCACCAAACGATGGCCGGGTTGAATACCATCCTTTGTTCCTTTATCAAGGTAAATAATATCATACTCCTGATTGTTGGTTTTAATGTCATGGGAGGCGACCACCAGTCCTTTTAATCTTCCCGGGAAAGGAACCTCATTCATCACCAGACTGATGGGGTCTACCGGGTGATAAACCGTCAACGGATCTCCGACATTGATCAAGTCAAACGATTTATTGATTCTGGCCAGATGTCCTTTTTGTCCCTTTCGAGCCATCACATCGGGAATGATCTCGAGATAACCTTTTATTCGGATTAAATTTCCGATTAAACGGTGGGTCTTCGGGTGGTATACCGATTTAATCGTCTCAAATATCGTATATTGCTCTCCCACTCGCAAAGCATGATTTTTTTCAGGAAAGACATAGACGGCATCCCCGTCTCCTAAAAGGGAATGGTCCTGTTCCGAGGCCGCAATAGAGGCGACTTTCTCCTCCTTTAAAAACTTTTTTGAAATGAATCCTCCGGTCGCCAGATCTCTTACTGTCCATACCGCCGGATTTTTGGTCTCTTCTTCCTCCACGGGAGCAACAGGCTCAAGCTGAACCGCTTTGGGTTCTTCTTTGATGCTAGCCATATCGGATAAAGGGGCTTCTTCATTTTCTGTTTCCTCGCCAAGATCCGCCGGTTCAGCTTCTTTTTCGGGCATCTTCTGTTCTGTTACCGCCGCTATTTCAGCTTCTTTTAAAAAGGACTCAGACGGGAGAAATATTTTTTGACCGGGGTAAATGCGATCGGGATGGGGAATGGAAGGGTTTTTCCCCCAGAGTTTTGGCCATAAAAAAGGCTCTGTATAATGCGCCTGGGAGATCCCCCATAACGTGTCTCCTTCTTTTACGGTATAATAAGTTCCGGGAGTCTCTTGTAGCCCCAACCCCGAACCTTCGCCTGCGCCCTCAGCATATCCTTTTAACGCAGGGATACATAAGAAAAAAAGCAACATCAGCAAAGGAAATAAAATCTTTGATTCAAATGGGTTTAAACGCATGGTCTTCTCCATCAATTAATCAAAAGATAACATAGCCATCTATTTTGTCAAGCCCTGGCTGTCGACCCGAGAACAGCGATAGGATTTGCAACTCCTTGTTTTGCCTGTCATCGCGAGCACCCGTAGGGTGCCTGGCGATCTCGGTTCAAGATGTCGAGATTGCTTCGCTTCGCTCGCAATGACACCTTCCTATCTCTGTTCTTGGGCGGCGATAGCGGCGATGACCACTTCCATTTCGATTCTTTCTTTTGGATTGTCGTTCGAATCACGGGATAGACTGACGATCTTGTCCGCCACATCCATTCCCGAAGTCACCTCTCCGAATACGGTGTATTGTCCGTCAAGAAAGAGGGAATCCGAAACGCAAATAAAAAATTGAGAACCGGCGCTGTCCGGATTTGCCGACCGGGCCATCGAGACAATCCCCCGTTTATGGCTTTTTTTATTAAATTCCGCCTTGAGGGTATGCCCGGGCCCCCCCATTCCATGCGTACCGCGATTGTCTTTATGAAGCCGGGTATTCGGATCACCTCCCTGAATCATGAAGCCGGGTATCACCCGATGAAAGGTCGTCTCATCATAAAACTTCTTTTTTGCCAGAGAAATAAAGTTATCGACATGTCCCGGGGCCGATTCCCGAAAAAATGAAATTTGAATATTGCCAAATTTTGTTTTTATGGTCGCGCCTTCGTTTTTTCCAGACATCGATTCTCCTCTTGATATGACAGGCACAGAAACCTCAGGACCTTACCCCGCTGATATGTTTCCGGAACCTTTAATGGTTTTTGAATGAGCCTCCCCAAAGAGCCTGGCTCCCCATATTCCCACCTCATAGAGAATCACCAGGGGTAACATCATCAGCATCATGTTAAACACATCGGGCGTGGGGGTCAAAATGGCAGAGACAATCGCGTTTATTAAAAAAGCATACTTTCTATTTTTGGCCAGCCAGGCCGATGACACCATCCCGGCTCTGGCCAGGAGAACCAGAACCACCGGGAGAATAAAAATCAGACCGAAAGCCAGCATGAATTTTAAGACAAAGTCAATGTAGCTTGTGATCATAATCTGCGGCTTGATTCCCTTTTCAATACCGAATTGAATCAGGTAAGTTAGCGCAAAAGGGAGGACGGCAAAATAACAGAATAAGACGCCGAGGATAAAAAAAAGGGACCCTCCGATAATGAAAGGAATGGCCAGTTTTTTCTCCCTCTGTGCAAGCCCCGGCGAGATAAATCTCCACACTTGAAACAATATATAGGGAAAAGAAACAAAAAATCCAGCGAAAAAAGCGACTTTCAGAGTCACCCATAACGCCTCGGCGGGAGAATTAAAAAAAAGGTCGGCAGGCAGGAGCCTTCGCAACAGGTTGAGAAGCCAATCTGCCTTCTGCATGGCGATCCCGAAGAAAAGACCGACCACAACCAGCGATTTAATGATCCGAGACCGAAGCTCCGACAGATGTCCGCCAACCGGCATCAACGCTTCAGGATGATTTTTTTTCTTCAGCAGCTTGAACATCATCTTTTTCTTTTGGATGCGCTTCAGCCCCGGTTTTGTTTAATTCCGATAAAACGGCTTTCTCGACCTGCCCCGCCTTCTTCTTAAAATCGGCAAAAATCCGCCCCAAATCCCTGCAAAGAGCAATGGCTTTTTCAGGGCCGAGCACCAGAAAACCGATCAATAAGATTATCATAAGCTCGGGAAAGCCTATTCCAAACATCGCGGGGCGATTATCCTTTTTTTGTTTTAAATTGCCGGATCATCCTGGCCAGGCTGTCCTTAAGGATCAACTTTTCTTTGTGCAGTTTTTTTACAGTGAGTTCCTCTTCGGGAAGGAGATTTTTTCGCTTATTGAGTTTTGCTAATTGTTTGGCGAGGTCTTCGTGGTCTTTTTCATCATCACGGAATTTTCCATTCTCCTTCCGGAGCGCATTAATCAACTCTTCATCATTCAGCAAGTTCGCCATTGCGGGTCTCCTTATTATTTAATTGAGGTTCGCCTGTTCATTTTCTGGAGCAGTCCATTGAAAAATAGCCGCGTTTTCTTTCGGATTTGAATAATATCCCTTCCTCGCACCGATTTTTAAAAACCCTGACTTTTCATAAAGGGCGATTGCCGCCTGATTCGATTCCCTGACCTCTAAAAAGATCTTTTTGATATTTTTCTGTTTCATCTGTTCCATCACCTGCATCAGGGCTCTTTTTGCCAGGCCCATCCGCCGGAAATCCGGGTGGACGGCGAAATCAAGAATATGGGATTCGTCAAATAGCGCCCAGAAACAAAGATACCCGGCAATCCTCTCTCCCGCTTTAAACACAATCTGTTCCGAAAATGGATTTTTCAGGAGTTCGTTTTCAAACATCCCGCGGGTCCAGGGCTGGCTGAAGGATGCCCCGGCAATTTTGACCACCTCTTCCAGATCTCCGATCTTCATTTTTTCAAAGGTACAATCCATCGGCCTGAACTTTTACAGACGGATATTCCGGCATGATCAACTCCGTTTCCTCGCTGAAGTTCTCCTCTCCCTTTTGAAAGGCTGCCAGGGCAATAGCCGACGCTCTCGGGGCTCTGTCCAGCGGAGAATGATAAATTCTTGATTTGGAGCATCCGGCAATCGCCTCTTCCGACAGGTCTCCCAGAAGATGAACGGGGGTTTCCCCCTCTTCCAGTTCTTTCAGGAGGTTTGCCAGGGGAATCTGCCTGGCCGACTTCAGTGAAACCAGCGTAAAGGGATCCTGATATTGATAAAGCGCCGTATAGACCTCGTCCTTCCTTGCCTGGATGAGGGGACAGATCAGCCAGGGAGTAAACGGAATCTGTCTCGCAAAAGCCTCCAGCGCAGGGACTCCTTTAACCGGCTTGTTCAGGGCCGTCGCAAGACCCTTGACGGTCGCAATGCCGACGCGAAGCCCCGTAAAAGAACCCGGCCCGATGGAAACAACAAACAGATCAACTTCAGGAAGAGCCACCCGGCATTCTTTTAGCAAAAAATCGATCATCTTCAGGATCCTTTGCGAATGATAGGTTTTATTTGATACGGCCATTTCGCCTAAAAGGACGCGGTTTTTCAGAAGCGCAACGCTCCCCGTCCGCGTTGAAGTTTCAACAGACAGAATTAACAATCAGGCACTCCTCGCGCACGCTACTCCAGCTTAAAATAATCGGCGGGGAATAGAGGTGTAAAATTCATTTCTAAAAAATCGGCCTCAAACTCCCCTTTCTCTGATTTTACCCTAATTCGATCCGGCCATGAAGGGTTATTTTTTTTGGTCAACCGGTCGAAATACAAGGTCCCGATCTGTCTGGCCCCTCCGGAGGCATCTTCATAAGGTTCCTCATAGAGCTCCTCCCGGACCGGGTAAAACGAGTATCGTTCCAGCCAGATTTTCTTTCTAATGATCCCTTCTTTCCCTCTGATTTTAATGACCAGGCAGAGGATCTCCGCCTCTCCTTTATCAAAAACAATGACCTCATCTTTTTGGGTAACGGGGTTTCCTCCATACCGGAGTTCGCTCACCAGCCTGAAGAAGTCTTTTCCCCAGGGGGAAGTTTCCCCTCCGATTTCCTCCGGTATCATGACACCGGAGGGGTCTTCCAGTTTCATGATCCGTGGAAGACCTCCTCCCGTACTGATTTTTAAAAAGTCTCCTGAAAGCGTCAAGTCAACCACCGACCTTCCAAACGGGTCAAACCCCTGGAAACGGAAATGATTTTCCTTTTCAAACGCCAGGACTCCGCTTAAAGTACGGCTGGCCCCCTGAGAGGGCCTGATAAAAAGAGAGGCCATTCCTTTCACCGCCTGAAGTTCTTTTTCTCTCCGGGAAAAAAGGTCAAATAATTCTTTCGGCGTCCTCTCCTGAACCGGCATCAGGGCCTGCCTGGATGGCGCACAAGCCTCTAAAAGAAGGAGAAACCAGAGCGCGATAAAAAAAGGGAGCTTTTGTTTCATGTAAAAAGCACGGTCATGGCCTCTTCGATGTTCTTGACCGGAATGATTTCAACAGGAAGGGCCTGGTAGAGATGTTCCGAATTGTGGGCCGGAATAAGCGCCCGTTTAAAGCCCAGTTTGGCCGCTTCTTTTAATCTCGTCTGAATGTCCGCCACGCCGCGGATCTCCCCTGCAAGCCCCACTTCCCCCAGGATAAGGGTGCGGGAATCGACCGCGCGCTCTTTAAAGCTCGAGGCAACGGCGGTGACGATTCCCAGATCGATTGCCGGTTCTTGCAGATACATCCCTCCGACCACATTGATAAAAATGTCCTGCCCCTGAAAATGGAAGCCCCCTCTTTTTTCCATGATGGCCAGGAGAAGGGCCACCCTGGCGGAGTCTACGCCATTAGCCACCCGGCGGGGAATTCCGAGATATCCCGGAGTGACCAGCGCCTGCAGCTCCACCAGAATAGGCCGCGTCCCCTCGACGCTGGAGACCACGACGGAGCCCGCCGCCGACTCGGGCCTCCCCGAAAGAAAAATCTCGGAAGGGTTTTGAACTTCGTTCAACCCTGCTTCCACCATCTCAAAAACCCCTATTTCATGGGTGGAACCGAACCTGTTTTTGACGCTCCTTAAAATACGGTAGGGATGCCCCTTATCCCCTTCGAAATAGAGAACGGTGTCCACGATATGTTCCAGGACGCGGGGTCCGGCAATCACCCCCTCTTTGGTGACGTGGCCGACCAAAAAAGAAGATACCCCGGTAGTTTTTGAACAGACCATCATCTGGGAAGCCACTTCCTTGATCTGGCTGACACTGCCCGGCGGAGACTGCAATTCCGAAGAAAAAAGGGTTTGAACAGAATCGAGAATGATCGTGACCGGATTGATTTTTTTTATCGCCCGGAAAACTTCCTCAAGGGAAGTTTCAGAAAGGAGGTAGAGATTTTCAGAGTGAATTCCAAGCCGGCTTCCCCTCATTTTAATCTGGGTCAGCGATTCCTCGCCCGAAACATATAAGACTTTTCCAAAAGCGGCAATTTTATTTGAAATAGAAAGAAGGAGCGTCGATTTTCCGATCCCCGGGTCTCCTCCGATCAACGTCACGGAACCTTTCACCAGTCCTCCGCCTAAAACCCGGTCAAACTCTTCGATCCCGACCCGCTGGCGGTCTTCTTCGGATTGTTCGATGTCGAGAAACCGCCTCGGCTCGTTTTCGATTCCCCCTTCGGGGCCTCTTCCCCGGTTCGCTTTCTCGACCTCTTCTACCAGGCTGTTCCATGCGCTGCATTCCGGACACCGCCCCAGCCATTTAAACGACTGGTAGCCGCACTGCTGGCAATGAAAGCTGGTCTTCGTTTTACTCAACGGTCTCTGCTCCGGTTAGAAATAAGAAAATTCTTTCAGGGCTTTCTTGATATGAGGGATCTGCTTTTCGGCGGCGGCCCTCCCCCGTTTGATCATGAGCGCTCCTTTTTTTAGATCGATCAGAGAAACTCCGGAGGCGTCCACATTCATGACGATATCGGCAAACCTTTTTTCCACCGCGGCATTTTTTTTGGCGAAGAGGGTAACGGTATGGATCCCGATCTGGATCAGGTTGTTCAGCTTGGACAGGTCCCTTGCCCGGTCGTTGACATCCACGGCTAACGTCAGGGTGGCCCCCATATTTTCAATCAGCGTTAAAACCGGAAGATTGCTGGCGATGCCACCGTCAACCAGAATTTTGCCATGTTGATGAACGGGAGAAAAGATCACCGGGAGAGAACAGCTTGCCATGACCGCTTCGGGAACAGATCCCTCGGTGATCACCACTTTATCTCCTGTTCTTAAGTCGGACGCCACAACCGCTAAAGGAATTTTGAGATCTTTGAACTGGATGGCCCCCAGATGCTTTGAAAGATACCGGAGAAGATTCTTGCTGGAGATCAACCCGCCCCTGGAGAAAACAGGCTTCACCACTTCTCTCCAGGAAAGTTGAAGCGCCATTTCAGTTATTTTATGGATGCTGAATCCCGCGGCATAAAGAGCCCCCACAACCGCTCCTCCGCTGGTCCCCGCAATCAGATCGATGCCTATCCCTTCTGATTCCAGAACTTCCAATACGCCGATATGGGCAATGCACCTGGCGGCTCCTCCGCTTAAGGCAATGCCGATACGAGGCTTTTTAATCATATGATTTTTTCCGGAGGCCTGTTTGCCCCGCTCTTATCGGCCCCAATCTCCAGGTCTCGTCCAGGCAAAACCTCGTTCTCAACCGGCTTCTCCAATAAAACTATCTCTTCTCCGTCGGGCCCGGAAATCATGGCCGCCCGTTCCCCCGGAACAGGCTCATAGGGCTCTTTGAGCACAGGAACGCCCTGGTCCTTTAACGCCTGAACGGTCCGATCAATACTGGCCACAAGAAAACCGAGGGACACCGGCCCAACGCTATTTTCGTTCCAACCCCGATTTAACGGTTGCGAAGGTTTTCCTCCATAAAGTTCAATCCGTCCTTTTCCGGCCATGAACCAGACAATGGCCCTCCCTTTCGGACTGACCTCTTTTTTGATAACTTTTAAACCTAAAACAACCCCGTAGAAATAGCTGGATTTTTCCATGTCCCGGGTTTGAATGGCGATATGATGGAGCCGGAATTCCAGGATCATCTCTGCCGTTTTGCCAGCTCCTCAATAAAAAACTTCTTGTAAAGGACCTCCCATTCGGAGCTTCCTTCCACAGGACGGCGGCTGTAAGAAAAGATTTTTTGGCGTATCATCTGGTCAATTTCTTCGCTGAGTTTCAATTCGGCAGATATAATCTTTTTAATCTCTCTGAGGACTCTTGGCTCTTCTTCGAGAAGGGTCGCCCACTTTTTTTCGATTAAACTTTCCAGTATTTGATGGGTTAAAGAGGAGACTCTATCTTCACTTAAAATCATGGTTTTAGTTTAGACCAATCCCGAACTCAAAGTCAAACTGGACGGTGGACCCTAAAAGAGATAGGATTTGCAACTCCTTGTTTTGCCTGTCATCGCGAGCATCCATCGGGTGCGCGGCGATCTCGGTTCAAGATGGCGAGATTGCTTCGCGGAGTTTACCCTGAACAAACCTGAGATTCTTCGGCTTCGCCTCAGAATGACAGGTGAAGGACTCGCAATGAAAACTTCCTATCTCTGTTCTCGGGGGATAAGGGGAGATTTTTTTTAAAGGGAGCGCCACATTTCTGGCAGTTGATACGGATTATCCCAAGGCTCTTATCAAAAAATTTATTTTTATAAATAATATGAATCACTTATGATATTATCTGAACTGGTACGTTTATTGCGTAATAATAGTTTTCAGACCGCTCTTTTAAAGATAAAACAATACTAAGATAAAACGATACATGGAAAAAAATCCGGATTCGCCAAAAGTCCTTCCCGCACCCAAAAGAAGCCTTCTTGTCAAATTTATCATTTCTTACTCGGTGATGATCGGAGCGGTTTTTTTTATTGGTGGAGGAATTCTCTTTTATCATATTCAAAGAGTTCTGGATGAAGAACTATCCGGGAGACTGCTGGGGATCTCGGAAATCGTCGCGGCAACAGTCCCCCCCTCCTATCTCAATAAAATTCATCCCGGGGACGAGCATTCCTACCTTTTCAACTATCTTCTGGCATTATTAAGGAAAATCCAGGCGAAATCGCATGTCAAAGACATTTTTATTTTCGATCGTGAAAACCGGGTCATTATTGATGCAGACGAAGAGGTCCCGATCGGACAGTTTTATCTTTTTTTGAAACTAGACCTGACCGAACTCGACGAGGTCTGGAAAGGAAAAACCACTTCGTCCATCCTCTACAAAGGGAATGACGGGAAATTTTATAAATCGGGGTATGCTCCGATTTATAATGAAGAGGGACAAATTATCGCAGCCGTCGGCGTGGAGGCAGGAGCCGACTTTTTGGAAATCGTAACGAAATTCAAAAAAAACATCCTTTTGCCCGCCCTCCTCATTTTCATCTTCATCATATTCGTCAGCTGGCTGATTTCCAGATCAATCATTAACCCGATCAAACAGCTGGTCTCGGCGATGGACCGGCTGGGACAGGATCAGTCCTATTCAAAAGTCCCCGTGACCACCCGTGATGAAATAGGCTTCCTGAGCAACTGTTTCAACCAAATGATTGACAACATCAGCGAAAAAGACGCTCTGCTCAAGGAGATGTATCATAAGGAACAGGTCAGGGCGAATACCTTTGAAAATTATAATAAATATATTCTGGAGAGCATTTCAACAGGGGTCATCGGAGTCGACCGGGGCCTCACCGTAACCACTTTCAATTCCGCAGCCGGGCGGATATTGGAAATCCCTGCCCTGGAGAGCAGGGGGAAACCCTGCCTTTCCGTTCTCGGTGGAGATGAAAACAGACTGAGCCAGATCCTTGTGGAAACCGTCACCGGCCAAAAAGAAAGCGGCGCGATCGAAATCCCCTTTGTCACCCCTAAAGGGACCCATAAATGGCTTCAAGTCAATTCGGCGCCTCTTTACGAAAAGGAAAATGAATTTGTGGGGGGATCGGTCATTTTTATCGATCTGACCCATTTCAAAAAACTGCAGGAAGAGATCAAAATCAAGGAAAGATTGGCCGCATTGGGGGAAATGTCTGCCCAGGTGGCCCATGAAATTCGGAATCCCCTTGGCGCAATCGAGCTAAATGCCGAATTTCTCGAGCGGAAAATGGAGGATGAAAAATCAAAGGATCTAACGCGAAATATCATCGAAGAAGTTAAAATCCTGAACCGGATCGTGACTGATTTTCTTGCCTTTGCCAGAGAGCCCAGATTGAACAAAAAGAAGATCGCGCTCGGGCCTCTTCTTCAAAAAACAGCGGATATGGCCTGCGCGGCGTATAAAACAATCCCGATCCACATTAAAATTTCCATTCCCCCTGATTTTCCATTGATTGAGCTGGACGAGAATGAGTTTAAAAAGGCCCTCCTGAATTTTCTTCTCAATGCCATTGAAGCCATGCCGAAGGGAGGGGAACTCGCCCTGACCGTTGAAACCAGGGACGGCGCCTGTGCTATTCTGATATCCGATACAGGATCGGGAATACCGGAAGCTGTCAAATCCAGGATATTTAATCCCTTTTTTACGACCAAAGAAACAGGAACAGGCCTCGGGCTGGCCATCGCTCATAAAATCATCGCGGGCCATCACGGAACGCTCTCATTTACCAGCCAGGCTGACAAAGGAACGACTTTTTTGATTACGATCCCTTTTAGCGGTGGAGAAAAAACGTGAAAAAAATATTGCTAGTTGAAGATAAAGACTCGATGAGAAAAATGCTGATGGAGGTTTTTTCAGAAAAGCGTTATGCCGTCACCGAATGCCAGGACGGAGAGGAAGCGCTGAAAAAAATCGATGAAGAATTTTTTGATGTTGTGCTGACAGATCTGAAAATGCCGAAAAAAGACGGTCTGGATGTATTAAAAGCTGCAAAGGAAAAGTCTCCCGACACGGCGGTCATCGTCATGAGCGCTTTTGGCACCGTGGAAACCGCCGTTGAAGCCATGCGGCTGGGGGCGTTTGATTATGTCCTCAAGCCTTTTTCCCTCAACGAGATTGAAATTAAAGTGGAAAAAGCGCTTCAAACCAAAAACCTCGTCAATGAAAACATGTATCTCAAAGAATCCCTGGGTAATTTCGGGAGTATGATCGGGACAGAGGAGAGCATTCAGAAGGTTTTCAGAATCATTGAGAAAGTCGCCCCTCAAACCACTTCGGTTCTGATTCTGGGAGAAAGCGGCACCGGAAAAGAGGTTGTCGCCAGAGAAATTCATAAAAGGAGCTTAAGGATCTCCCAGCCGTTTATTGCGGTCAACTGCGCGGCTTTGGCGGAAACGCTTCTGGAAAGCGAGTTGTTCGGCCACGAAAAAGGGGCCTTTACCGGAGCGGCTTTTCAAAAGAGAGGAAGGTTCGAACTGGCCGACGGGGGGACTCTTTTTCTCGATGAAATCGGCGAAATCAGCCAGGCGATTCAGGTCAAACTTCTGAGATTCCTGCAGGAAAAAGAATTTGAGCGGGTCGGCGGAACCAAAACATTTAAGGTCGATGTCCGAATCATCGCGGCCACAAATCGGGACATCAAGAAAGAAGTTGCGGAAAAGCGGTTCAGGGATGACCTTTATTACCGTTTAAATGTGGTCACCGTCACCCTGCCTCCGTTACGGGAGCGCCAGGGAGATATCTACAGCCTCGCCGGACATTTTCTGCAAAAATACAATAATGAACTCCATAAAAAGAACCGTCTGGCTCCCGAGGTCCTGGCGGTTTTCAAAAAATACCGCTGGCCGGGGAATATCCGAGAGCTTGAAAATGTGATCGAAAGAGCGGTTGTATTGTCTGAAGGAGAACTCATTCAGTTATCCGACATTCCGTCTGAAATGATCCAGGAAGGTCCTGTCGTTAGAGAATTGAGCCTGCCTGATTCCGCGGTCAATCTTCCGGAGCAGATCGATCACATGGAACTCGATATTTTAAAGAAAACACTTGATGAAAACCATTGGAACCAGACCAAAACAGCCAAAGCGCTCGGACTTAAACGAAGCTCTCTGCAATACAAAATGAGAAAATATGGACTCCTCTCCTAGCCGCCCCCTTTTCAGTTTTCATGTCCGCGTTTTCCAGACGGGAGTTTACAGAACCCTTTTCTTATGCTTTATGTTTCTGTTCATGGAGTCCGCAGCCTATCCTTTGTCTGAAGATATTCGGGACCTCAAAAACACCCTCGCGGAATTGAATCATCAAATCGGCGCTGAAGAAAAAGAGCGGGAAGCCCTTGAACGTCAAGAAAACCGTCTTACGGAACATATCCGGGATCTTAAAATGAAGGCTCAATCAAAACCGAGTCTTTTACTCAACCTGAGAATTGAAAATGGCCTTAAAGCCTTGCGATCGGTCCTGGAAGCAAGACAGGAAATCGATAAAAGAGAAACCTTGATCCACGACGAACTGCTTGAAACAAATCGAAAATTAGGAACACAGATGGAAAATGAAATCCGACGGGAAATTATGCTGGCACAGGAGGCGTTTTCCAAGGGAAATGAAGCAGAGGCCAACGGCCATTATCAAGAGGCTCTTCAATTAATGGAAGAACAAAAACAATATCAAACGGCCCCCCCGGCGCGTCCTAAAATAATATCCCGTCCTTTAAATGTAAACGCCCTGCTGGCGGGGAAAGAGACGCCGGATCAACTCAGAGAATTGGCCGATTTTGCGAGAAACGATGTTGAAACTTTTATCAAAGAAATCAAATCGCTTCAGGAAAACAAAAATCGGATCCAGGAAGAGATCAAGATCCGTATAAACCTGATCAAGTATCCCGGGCTCCTCGAACGGGGGGAAAACAGCGCTCCCCTTCAAAGGGAAACGTTAGAACAGGAACTCTTAAAACTGGAAAAAACCGATAAAATCATCGACAATCAAATCTTTCGATATAAAGGGGCCCTTCATACGCTGGAACAGCAGATTAAGAAGATAGAGCTTCAAATCAAACAAAAAGAAAAGTAAAGGGGTAACGATGAAAACTTTCAACCGGCTGTTTAGTCTGTTTGGTTTTTTGGCGCTTTTAACGACGGCGGATGGATGTTCGACCGTTTCGTTTTCGGAAAAAGGGCATGATGCTCTGGAACAGGGAGATACGCAGAACGCGGTTCTTTACTTCAAGGAACATCTCCAGAAAAACCCACAGGATACAAAAACCAGGAATAATCTGGCGGTTGCCTACCTGAGGCGGAAAAATTATGATGAGGCTTTTCAAGAATTGCAGAAAGTTATCGCCCAGAATCCGGACGATCCGAAAGCCCACTATAACCTTGCCCTTGTTTATTATTACAAGAAACTTTTTAATGAAGAGATAGAGGAATATAAAAAGACCCTCGCCCTCTCCCCCTCCCACTACGGCGCCCATCTCAATCTGGGCAACGCCCTCCTGGCAAAGGGACTAAAAAAAGAGGCCCTCGAACAGTATCAATGGGTTCTTGAAAAGGATCCTAAAAACGAAAAAGTCCTCTATAACCTGGGCGTCTTATACCTGGACCTCGATCAGAATGAAAAAGGCGTTTCGATGTTAAAGAGGTATCTGGAGGTTGATCCCGAAGGAAAATTCTCGAAAGAAGCTCGCTCCCGCCTTAAAGATCTGAGCAGAAAAAAAGACGCTTCCGAGCGGCCAATAAATTAAACCTGATTATTTTAAAAAGGAATCTCAAATGAAAAAAATCTTTTTTATTTTTGTGCTGTTAGGGACCCAACTGGTTTTTTTTGCGGGAACATCCGGGGCAAATCCTTCGCGGATTGAATATGAAGCTGGCCTCAATATAATATACAGCGACAATGTCATCTACACTTACGTCAACCCCAATTCGACCCCTTCTACGAACGGCGACTTTATATACAGGCCTTATGTTGCCGTAAAATTTAAAACCCCGGGGTTGAACGCCAATCCGGCAAGAATCGATCTCTTCATTTCAGATAATATTTACAACAAATATTCTGCCATTAATTTTCAGACCTATTCACTTCTTCTGGAACAGAAAATGGACGCTAAGACATTCATCGGGTTGACATACACCTTGATTCCTTTTTTGTTCGCTGGAGAAGAGGATATACTCTCTGGCGCTAGCACAATAGATACAAGCCGCTCTTTACGGGTAAATGCTCTAACAGCGACTTTTGATAAAAATTTTTCCGAAAATAAGAACTTTTATCTTTATGTTAAATATACCCACAAAGATTACAATGCCCCGCTGGAATATCGGACGGCCATCGCCCGGACCTTCGGAGGCGATTTAACTATCAAATGGAATAGGGCAACTACAATCATGGCAGGCTTGTCGTATGAAACCAACGAGGCTGAAAAGGGCATGGTGCCTCCCACTCCCCCCGCGCTTGCTGGGACTTTTGATGATTTTAGCTACACTGCTCCCGGAATCACCCTTCTTTTCATTCAACATCTTTCGGATCGGGACACGCTCCGTTTCAGAATCATTCGTAAGAACAGGAGTTTTACTGCTGACCCATTGGACAGACTCCATGATGGCGTGAATACCCGTATCTACAATATTCTGTTTGCAAACGCTTATAAAATAACGCCCACATTGACATGGAAACTCAGTTACGAGTTGAATCGGAGAGATTACGATAGAGTTTTTTCCGAATTTACCGAGAATAGGTTTTTAACCGGAGTTGACATTTCATTCAAATGAAGAAGAGCCCTTTTCAACCGATCATTGGCGTCACACCCGATTTCAACGGTAAACCGTCGGAATTTGGCGGGAAAGAGCCGACCTGTTTCGTGAGAAGCCGTTATCTGAACGCCATCTGGGCGATGGGGGGGATCCCCCTGGTTCTCCCGGCAACCGATATGAAAAAAGCCGCAGAGCTCCTTCTCGACAGAATCGATGGACTCCTTCTCACCGGAAGCGGCCCTGATATTCCCCCCTCGCTTTACGCGGAAAAGCAGAAATACCGTTTTTCTCTCATGGACCCTCTGAGGATCCGCTTTGAAACGGCTTTATGCCGTCTGGCCATCAAACACCGGAAACCTATTTTGGGGATCTGCGGAGGGACCCAGGTGCTCAATGTGGTCTTGAAGGGCTCGCTTTATCAGGATATTAACTCGCAGGTTCAAACAAAGACGCACCACAGGCAAAAAGAAAAAACCTCTCAGCCTTCCCATTGGGTCGATATCATGGAAGATTCGCACCTCTATCGCATTTTGAGAAAAAAAAAGATCCGGGTAAATTCTTCTCATCATCAGGCGGTAAAAATACCCGGCAAACAGTTAAAAATTAACGCCGTTTCCCCCGATGGGATCATTGAAGGGATTGAGCTTCCAGATCATCCCTTTGCCATAGGCGTTCAATGGCATCCCGAATCGCTCTTTCAAAATGACGTTCACGCGAGGAAAATCATTCGCGCCTTTATCAAAGCCGCAGAAACAGACAGATCCAACCGCTGAAACACTAAAAACTGCGTGCCTTCAGGGCAGGGGGACAACCCTCTTTCCGACGCCGCCAAAGTTTATTCTCAATCTCTATATTTTTTTATTTTTGGGGGGGTGGCAAACTTCGCCGAAGTCTCCTCCGACCTGTGGATCGGTCGATCCAAAGACCGGATCGGGCAATCCCCCTACCCCGAAGCCCTGCCCCGTACCGCATTTCCCAAAACGCTTATGGGGAATCGTCGGAAAGGGAGATCGAATGGACCGGACCGAAAACAGAGAGCGGCTGGTCAAAAGCAGAAGAGTCCCCGACGACCAGCAGGGTCATCCCTTCGGGATGAAGGTATTTCTTTGCCACTCTTAAAATATCTTCCCGGGTTACCCGGGCGACATGATCCCTGAATTGCTCCATGAAATCTTCGGGCAAGTGATGATACTCCAGAGAAATCTGTCTGGAGACAATCTGTGCCGGCGTGGCAAATGAAAAAATAAACGAATTTAAAAACGCGTCTTTGGCCGTTTGCAATTCCTCTTCCCGTACCGGCTCATCCTGAATCATTTTGATGTTCTTCATCATTTCAGTAATGGCCTTTCCCGTATTTTTCGACATAGTCTGGCTATAGGCAAAAAATGACCCCACCTCGATATTCCCGGGGGAGAAGACCGAACCCACGGAATAGGCGAGCCCTTTGTGAGTCCTCACCTCCTGAAATAACCGGCTTGAAAACGACTGACCTCCCAGGATATCGTTCATCACGGATAAAGCAAAATAATCGGGGTTATTCTGTTTAATGCCGAGATGGCCCATACGGATATAAGATTGGGTCACCTCTTTTTCAACCAGATGGACGGAAGGATTATATGCCACAGGAATCGGCTTGAGGGTGGGAACCCCCTCTTTACGTTTTTCCCATCCATTGAATTTATTGATTATTTTCTGAATCATCTCTTCTGATTTAAAATCGCCTGTAATCCCCAGAATTATCGAGTCAGGGTGAAAATAGCGGGAATAAAATTCGACGCAATCCTGCCGCGTGATTTTTGAAATGGTCTTCAGAGTCTCCTCGCGGCCAAAGGGGGTATCGGCCCCATAAAGCAGTTTAGAAAATTCCCTCCCCGCAATGGAAGAGGGATTATCATTTCTTCTCCGGATTCCTTCAATCGCCTGATTTCTCAACTGTTCGAGCTTATCCTCCGAGAACCGGGGCCTCATCAGAATATCGGCAAAGAGGTCGAGCCCCTGATCAAGGTCTTTTGTCAAGACATTCACTCCCGCGTACCCGGAATCTCCCCCGATCCCCGCCGACAGGCTTGCCGAAAGATATTCGAGAAGTTCATCCACTTCATCCCCGGTCCGGTTCGCCGCCCCGCCGGTTCTCATCAGGGTCCCGGTCAGACTCGCCAGTCCGATTTTATCCTCCGGCTCATAGAGACTCCCGGTCTGAACCGTCGCCGATATATTAACAATGGGAAGTTCATGGTCTTCAAGAAGATAGAGAATCATCCCGTTCGGGAGGACCGACCTTTTCCCTTTGGGAGGATGAAAATCGAGCGGCGCAAACTTTAATGAGGGGGCAATCGCTTGAGCATTCAATGAAAGCGAACAGAGGAATAAAACAACAAATGCCGGAACCACAATTTTCCGGTAAACATTAAGGCGTTTCATTTGACTTTGCTCCCTTTCCAGATGGTTCGGGCCTGCTTAAATCGGCCACAATTTTGTTCTTGTCGATAAAATACTTTTCCGCCACCCGCATGATATCTTCAGGTTTTATTTTTTCCATTTTTTCGCGGAATTCCAGCAGGTATTTCCAATCGCCCGTGATCGCTTCGTAATAAGCGAGCTGTCCCGCCAGACCGCTGTTCGACTGAAGCGAACGGATCAGCGACCCGTCAAACTGATTCAACAATTTTTGAAATTCATGGGCCGGCACAGGCTCTTTCTTTAAACGGTTGATCTCTTCATCGATTCCATTTTCCAGCTCGCCCAGCGTATGAGGCGCCCGGGGAGCGCCGGAAATCAGGAAGAGATTCGGGTACCGGGAGCCCGGCGTATCCGACTCGGTAGAAACCGTCTGCGCAATCTGTTTCTCCGTCACCAGGTTTTTATATAGCCGGGAAGTCCTTCCGTCCGAAAGAAGCGAGTCGATCATGTCAAAGATCAGGCTGTCGGGGCTACGGATGGCCGGGCGATGATAGGCGATATAAATCATCGGGTTGGCATCATATTCAATATGAACCCTCCGCTCTCCATCCTGGGGAGGTTCAATGAAAGAAACCGGCGGAGGAAGAGGCGTGGAGGGGATCTTTCCGAAACTTTTTTCCATTTCCTGGACCAACTGATCGGGATGAATATCGCCGACGATCACTATGACGATATTGTTGATTCCGTAATAGGTTTTAAAAAAGGCCTCGGTTTGAGTCCGGGTCAAGGACTGAACATCCTGAGTCCACCCGATTCCGGGCAACCCATAAGGATGCATCCAGAAAGCGGTCCGAAGAAGGGCTTCGTAAAGCTTTCCCGCCGGCAAGTTCTCAATACGGAGGCGCCTCTCCTCAAGTACCACCTGTTTTTCCTTATAAAATTCCCTCAGCACGGGATGGGTCATCCGATCGCTTTCGAGAGCGATCCAGAGGGGAAGCCGGTTCGAAGGAAGGCTCACCACATATTGGGTGAGGTCTTTGCCAGTCGACGCGTTGAACCCCACCGCTCCGTTTCGCTGATAGATTTCTCCGATTTCGTTCGGAACCACAAAAGCTTCTTCTTTTTGTTCGAGCGCTCCCAGCTTTTCTTCAAGTTTTTTCATTTTCGCCGGATCGCCTTTACCCCCCAGCGCCCGCTCCGCTTTTATCTTTATGAAGACCTTTTCCATTTCATCCAACAGGGGTTTTTCGAGTTCATAGTTTTTGGTGCCGATCGTTTTGGTCCCCTTAAAGGCCATATGTTCATAAAGATGTGCGATTCCCGTTATTCCGGTCTGCTCGTTGACCGACCCGGCTTTATACGTAATGTTGAAGGAAATCGTCGGGGAGGTATACCTTTCTACCATCAGAAGCGTTAACCCGTTTTTAAACTGATGTTTGATAACGCGGCTGGAGAGATCCTCTCCCCGGCTCTCCGCCCCGGCTGTTAATAAAACCAGAAATACAGATAAAACAATCAATCGTCTAATAGCCATAATCCCCTTATTTAATCATTTGAATTAAACTTAAAATGTCGTCGCAGAAGTAATCGGGAGAGGCTTCCTTTAATCGGTCAGGACCTGTCAATCCATACCCCACGGCGCATGATTTCGCTCCGGCGCTCCTGGCTGCCAGAATATCGTTCACCCCGTCTCCGATCATCAGCGTCCTATGCGGAAGGACATCGAGTTCTTCGATCACCTCGATAAGCATTTGAGGGTCCGGTTTGAGTTTCATTCCAGGGACGCTCCCCACGATCAGAGAAAAATAATCCCTGATGTTCAGGCCGGTCATGATCTTCGAAGTGTAATCGGCCGGTTTATTGGTGGCCACCGCCCGGAGTTTCTGATTGAAATGTTTCAAGACTTCCTCGACCCCGGGATAAAACCGGGTGGAATCGAGGAGGTGTTCCATATAATGTTTTCGGAAAATAGAAATGGCATTTTCAAAATCGGGCCCCGACTCCATTCCGATCGCTTTACCGAGGAGTTTACGGACGCCGTCTCCGATATAGGCATAAATGGTCTCGGGGTCTCTTAACGGAAAACCAAGCTCTTTCAGGCATAAATTGACCGATATCGCCAGGTCCCCTTTTGTATCGAGAAGCGTCCCGTCGAGATCAAAAACCAATAAATCAAATTCTTCCAAATGCTTTCCTCTATCTCTTTCTCAAGGGGTTTTGAGAAAAAAAGGCTCCACTTCGCGGAGGCTTTCTTCCACCCGGTATTGATCCTTCACGCGCCGGACTTCGCCATCCATATTCTGGACATTTCCGGGATCTACAATCACCTCTCCCATCTCATTGAGGCGGAGGGCCAGTCGGTCTAGTGCCAGGGTGGCGGGGCCTCCCGCCGGATTCCCATGCCGGTCATAGAAACTTCCCCAGGATGGCTCAACAAACTGGTTCCGGTCGGGAATCCAGTTGAGCAGAGCTGTCTGATGGATTATTTTTTCGGCATATTTATCTGTTGCGCTGAGCGCAAATAAAACATGGCCTTCTTTAACGATAAAAAAATGATCCTCTTTGCGCCAATCGGAATGGACTCCTTCGCGAAAAGAAGCAAGGGGAGCGGTTTTGACTTCTGTGGTTTCTTTATAATCAACCGTCGGGATCAAAAACTTTGCGGCAACCCAGAGAAAAGCCAAAAATAAAACGAGCGGAATAACCGTTCCGGTAATTAAAGAAGAAAAGCCTTTCGGAACATCGGGATTTTCCTCTTGTCCTTGCATGAAATCAGTTCCAGCATTTTAATTTTTTTACTATAAGGGAATGTTTTTTTTGTTTCAATACTTTTTTACCTTGAATTAGAATCCCCACAGTCAGTAGAATGGCTTTTCTTAATTTTGGAGAAACCCATGAGCCAGTCGGACATTCTGTTTAGGAGGGCAAAGACCCTGATCCCGGGGGGCGTCAACAGCCCCGTCCGAGCATTTAAAGCAGTCGGAGGAAATCCCCTTTTCATCAAAAAAGCAAGAGGGGCGATGATTACAGACGTCGATAACAACGCCTATATCGATTTTGTCCTCTCCTGGGGGCCGATGATTTTAGGCCATGCCCATCCTCTCATTTCACAAAAAATAGAAACCGCCCTGAAGAGCGGAACCAGTTTCGGCGCCTCCACCCCCCTTGAGGTCACGATGGCGGAAAGGGTGCATGAAGCCTTTCCCTCGATTGAAATGGTCAGAATGGTCAGCTCAGGGACAGAAGCCGCCATGAGCGCCCTCCGCCTCGCCAGGGGATATACCGGACGGGACAAAATTTTAAAATTTGAAGGATGCTATCATGGCCATTCCGACAGCCTCCTGGTAAAAGCCGGTTCTGGCCTGGCCACCTTAGGCATTCCCGACAGCGCCGGCATTCCAAAGGATTTTGCCAAACATACCATCACCGTTCCCTACAACGATCTGGAAGCCGTCCGGAGGTCCGCCAAAAAAATCGGCTCCCAGCTCGCGGCAATCATCGTAGAGCCGGTGGCCGGGAATATGGGTCTGGTTCCCCCCTTTAGAGGTTTTCTGGAGGGATTAAGGGAAATTTGCGATCTTTACGATATGGTCCTGATCTTTGACGAAGTAATTACCGGATTCAGGCTCTCTTACGGCGGCGCTCAGCAATATTACGGCGTCGCTCCCGACTTAACCTGCCTCGGAAAAATAATCGGAGGGGGATTGCCGGTTGGCGCCTATGGCGGAAAAAGAAAAATCATGTCGCGGATTTCCCCTTCCGGCCCCGTTTACCAGGCCGGGACGCTATCGGGGAACCCTCTGGCCATGACTGCCGGAATCGCCGCCCTACAACTTCTGAAAAAGAAAAACCCTTATCAAAACCTGAGCGAAAAAACCGCCTTTCTCGCGGAGGAGATACGAAAAACGGGAAAAAAAGAGAAGACTCTCCTCTCTGTCAACCAGATCGGTTCAATGTTTACCCCTTTTTTCACTTCAAACAGCGTCATCGATTATCCATCGGCAAAAACCTCCGACACCCGGAAATATGGAAAGTTTTTCAACCTGATGCTCAAAGAAGGGGTTTATCTTCCTCCTTCCCAGTTTGAAACCGCTTTTCTCTCCACCTCCCACACGGAAAAGGATCTGGAAAAGACAATTCATGCGGTCAGAAAAGTTTTCAAGAAACTCTAATTTGAACCTTCTTATACGTAAACAAAATTTTTACAGGGGATTGATATTATTTCTCACTCTTCTCACCTGTGGTTGTTCCATCAGTTTCAGAGGGGGGCCAAAACTGGATCCCTCCCTCTCCTGGAACATAATAAAAACCGATCATTTCCTTGTCTATTTTCATGAAAAAGAGGAGATTCATGCCCGAAAGGCGGCCATCATGGCCGAAGAAATCCATTCACTCCTTGTTGAAAAGCTGAAATGGCCCCCCCCTGCTGAAAAAACCCATCTGGTTCTATTGGACATCATTGACAGCCCCTATGGGGCAACCCTCCCCTTTCCCCATAATGCCATTTACGTTTCTCTGACCCCCCCAACCGCCAGTCCTGTTCCCTTTTTAGTTGGGTACGATAATTGGTTGAAAGAGGTCATCGCCCATGAATATACCCATATCGTCCATCTTGACATGAACGGAGGGGTTTCGGCGACTATCCGACAAATTTTTGGCCGGGAGCCTTTTCCTGTTCTGGTTTTCAATGGAGGATTCCCGAATTTGATTCAACCCGATTGGTTGATCGAAGGATTGGCGACGTATGAAGAGAGCGCTCTTGGAGTCAGCGACCGCCGGGAAAATGCTTATTCTGAAATGCTCTTCAGAATGGCGGTTCTTGAAAATAACTTTCCGACGATAGATCAAGCCGGAGGGAAAGAGAGCTGGCCAGGGAATCAGACCCAGTATCTGTTTGGAGCCGGATTTTATCATTACCTTGCAAAAAGATTTGGAGAACAGGTTTTAATTGATTTAAGCCAGAAATACAGCCAAAAAGTGGTCCCTTTCTTTGTCGATTCAACCGCAAGGTCTGTTCTTGGACAATCTTATACCTCCCTTTGGGACCAGTGGAAAGAAGAACTCTCAATAAAATTTAATCAAAAGAAAGATTCTATTGAATCCATTGGAATCACAAAAATGGTTCCCATCACGCAAAGGGGCGATTACACTCTGGGACCCAGGATCAGCCCGGATGGAACTTCCCTGGTTTATACATCCATTAATAAAGATGAATATCCCTCTTTACGTCTGATCAATTTCCAATCGGGCATTGATCGCGAATTAATTCCCAGAAATTTGGGGTTCACATCCTCCTGGTCCAGGGATGGGAAAACACTGGTCTTTGCTCAATTGGAAATGTTCAAAAATTATTCTGAATTTAGCGATTTATATCTCTACGACTTTCCAAAAAGGAGTCTAAAACGCTTAACTTTTGGCAAAAGGCTCAGGGATCCGGATTTTAGTCCGAACGGTAAGCGTCTGGTCGCTGTTGAAAACCTGACCGGCGAGAATAGAATGATCCTCTATGATCTTGATTCGGGCCTGTTGGAACCCATGGACTGGGCGGATCCAAAAATGATTTACAGTCATCCCCGATGGTCTCCGGATGGTCAATCCCTTGTTGTCTCAGGATGGAAAAACGGTCTGAACGGACTGGTCCTTCTGGATATGGGCCTGAAAGAAGCCATTCCATTAGTTCAAGACCATTTCATGTATCTCACTCCCACATGGTCTCCGGACGGCAAAGAAATCCTTTTTTCCAGCGATAGGACAGGTATCTATAACATTTTTTCATACCATACCGACTCCCGGGAGTTATCCCAGATAACCAATCTATTGGGAGGAGGATTTACTCCCGAGGTTTCACAAAATGGCGATGAAATCATCTTTTCGGCTTATCATAGCCATGGGTTTGACCTTTATAAAATGAAATGGACAAAAGACACCGGACCAAAAATTAAAACAAGAGTTTCCGATGAAACTTTAAAAACTGAATCCTCAAAACCTCTCATGGGAACTCCTTCGGAACCTTATTCTCCCTGGCCCACCCTCTTGCCCCGGTTTTGGATTCCGCTTGCCGGCGGCGATGAATCGGGTCTCCAAATAGGGGGATTCACCGCCGGAACCGACATTTTGGGACGGCATCGTTATGACATTTCCGCGCTTTATGGCCTCTCTTCACATCACCCTTCTGCCTCATTTCAATATGAAAATGATTCATTTTATCCCACGCTTCACGCCGGATTGACCTATTTACCCATAGTTTATCCTGATCTGTTAACGGATGTGCAGGGTCATGCATTGGATTACTGGGAAAAAAATGTCCGGGGTGAAATGGATATGTCCTATTCCTGGACCTTTTTTAGAAGCTCCAATCGATTAACAGGAGGTTTTTTTACCGAATCTTTTTCCGCTCTTTCAATTATTCCGCAGAGCGTCTCTCCTCCGGAAACAGGCACCGCAAACGGTTTGCATTTTTCATGGAACCTCAATACCTCAAAAGAGTTTGGTTTTTCAATCAGCCCGGAACAAGGACGGCATATTCAAGTGTACTATGACTGGTTGACTCATTTACTGGGTAGTGATTTCAATCAAAACCGATATATCGCAGGATGGCATGAATATTTCAATTTTTTCTTTTCTCACCATATACTTGCCACCCGGCTGACAGCCGCGATCTCAACCGGAGATTCATTGACGCAAAGGGCTTTTCAGGTGGGAGGACCTGATTTTACTGAAGAAATAATCAAACCGGATCAAATCGATTTTTTTCTTAGAGGATATCCCATCAGGCAATTTCGGGGAAATAAAGCGGCGATAGGATCCATAGAGTACCGATTCCCTATTTATAATATCGAACATGGATACCGTTCATGGCCTTTCTTCTTAAAAAGAACGCATGGAACTCTCTTTTTCGATATGGGAAATGCCTGGGATCAGGAAACCGCCTTACCGGATTTCCGAAGAGGGTTTGGAGCCGAAATAAAAATGGATATGACCTTCTCCTACTTCCTTCCCCTTAGACTCCGGCTTGGAGCGGGAAGGGGGCTTGACGCCCAGGGAATCACCCAATTCTATTTTATGACGGGGAATAGTTTTTAGTTAAGCCCTGATTAACAGTTTGCCTACCCGTTGAGAAGGACTCAACTGCAAGGCCGCAGCCGCGAAGACGACTGAGGCGTACAATGTAAGTACGTTGAAGGAGGCTGAGAGGCGAGAACGCCGCAGATGAGCCGTTATCGACGGTTAGGAGGATAATAAACCCATGATGCCCCTCCGCATCATACTAACAGCAATAGCAGCTAAAAGGAGCCCTGCGACCTTGGCAATGGCTCTTGATCCATTAATTCCCAACACCTTGATAATCCATCCGGCTTCATAAAAAATAATCCAGGCGATGACCAGATTCACAAATATCGAAAGAATCACTAACCCGATAGGATAAGAGCCGACTAAAATCATGGCGGTCGTTAAGGTGGCCGGCCCGGCGATAATGGGGGTCCCCAGCGGAACAATCCCCATGCTTTCTCCTATCGGAATTTTCTTGTCGCCCTGCCTGAGGAGTTCCGTAATAGCAAAGATCAACAGGAGTATTCCTCCCGCTATCATAAAATCCTCAACCCGAATTCCAAGGACTTTAAACACCCCCTGGCCGATCACCATAAAAATGACCGTGACCAGAAACGCAGTCATGACCGATTGGGTGATAATCTTTTTTTTGCTCTCTTTTGAAAAACCTTCTGTCAGGGTAAAGTAGACAGGCAGAACCCCCAGAACATCAATGGCGACAAAAAGGGGAATAAAGGTAAAGAAAAACGAGTCGAGCAGAAGACTCATGCCGTATAACCCAGCACGTCCCTCTCTCTGACCAGCAGATATTCTTTACCCTCAATCTCGACCTGGGTGGAACCATATTTTTCGAAAAAAATCCGCTGGCCCGGTTTTAAAACAGTTTTAATGAACTTTTTTTCTTTTTTGGTCTCTTTCGACTTCCCCCGTTTATCATATTCGTCCTCCTCAAGCCTTCCCTCTCCCACGGAGATAACTTCGCCTCTCTCTGTTTTTTCCCGGGCGCTCTCCGGAAGATAAATGCCCCCTCTGGTCTTTTCGGAAGCGGACTCCTGCTGGATCAACACCCAATCATGCAACGGTCTAAATTTCATCTATTTTTCCTTTCATGAAAAACTCAGGTCTGCTGAGGAATTGTCGAAAGTCCGGTATCGGGACTCTCAGATAATTGAATAAACTTCCGGTATTATAGTATCTGTTTAAGAAGAATGCAAATGACCCACGCCATAAGCGCGGACACGGGAAGCGTTAAAATCCATGCGGAAACAATGTTGATCCCTATTCCCCATTTGACCGCGGAGAGTCTTCGGGTCGATCCCACCCCCATAATAGCGGCGCTGATCGTATGGGTCGTGCTGATCGGCACGCCGATATGGGAAGCCATTTCGATCACCGATGCGGCAGACATTTCCGCGGCAAACCCATGAATCGGTTTGAGCGCGGTGATTTTAAGGCCCAGCGTCCGGATAATCCGCCACCCGCCAACCGCCGTTCCCGCGGCCATGGCAAGCGCGCATGAAACGATCACCCATGCCGGAACATGAAACTCCTTCAATGAATAAAAGCTGACAAGGGCCGCGGTGATAATCCCCATCGATTTTTGAGAATCGTTGCTTCCATGACTGAACGCCATGTAAGAGGCGGAGACGATTTGCAGCTTCTGGGAAATGCCGGTGACTCTCGACGGGGTGCTCCGCTGAAAAGCCCAGAGGAGAGCGGCCATCACCAGCCACCCAAAAAGAAACCCGATCAAAGGAGAGAGAAACAGGGCGATCAGGATTTTTTTTAAACCGCTCCAGATCAGGACCTGATATCCCCCGGTTGCGATGCCGGCCCCGACCAATCCGGCTAAAAGGGCATGGCTCGAACTCGAGGGGAGCCCGGAATACCAGGTTATCAAATTCCAGATAATGGCGGCAATGAGCGCCGCGATAATCGTAGCCTGGGTCACTGCCTGGGCGGCCACCAATCCGGTCCCGACAGTTTTGGCCACCTCCGTTCCCGCGAATGCGCCGATCAGATTCATCACAGCGGCCATGGCGATCCCCATTTTCGGGGTCATGACCCGCGTCGAAATCACGGTGGCAATGGCATTTGAAGAATCATGGAAGCCATTGATAAAATCAAATATAAGCGCCAGAATTACAACGGCAACAAGAAGGGAAAAAGGTTCCATCAAGTATTTTTCAGCGAGATCGTCTCCAGAATATTGGAAACGTCTTCACACCGGTCGGTCGCTTCTTCGAGGTTTTCGTATATCTCTTTCCATTTAATGATCTTGATCGGATCTTTTTCTTCTTCAAACAATCTTGCCAGGGCCTCGTTCAAAACCCGGTCGGCCTCATTTTCGAGCCGGTTTATTTCAATAAAATGGGAGGAGTCTATCGGTCCCTTTCCCAGAAGGGAGACCGTCCGGACTACTTCCGCCGTGCACTGGCAGATAATATCGGCGAGGCTTCTGGCTTCGGGAGTCGCTTCCTTAATCTTAAAGATGACCATCTTATTGGCCGCGGCATCGGTCAGGTCAAGGACATCGTCCAGCGCGCCGGAGAGGTCATAAATATCCTCCCGGTCGATCGGGGTAATAAATGTCGTATTCAGTTTTTTAATAATGTCATGGGTGATCGTATCCCCCTGATGTTCTATATCTTTGACGTCTCTCACTCTCTTCTCAATATCAGCCCCGGGCTCCATCACTTTTTTTATTGCGATTCCCCCCAGGTGAATATTTTTTGCAGACTCATTAAACAGCTCGAAAAACTTTTCTTCTTTCGGCAAAAAGCTAAACATAAAAGACCCCTTAAATAAGTCGAAACAAGCCCAATTGATTTCCTGTTAAGATAAATCCAAATAAAAAAATAAGCAAGAAATTTAAAGCCCATAAGAAAACAGGTGTCTTCAAAGATATTGACAGACACCGAATTTAATTTATACTGTACCTCAGTCGGAATTGCTCTCCTTTTTTTTATCATTGACATTTAAAATAAGCTAGGGTAGCGTCTTGCTTGGATTCATTTCAAAATTCACCTTAACCCAATCAATAATAAAAACCATTCACCAAGGAGGACTGTTTTGAAGAAACTATTTGCTATCACAACAGCAGTAATCGTCTCTTTATTGTTCGTGGGATCCAGCTTTGCCGTGGAAGGAGAATATGGCGCGGCCGGTTGCGGGCTGGGTTCTTTGTTATTTGGAAAACAGTCAGGACCTATTCAGGTCTTTGCCGCAACAACGAATGGAACTTTTTATAGTCAAACTTTCGGAATCACCTCAGGAACATCCAACTGCGACAAAAACACTAAATTCTCGGCAAATACAAAATTAAATGAGTTTGTCCAGGCCAACTTGGATAATCTGGCTAAGGAGATTTCAATGGGAAAAGGGGAATCGCTCGAAACCCTCGCGGAATTGATGTCTGTCCCTGTGGAAAGAAAGGCCCTTTTTTACGAAAAACTTCAGGCGAATTTCACCCTCATTTTTCCGAATGAACAGGTTGCTTTTGCTGAAGTCCTAAATAAAATTGATGCGGTCTCTTCAGAAATGAACTAAACTTTAACAGAATATTTTAATGAAACCGTGTTCTGTTTTTAGAAATCCTTTTTTAAGGAGGGTGTAATGAAAAAACTTCTGGTTATAGCTCTTTTTATTTCAATTGCGATGATCGGTGCGCAGTCCGCCATGGCAGTAGAAAAAACCTATGGAACCGCGGGATGCGGTCTTGGATCGATGCTACTGGGAAATGAACCGGGAATGGTTCAGATTCTGGTCGGAACACTCAATGGCATTGCCGGGAATCAAACTTTTGGGATCACATCCGGAACGCTGAATTGTGAAAAAACACCTAAAAAATTCGTCAGCAATCCCATGTTAAACGATTTTGTCCGGGCCAATATCGATAATCTTGCAAAGGATGTGGCCGCAGGCCGCGGGGAGTCTCTTGAAACGTTAGTGGAGCTCACAGGGGTTTCAGCCGATCTGAAACCGGCTATCTATGCAAAACTACAGACCCGTTTTTCGACTATTTTTTCATCGGAGAAGGTCGAATCTGCCGATGTCGTTGATAGAATTATGACAATAATCAACGAGTAGTTCAATCTCCTGTTGAAAGTAGCTTTACTGAAAAGGGGATATGGATGGATCAGGTCATCCATATCCCCTTTTTTAATTTTACTCTTCTTCTTCTCTTTTCCTGCAAAATCGGAAGAACCTCTCCTGCTCGCCGAGCTGTTAAAAAAAGCCAGAGAAGTGCGGCTTTCCGATGACCGTTACTGGCATGTTCTCTTGCATTACAAACCGGTTCAATCGGGATACAAAAGCCTGATCGACGACCCCAGGTTCTTTCTTGCTCCCGATGGAAAAGAAAACCCGGCCGCTGAACTGGAAGCCACGCTGACCTCACTTTTAAAGAGCGATAATAAAAATGATGCCCATCCCCGATGTAAATTTATCGCACGTTATGAATGGTTAAAAGAAAAATTGGCGTTTGATGACACCTTCTTTTCAGGAATCGCATGCCATGATTTCAATACCGCGGAAAAAACCGTCCAGCCTCAGTCGGCCGTCCTGGTTTTCCCCGCATTTTTTATGAACAACCCCGCTTCCATGTTCGGACATACCCTCCTCAGGCTCGATAGCCGGTCTCAGAGCAAACTCCTCGCTTTTGCCGCCAATTATGCCGCCTTCCCCGACTCGATGGGCCTTCTCTATCCGATCAAAGGGACCTTTGGTTTTTACAAAGGTTATTTCACCCTTTTTCCTTATTATGACAGGGTGAAAATGTATAATGACACTGAACAGCGGGATATGTGGGAATACCGGCTCAACCTTTCAGAATCAGAAGTCAGAAAAATCCTCCTCCATCTCTGGGAACTCAAAGACATCTATTCGTATTATTATTTTTTTGATGAAAACTGCTCATATAATCTGCTGTTCCTCCTCGAAGCCGCCAGGCCTTCTCTTCATCTGACCGATTTCCCACGGCCATGGGTCATTCCCACCGACAGCGTCAGAATGGTAGAAGAGAACAACCTCGTAGAAAAAATTGATTTTCGCCCCTCTCAGGCAACCAGAATCCGGTATCTCGCCTCCCTGCTGGATGATCATGCGCAAACCAATGCCCTGAGAATAGCTACCCATTCCTTAGAACCCGGACAACTATCCTCTTTGAACAGTGGCCTGAAAATAAGGACGCTCGATCTGGCGATTGAAGATATTCAATACAAGTATAATACCCATCAATTAACGAAAGAGGACTATCTGAGAGTCTTTCTCTCCACCCTGAACGAACGGAGCAAAATGGGGAACCCCGGCAGTAATCTGGACAAGATCCCGGCCCCCGAGCCCCCTGAAGCAGGGCATCAATCGGGCCGGTTAAGTTCCGGCCTGGGCGTCAAAGAAAAAGTGTCTTTTTTTGAAATCGACTACAGGGGCGCTTACCATAGTCTGGTTGATCCGGACAATGGATTCGCGGAAGGGCTGCAAATTATCTTCGGTGAAACGGCCATCAGGAGTTATTCTGACGGGAGAATAAAACTGGACCATATTGATCTGATCAATATTATGTCAATTTCTCCAAGAGATCTTTTTTTTCGTCCTTTTTCTTATATGTTCACGACGGGACTCAAAGAGCAATTGAGTCCGGATGGAAATGACAAACTGGTTTACCAGATCAGTCCCGGCGCAGGGGTCTCTTTTGAAAATAGATGGCTTGGCCTTTATTATGGCCTGGCGGAAATAAATTTTGGAATCAATGGGGATTATAAGGACTACACTATTCTCGGGGGAGGGATCAAAGCCGGGACGATTAAAAAAATCACCGATTCGTGGAAGATGAACCTTTCCGTCGAAAAGCTTTTCTATCCCTTCAGAGAGAGCTTTCAGGAATCCAAAGCCTCGGCTATTCAGACCTTCAGATTAAGCCAAAGCCATAGCCTGAATCTCGCTCTGTTATGGGACGAAGTCCTGAGTCATGCCCGGACAGAAGTAAAATTGAACTGGAATTATTATTTTTAAATCCCGAGTCCATCTTAATGTCTTTTATGAAAAAGATTTTCATCCGATGCTCTTTTCTGTCCATCCTTGTTCTGGGAGGATGTAATGGCGTTTTTTATCAGCCCACGCCGGACATTTTAATCACGCCTGCCCGGTTAAACTACCCATACGAAGAGATCAACTTCAAAAGTTTCGACGGAACAAAGCTCAACGGCTGGTTTATCCCTGGACGAGGAAAAATGAAAGGGACTATCCTCCTATATCATGGTAACGGAGCCAATATCGGCAATCATTATGGAGCAGTCTACTGGCTTCCGGATGAGGGGTATAACGTCTTCCTCTTCGATTACAGGGGATATGGAAAGTCTGAAGGAGTCCCTAGCCGTGAAGGGGTTCAGCAAGATGGCGCCGCCGCGCTTGATTATTTACGGCAGAGGCCCGACGTTATTCCGTACCCCATCGTGGTTTATGGACAGAGCCTTGGGGGCGCGGTGGCAGCATACACGGTTGCCTCGCAAGAACGGGGAGGAATCGGGGCGGTCATTCTGGAAAGCTCCTTTAGCCGGTACCGGGATATCGCACGGGAAAAGCTTGGCTCTTTCTGGCTGACCTGGCCTTTTCATTGGCCGTTGTCGTTTTTGATCACCAACAAGTACAGTCCGATGGACTCCGTCGGAAAAATATCCCCCATTCCACTTCTGATCGTTCATGGAGATTCCGACGAAGTCATCCCGGCGCATCACTCTGAAACACTTTTCAAGGCCGCCGGGATACCTAAAACCCTCTGGATCATCAAAGAGGGGCATCATATCGACGCTTTCTCATACGCTCATCAGGAAAACCGGAGGAAACTCCTGGAATTTCTTGAGCAAGCGCTACGAACACCCGTCCATTAAACCTCATTTCGCTTTTAAATCAAACCTGTTTAGGATACACTTTCCAAAAGAAGGAGGGTTCTTCGTCATGTTTAGAACTTTTTTCTGGCTTTTATTTTTGGTGATCACCTTTGCAACGGGCTACTATTTCGGAGAGCACCGTTCTTTTGTTTTGCCCGGACAATTTTCGGAGATTCCTTCTGAACTCTCATCCAGAGCCTCTAATCTGGAACATACGTTGAAGGGAATCCGCCTCTGGATGGCGCTCAATGATTCCAAAGACCACCTGGGTCTTGCTTCGTCAGCCCTGGAAGAAAAAAATTTTGGGAGTGCCGTGAATGAAGTGAGAGAAGCTAAAGTGAAGCTGGAAAAAGCCGAGAACCTTTCGCAGGGAGAGTTGAAAAAAGAGCTGAAACCGCTGAACCAGTTGATTTTAGAAACCCAAGCGGATCTTGCGAAAATGGACCCTAATGCCAAAAATCAGGTCGACCGTGCAAAAAACAGGCTCGAAAAAATCATTTCAAAATAGACCCTGATCCTTTTGTCGCTTAAAAAAACAGAGATAAGTTGGGGCGTTCAAGTCTCGATACCGGAGATGGATTAACTCCCAACCGTCGTTTCCGATAAAGTTCAGCTGGTTGGTTATTTGCTCGGCGCTGAGCTCTTCAACGCGATACTCCCACGCCATCATGAAGGGCTTTCGTTTAATTCTGTGAATGGCATATCCGGGAGGTTTTCCGTTTTCGGAAGGGTCGCCTGCTTTGGTTTTCCCAGCCAAAATTGCTTTAACCGTTTATTCCGAATTTCCCGTTTGATGGTTTCGACCATCGCCCGCGCCGCCTCTTCTCCCGCATGGTAGCATTCCAGGCCCCGGTGAAACTCGGCCCAATGAATATGCCCGACATTGGGGCGGATGACCACATCTGCACGGCTTAACTGAATTTCGCTTAAAACATTCCGGGTCATGTCGCTCGCCCGTAAAACAATCTCAATGCCCCGCTTAAGTTCGGAGGGTTCAAGATCATTTGACGCCTCTATCGCAATCGTAAAAGTGGCTCCATGCCTGTAGGCAGGCTCTATCGGCACGCGGTTAACCCATCCGCCGTCAATCAACTGCATCTTCCCGATCTTAACAGGGGGAAAAACACCCGGAATGGCACAGCTGGCCGCGACGGCCTCTCTCATCGGACCTTTCGAGAGAATGACTTCGGCCCCCGAAAGAATATCGGCCGCCACGCAGACAAAGGGGATCTGCGTATTTTCAATCATCATTTCCGCAATTAATCCGCTTAACGTTTTCTGAAGTTCTTCACCGCTGATAAAATAACCCCGGTTTAAAGAAATGCCATAAAACATCCCTCTTTTGATATAGGACTTTATTTGACTGATCAAAGTCGTGTTTTTGACTTCGGTAAAGCTTTCTTTTAAAAATTCGAGCCGGGCGCGTTTAAACAGCGGGGTTTTTAGAAATTTGAGGATTCTATCTTTAATCAGAGCCGCATTGGGTTCGATGGCGTAAAGGCCGCCGACAAGAGACCCGAAGCTGGTTCCCGAGATAATGTCAACAGGGATATTTTCTTCTTCAAAGACTTTTAAGACCCCCAGGTGGGCGAATCCCCGGGTTCCGCCGCCCCCCAGGACAATCCCGATTTTGAAAGATTTATTGATTTCCATGATTATCCTATTCAGGGGCCTTCGCAACAGCAAAAAGATTTCAAAAGACGAATCTTATGTCCGCTGTGAAAACGCTTCCAAAGCTAGCTCTGAGGCCCCCGAAATCCGTATTCCGCACCCCTAAAGGGGTTGCTTCACGACGTTAGGCTTTTGTCTCTCCGGTTTTAGGAGCCTCTTTCCCTTCCTCGCCTGTTTTCTTTTTTACCTTTTTAGTTTCAATCTGCCGGGCTCTTAAATCAAGTGCTTTCTTTTTTCGCTGGGATCGCTTTAGCTTCTTGCTCCAGTAACGGACCGTCTCCCGTTCAACTTCTTTTCCGGCAAAGGACGTTTTGACTTTGGTCAGTTTTTTCTTCAATCTTTCTACTTTTTTGACTAACGGATCGGTGGTTGCCATCTTTTCTCCTTGGTTTTTATTTCGTTTTATAAGACTGGATGATATCACATGCCTACCAGTCCTTATAGGCGGTCTTGTCTATTGCTTTCTCTTGGCTCTTTGTATAAACGTCGAAAACATCATCCTGACACCATTGTTCGGAATCGGGTTCATCGGAATTGCACCGGAAACCCCAATCGGCGGATTTCGTCATCGGATCGATCGGGATTTTTCTGAGATACCGCTTGACCGTCTCTTTGGGAGAATGGGGATTTTTAACCCCCTTGACCAGCACGTCCAGACTTTTCGGATATCCGGTTTCTCCGGCCACTTCACCGGCAATCGTCGTCCCTTTATAAGGGATGGTGAGATAATCCCCATGAAATTCATCAATGGCTTCTCTCATGGCGCGAAGGGCCTGCCGGAGTTCGATCTCTTTAGCCCGTTTTGCCGCTATTTTTGAAAAGGGTAGAACCATGGATGCCAGAATCATGATAATAGATAGGGTAATCAACAGCTCTAACAGCGTCAGTCCCCTGGCGCGCGGCTGATTGAATTTGTTTCGGCGAAGATCGATGAAACCCTCCCTTATTGGACTTTAATCATTCCGCTGTTCAGACGAACGGGGAGAAGGCCCTTGGCGGAACTTAGCAAACGCCCGTCTTTTATGGAAACAAAACTCTCCCCTTTGCGTTTTCCGAGAAAAGTCAGGGTCGCAATCGCTCCTCCCCCGCTTATACCCTCCCCTTTTCCAACCCTCAAAAGATGAACGTTAATCGTCCCCGTTAAAGCATTCACCGAGGTGACAAACGACGTTTGCGCCCCGTCGCTTTTCATAAAGCCTCCTTCAACCGCCTTTTTTAAGTCAAGGACGGCCGGATTGTAATTCAGCGTCAAATCGATCTCGGAAAGGTCATTCACGCTATCGGCAAACAGGTCGATACTGGTTTCCTGCCCTTCAAAAACCTGGCCCGCGGGAGGAACCACCTGAAGGCTCGCCTCTCCCCCACTCTCATCCGGCGGAGGAACCGCCTGACTCCCCCTGGGGAGAACCGGCAACGGCGGAAGCGGAGGGGTTCCTGGGGTCGGCGGACTCACAGGCGTTTCTCCGGCGCCTCTCCGTACATCGCCCACCGTCGGGAATTCCGCAAACAGCGGTTTGGTGGAATAACTTTCTTCCGTTCCGGACCAGAAGCTCTGTAAATCTTTTGAGGGCGTTTCAAGTCCATGAATGAGGTGAGGCGTAATGGTCAGCAAAATATCAGCTTTTGACTTTCCTTTGTCTTTCCCGGAGAAAAAGATTCCGAGGAGGGGGATGTCGCCGAGCCCCGGAATCTTGCTTTCCGCTTTACGGTCCTCGTCCCGGATCATTCCTCCAATAACGGCAGTTTCCCCGTCTCTTAAATTTAAAAAGGTATCGGCGGTCCGCTGTCCGAATTTGAATTGCTTGATACCTCCCCCCAGATCGACCTGATCTCCCAACGAAGAAACTTCCAGGCCGAGTTTAATGGTAATATCGTTATTTAAATGGATCGACGGCTCTGCCGTCACTTTAATTCCCACGTCTTTAAATTCAGTTTGGGTGGCCGTAGTCGGAACAACGGCACTCCCCGGAGACACAACGCCGGTCGTAGAACTCAATAAAATCGGAACCCGGTCTCCAATATTGATTTTTGCCGCCTTTCCATCCAATACGCGGATCCTGGGATTGGCCAGGGTTTTGGCATTCGACTCCGTCTTTAAAAAATCGACAAACAATTTAGGCACAATAAACTGAAACACCTGATCGTTTAGATTTTTTAAGGTCGCCATATCAATGATCCCCGGAGTAAATTGGGTAGCATTGCTCCCGACTGCCGTATTGCCGCCCATCAGGGCGCCTATTCTGTAATTATCCAGCGTAAAGCCATACCGGAGAGCGTCTGTGCTTTGAACCTCCAGAATTTCAAACTCCAGCATCACCTCGCCGATCTTCCGGTCGTTGGCTTCAATGATTTTTTCGGCCAGTTTGATTTTTTCAGGCGTCTCCCGGATCGTGATCGAATTCAACTCCTCGTTGATCTGGATCCTTCTGATTTCGAGCATGGTCCTGAGAAGATCGCCGATTGGTTTGGCTTTGGTATTCGACAGGTAAAAAATCCGGATCATCAGATCCTGATACTGATCGACCTTCTGCTTCGTTTTAGGAATGATCAGGATGGTATCTTCACTGATCTTTTTCATAAAGAGGCTGTTGGTGGCGAGGATCAAATTGAGCGTTTCCTTAAAAGTCGCGTCTTTGACGAAAATGGTGACATTGTCGTCCCTCACATCTTTGTCAAAAAGAATGTTGATCCCTGCCGTTTTCGAAAGAAGCTCAAAAACCTCTTTTAACCGGGCGTTATGAAATTTCAAGGTAATCGGCTGGCTCGATTTTAAAGAGAGGTCGGTTCCCTCCTGTTTGACCATTTCTTTTGACACGTTTAATCTGACCAGAGATTCCTTCACCGTTTCATTTTCGGGATTCAGGGCGAACGCCTTTTCGAGTTCCTCCGCCGCCCCTTCCAGATTGCCTGCTTTTATCAATTTCTGCCCTGATTGATAATGGTCTTCCGACTCCTTTAAACGGGTCGCCCGGATCAGAGCGGTCTGGTATTCCGATTTTCCGGGGTCGAAAACAAGGGCTTTCCTGAATTCTGTGATCGCCTCGTCGATATTTCCTGCTCTTTCAAGTTCCTTCCCTTTTAATAGGTGGAGTCCTCCCGCTTTTAATCTCACCTGATAGAGCTTTACCTTGAGGGTCTGATCGTCAGGATGTTTTTTTGCCTCTTCCAGATAAACTTCAAAGGCTTCATCCCACTTTTCTTCCTGAACTCTCTGGTCAGCCATCTTAATCTGATTTGAAGCAAAGCAGGAGGTCAAAAAGGGCAATACCAGAAGATACACGAACACTTTTTTTATCATAATTTCCCTTTTATTTTTTTTTATTGCTCCGGAAATAAGCGACGGTCCTCTCAAGCCCTATCTTCAGGGGGACCTTCGGCTCCCATTCCATGCCTTTCTGGATTTTTGAGTAATCGAGACAGCTCCGGATCTGCTCCCCTCTCTTCCCGGGGCCGTGGATCTCTTTAATGGTCGACTCCGTAAGGCCTTGAAGGAGTTTAAACAACTGATTGACCGGCGTTTCTATCCCGGTCCCGACATTAAAATAACCGGTATGAACCGGTTTGGCATTCATCGCCAGCATATTGGCATCGACCACATCGTCCACAAAAATATAATCACGCGTTTGCATCCCGTTGCCGTTAATGATTACCTGCTCATTCCGAAGCATTTTCTCGGTAAAAATTGCCACCACGCCGGCCTCCCCAAAAGGGTCTTGCCGGGGGCCGTAAACATTGGCATATCTCAAGCAGGTATATTCCAGCCCGCTGTTCTGCCTGTAGTAAAAAAGATATTTCTCGCCCGTCAGTTTGGTGATGCCATAAGGGCTGACCGGAAAAGTATCATGGCTCTCCGGAGCGGGAAACTCGGTCTGCTCGCCATAAACGGCCCCTCCGGAAGAAGCAAAGACAAATTGTTTGGTCCCGTATTTTACCGCGTATTCCAGCAGTTGAATCAATGCGAGAATATTGACCTGGGCATCGAATATCGGGTCGGCGACCGATCTTCTGACATCAATTTGGGCCGCATGATGGCTGATCACATCGGGCTTTTCTTTTTTTATAATTTTCTCTAATTTCGGACTCAGAATGTCCAGTTTATAAAAATTCGCGTTCCGGTTAATGTTTTTCTTTTTGCCGGTGGATAGATTATCCACCACGACCACCGGATGGCCTTCGACGATCAGTCGGTCCACAATATGAGACCCTATGAACCCTGCCCCGCCGGTTACCAGAACTTTCAATTTTAGGAAATCCCTTTCAAATGCATCAAAAATTCCTTATTTCCCTTTTGGCCCAGGATTGGCGATTCAACCGTCCCAGGAGAATCGAGCCCGATACTTAAAGCAAACGTCCTGATCTTCTCGACCGACTGTTGATGAAGCCGCTCTTCTCTGACAACTCCGCCTCTTCCCACCTCTCCTTTTCCGACCTCGAATTGAGGTTTGACAAGGATTATTATTTCACCTTCGGGCTTTAAAAAATTGAGGAGATGTTTCAACACCAGGGTCACCGAAATAAACGAAAGATCCACCGCCATAAGGTCCACCTTCTCTCCAATCTGATCCGGGGGAAGGTAGCGCACGTTGGTCCTTTCAATCCGGATGACACGCGGATCCTGCTGAAGTTTCCAGGCAAGCTGGCCATACCCGACATCTACCGCATAGACCTTAACTGCCCCATTCTGAAGAAGGCAATCGGTAAAGCCCCCGGTGGAGGCGCCCGCATCGAGGGCGGTCTTTCCCGCCGGAAAAATTGAAAAAGCCCGGAGGGCATGCTCCAGTTTAACCCCGCCCCGACCGACGTATCGTTGAAACTCGTTTTCCTTGATCTCCACCCCGGAGCCCGACACCAGGGTGCCCGGCTTATCCATCATGACGCCATCGACATAGACAGACCCGGCCATAATGAGCCGCCGCCCTTTTTCACGGCTCGAAACCAGGTTTTTTTCAACCAGAAGCTGGTCGAGCCGCATTTTTTTATTTAAAATGGCTGGGGCCATTTTCAAGGATCCGTCGTTTGAACTCCCGGTTCAGTCGCCGGCTTCTCAGAGAGTTTCACTTCACATAGGTTGTTTTTCCCTAAAAACTTTTCAATTCTGGCGGCAATGCCCGGGGCATTCAATCCGAGGCTTTCCCTTAATAATTTCTGCGGCCCCTGCTCAATAAAATGATCGGGAACCCCCAGTCGAAGGACCCGCTTCATGCGCCCTTCATCTTGCAGGAGTTCCAACACTTTTGAACCAAAGCCGCCGGCTAGGACATTTTCTTCGATGGTGACAAGGAACGGTATTTTTCCGGCAATTTCAAGAATAGCCAGGCGATCAAGAGGTTTTACAAACCGGGCATCAAAAACGCCCGCCGAGATCCCTCTTTTGGCCAACTCCTCCCTGGCCCCGAGTGCCTCCTGAACCATCGATCCGATAGCAAGAATATAAACGTCTTCTCCTTCTTTAAGCACTTCTCCTTTTCCGACAGGAATGGAGAGAATCTCGTCGTCGATCTTCACGCCGGCAACCTCTCCCCTCGGGTAGCGGAGCGCCGCAGGACCTTTCCACATCAGTCCGGTCTTAATCATCCGGCGAAGCTCATTTTCATCCCGTGGCGCCATGACCATCATCTGCGGGATCGATGAGAGGTAAGAAAGATCAAAAACGCCGTGATGGGTCGCTCCATCCTCTCCGACCAGTCCCGCCCGGTCAAGGCAAAATAAAACCGGCAAGTTCTGGATGGCGATATCATGAATGATCTGATCATAACCCCGCTGGAGAAAGGTCGAATAAATCGCCACAACCGGCTTCATTCCTTCTGCCGCAAGCCCTCCGGCAAAGGTGACCGCATGCTGTTCGGCGATCCCGGTATCGTAAAACCGGTCAGGATGTTCTTTCTGAAACCGGTGAAGGCCTGTTCCTTCTGGCATGGCCGCTGTAATGGCGACAATTCTTGAGTCTTCTCTAGCAAGCTGAGTCAGCGTCTCCGCAAAAATTTTTGTGTAAGTGGGCGTTAATGATTTCTTTTTGGGCTCGCCGGTCTCGATATGGAAGGCGGATGTCCCATGAAAAGCGGCCTGGTCTTTTTCAGCAGGAGGATACCCTTTTCCTTTTTTGGTAATGAAATGAACCAGAAAAGGACCCGATAATTGTTTGATGTTTTCAAGAGTCAGCAACACATGGTCAAGCCGGTGACCGTCAATCGGCCCGACATAATGGAACCCCAGTTCCTCAAAAATAATCCCCGGACCGATTAATCCCTTCACCCCTTCTTCAGCCATTTTTGCAAACTTGACCATCGGCTCGCCGATTTTTGGAATATTTCTCAGGATATGTTCAGTCTCTTTTTTCAAGGTCGTATACATTTTTCCGGTCATTAAACGGTTTAAATAGGCCGAGATCGCTCCCACATTTTTTGAAATCGACATTTCATTGTCATTTAAAATGACCAGCATGTCCTTTCTTAAGGCTCCCGCGTGGTTTAATCCTTCAAAAGCGATTCCTGACGTCAGAGCGCCGTCTCCCACCACCGCAATCACCTTGTGCTTCAGCCCTTTTTGGTCCCTGGCCTCAACCATGCCGAGGGCGGCAGAAATCGCCGTTCCGGCATGCCCCACGCCAAACGTGTCATAAGGGCTTTCATCTCGTTTTGGAAAACCGCTGAGCCCCTGATACTGGCGAAGAGTAGGAAACAGGCCGTTTCGCCCCGTTAATAATTTATGCGGATAGGCCTGATGGCCCACATCCCAGACAATCCGGTCTTCCGGGGTATTAAAAAGGTAATGCAAAGCCAGAGTGATCTCAACAGCTCCAAGCCCGGCCCCCAGATGCCCCCCATTTTGGGATACGACCTGAATAATCCGCTCTCTGATCTCATCGGCAACCCGTGGAAGCTGTTCCCGAGACAACTTTCTTAAATCGTAGGGGGATAAAATCTGGTCGAGCAGCTTCATTTTATTTTTTCCTTTCAATACAATAACGGGCAATCTCCCGAAGCGGATCGGCGCGGTCATCAAAAAGAGCCAGGCTCTCGAGCGCGCTTTCAATCAAGGCTTTTTGAAATTTTTTGGCTTCACCGAGTCCGATCACATCAGGATACGTCTTTTTGAGAGCCGCCCGGTCTTTTCCAACGCTTTTGCCGAGTTCAGCCCGATCCCCCTCTATATCAAGGATATCATCGGTCACCTGAAAAGCCAACCCTACTTTCTGCCCGTAAACCCTTAACGATTCAAACTGTTGCTTTGAAGCCTTTCCAGCCATGGCCCCGATAGAGACTGAGGCCGTCATCAGAGCGCCGGTCTTATTCCGGTGGAGCCTTTCAAGCATCTCGGCAGTCACCTCTTCTTTTCCCTCCAGGGCCAGGTCAAAGACCTGTCCTCCCACCATTCCCCGGCTCCCCGCCGCAAGGCTTAACTCCTCGATCATCCGGCAAAAAAGGACCGGATCATCCGAAAACGAAGCCATGATGTGAAAAGCTTCTGTGAGCAGGGCATCTCCCGCAAGGATCGCGATAGCTTCCCCGAACTTTTTATGGGCCGTGAGCTGGCCTCTCCGGTAATCATCATTATCCATCGACGGGAGATCATCATGAACCAGAGAATAGGTATGGATTAATTCAATGGCGCAGGCAACCGGAAGAAACCTGTCACTCTCTCCCCCGACGGCTTCGCAAGAGGCGGTCATCAGAATAGGCCGGAGCCTCTTTCCTCCTGCAAAAAGGGGATAATGCATCGCTTCATGTAGTTTCTCGGGGAACGTGTTGAGGGGAGGGAGGATTTCCCTCAGGGTTTTATCAATTTTTTTTTTCTGATTTTCAAGATACTGCTTAAAACTCGTTTTCACTCCTGGATATCCTGGACCTGAAAGGGTTCGGCCTTTTTCGGGCCATTTTGACTTTGAATGAGAATTTCAACCTTCCGGTCCGCCTCTTCCAGATGTTTGAGGCAGATTTTTGACAGGGTTACTCCTTCTTCAAAGGAAGACATGGCCTGATCCAGGGGAAGGTCTCCTTTTTCAAGGGTTTTGACAATTTCTTCAAGCCGGGCCATGGCCCCTTCGAATTTCAATTCGCTCATAAAATCCTTCTCTTTACAACTAGTCTCATTATACTAAAACCCTCAATATAATCAAGTGTTAGATGCGAATTCTACCCGAAAAAAGGGGGATTTTATGGGTGATCCATGAGATCAGCCTCTTTTTTATCCCGGGCAGACTGGACGGGATCAAAAGGATCGGCCATCGTTTTAACCGTTTCAAGTTCTCTTTTCGCATCGGCTGATTTGTTCATGGCAAAGTAGGTTTTAGCCAGATCGAGATGGTAGAGCGTATTTCTTCTATTTAATTCAATTGATTTTTGCAACTCCTCGGCAGATTTTTTGTTGGACCCTCCCTTGAACCAGGGAAGTTTTCGGTACATGACCCCAAGCAGGTGATGAGCCCCGGCGTGGTTGGGATTCAAGATCAAGACTTCGTTCATTTCATGGCGTATCGGTTCAATTAAAGAAAATGACTTAAAAATGCCCTGGGTTTCACCGATTCTTCCATACGCCACTCCCAGCCAGAAATGGGCCTCGACATTTCCAGGGTTCGCCACAATGCCCTTGTTTGCCCATGCTTCAGCCTCCTGAAAACGTTTTAGTTTTTCGGAATCCTTTTTTGTCAGCAGGTTCCCTTCCCAGGCTTTAAACCGGGCCATTCTCCAGTAAATCTCATCTTTTGGAATCCCCTTTTCAAGGGCCTCCTCACAAAGGAGCTCTCCCTTTTTCAGAACCTCTTCATGATCCCTTTCTGCATACGCCTGATCAATTTTTATCAGGAATCCGGAGGAATCGATCTCTTCGGCCTGTAAAAACGGAGGATCCGCAAATAATAAAAATAAAAGAAAAACGCTTAACAGGATACCTATCACCTGAAACCTCAATTTCATGAACGCCTCCTTAAAACTTTTACGTTTGATGTCAATATTCATTTTAATAACAATGTTACGGTATTATCACATCATATTGCTTTATATCATTTAACAAAAAAAAATGAGCAGTTGATTTGACAAATTCTATTTATGAGTTAAACTTTAATCAAATGTTAACGTCAGAATAATTGTAGTCTTTATGTTCGAGGTGACCAGATGCTAAAACAGACATGGTTGATAGGATCCTTTTTTATTTTATTTTTGTCTTTCGGAACATTCTCCGAGTCTGGAGGCCTGCCAAGTCTATTGGCGTACGACGTCGTTCCTGTCACTCAAGGCGGGGAGCTTGTTGGAACGATTAAATTCAAGGGGAACCTGCCTTCCAATCCATCTCATCAGGTAGTCAACAACCCCGAATTTTGCGGTTCAACGGTAGAGGAGGAAACGTTTCTGATCAACCGGGATAATAAAGGTCTGGAAAACGTGGTCGTCAGCATTGAAGATATTTCGCGAGGGAAAAAACCACCTTCCACTAGCCTCATCATTGAAAATCGCCATTGCCACTTTGTGCCTCATGTTCAGACTGGAATGGTGGGCAATTCTTATGAAATCAGGAATTCAGATCTCGTACTCCATAATACCCACCTTCACATGGAGGGGATCTCCCTGTTGAATATTGCCATGCCTCCGGGCGGAAAAAACATCAAGAAAGCCATTGCGCAAAAAGGGGTCATCAGCACCCGATGTGACGCTCATAAGTTTATGCAAGGGTGGATTTATGTGACAGAAAACCCTTATGTTGCCGTCACCCGCAAGGACGGAAATTATAGAATTTCAGACATCCCTCCCGGAAAATATAAAATCAAGGTCTGGCACGAAGGGCTCCCCGCCAAAGAAAAAGAGATCACGATCTATCCGGATAAAAAAACCGAGCTTTCGCTCGACCTGAACTTCGAATAGAAAAACCCCGGCCTGCCGCTACTTTTCATTATTGAAACCTCTTTTATAGTTTTTCTTGTAAGACTCATCGGCATGGGTGAGTTTTTGATAGAGCAGATGAAACGCCTCTGTAGACAAAGAGGGGTCGGCCAGCCGGTCGACGTCGGCGCTCTCGACGGGAATTAAAACAGATTCATCGTATGCAGACGTGCCGACGGCGATATAATTCACAGGAAGGAGGACTTCCGGAATCAGGTATTCCACTTTTTTTCGGTTATATTGTCTGGCCAGTTCAATGGCCACCCGCCCACCCTCGGCGGGAGTACTCTCTCCTACCGCAACAATCGCCGCGGGAACGCCCACCTTATAAAGCTGAATGGTCGAACGGGTAATATGGCTTGATTTTAAGCGGTCTTTGATTTTTTCCCGTTCATTCTGATATTCGGGCGCCAGCCAGATCTCAGCAAGGGTTTTTTTCTCTCCCGCAATGCCGGAGCCGGCAAAAACCAGCAACAATAATACAACGAGAATTGTTTGATAACATTTCATAAGAAACTCCTTTTCCTCCAAACCCTGTATTAAAAACAAAACTTTAACAGATCGATATCCTGTTTGCAAACCGGGAATCAGACACATCCGAAATCTATTTTATCTCTCTCGAATTTGAAGGCTCCGGAGGCTTTCGATAAAGCGGCCTGGCTCTCTCCGGTTGTCCGGGAGCCTCCTTTTTCAATTCAAAATTCCTGGGGAGCTGAGGTTGCCGGTGTTCTTTCCCTCCCCCTGGAATACGCGCCTGCTCCCGCTCCAGGGAGGGTGGCCGCGGCAAAGAACGGGGGATTTCTCTTACCGGGTCTCTAATCGATTTATGAATAATAATATCTTTTCGGATTCTTTCGGGAAGGCGCCGGTCTTCATCCACTCGAGGCAGATTTTTTTCTATGCGGAATCCCTGCGTATCCGCAACAGGCGGACGTCCCTGCAGGATCACCTCGTGAAGCTTATTGACCCGGTCTTCAAACCGGGCGGGCGGAGCGGGCGCCGGATTATGGTAAACCACAGGCCGGTTAATGACCCGCGGGGGCTGGAATTTTGAACCTGTTCCTTCGCCCATTTTTGGCCGAAGACTCGATTGGGTTGGCAGCACCGGAGGGGGGCCGGCAACGATCCGGCCTGACCGGACCGGGTCTGCGGGCGGAGTAAACTTCCTGTGACCCGGATTGCCGGTAATAAAGGTCAGGCGAGGAAGTACCGTCACAGCGCCCGGCACTCGATAGTTGATGAGGCGTCTATCGACGCGAACCGATCTCCCGGGGTTATAATAATACCTCTCGCCTGGCGCAAGAGGCACCCAGGCGACCCAGTCGGGTCCCTGGATAAACCGAACGCTTCCGGGCGTCCAGACCTCCGTCCGCGAACCTGGCACCCAGACCCATCCTTGGGAAACCATCACCCAGCGGCCGTAGTGGTACGGAATCCACCCCCAGGGTTCATACGAGACCCAAGTCCATCCCCAGGGTTCTATCCAGACCCATCGGCCTGAGAAATAAGGGACCCATCCCTCGGACACCCGGGGCATCCAAACTCGCCCATAGTCCGGGACCAGAACCCATTGGCCGTAGGCGTCTAACTCCAGCACCCCCATTGAAATATCGGGGGAAAGGTATCTCCCGCTGAAAGCCCGGGCAATGTCACTATCCCGGATTTCATTCCACCGGTCCCATTCATCAGGCTGTCCTGCTGATTCCAGCTGGTAACGGGGGTTTTCACTCCCTTCGATGACCACCCGCTGTCCTCTGGCCACGACAACCGGCTCTTCATCGCTGCTGAGCCTGATCTCCCCTTCCCTGACGGTGATTTCGGTCGACCCGTCTTCAGTCACATTCACGCGAAACTTTGCGGAATTGTTGACCAGAAGGTCAGCCTGAGGAGTATTCAGTTCAAAAAAGAACGCTTCCGGCGAGGCGCCGGAAACGGAATGGACGATGATATTCGCCACGCCCAGGGTGAGTTGAAGATGGATTCTCCCCGGGGCCAGATTCAAGAGATCCAGGCTGGTATTTTCCGCTAGGCGGACCATTGTCCCATCATCAAACTGGACTTCGGTCCGCGCTCCGTCGCTTGCCCAGATTTTGTCATAAGGCCGAAGCGGCATATTGACGGCTGCCGAGAACCACTCCTCATCATTCCCCCGCTGCAACTGAACCTCTCCCTCGATTAAGCTTAACCGTGAAAGACGCACTCCGCCAAAAGGATTAGGGATCTCACCCTCCCCTGAAACCGGTGTTGGCGAGATCCCTATCAGTCCCCCCGTTAATAAAATAGTGACAATCCAAATCGTCTTAAGATGGTTCATCATCATTTTCCTCGAATTTCAATCCATTTGATTTAGCCATTATCTATCTTATCCGCATGAATTTTCAAACTGAATTCTACTTGTCCCTTTCTGATTGGGGAAAAAACCAGTACCGGAGAAAAGAAGAAAGCTCTTTATATCCTTTAACCCATATTTATGGTATTCGGACAAAGGATTTGCGTTATTTTCTGATTTTCATTATATTTAAACTCCTTACAATATGGCATCATCTGCCATGGCGGGTTAATGGCAATCATAGTCTAAACGCTCGGGAGGTGCCTTTTGACGTTGCCGGAGATCCCATATAATCCTTTCATCACCATTTTTGAGCGCCAAAAAAATGCTTTTCATAAGGCACCATGCTTATCCTATGCCAGCCGTTTAACCCTTCTGAAAAACCTTCGCCGGATTCTTATAAAACATTCAGATGATATGGCTCAAGCCATATCGGCAGATTTTGGCCATCGTTCAACGGATGAAACCCGTTTACTCGAAATATTTCCCTCATTAGAAACGATACGTTATGTTACGACTCATCTCGAAAAATGGATGAAACCTGAACGGAGGCGCGTTTCCAGATGGTTTATCCCCGGGAGGGCGATGATCATCAAACAACCCCTTGGAGTAGTTGGAATCATCACTCCATGGAATTACCCTCTTTACCTCGCGATGGTTCCCCTCGTTTATGCTCTGGCCGCGGGCAACCGGGTCATGATTAAAATGTCGGAAAACATACCTCGATTCGGCGGCTTATTCGCCGCATTGATCGGCCAATATTTTCCTGAAGAGCAGATCTCGGTCATTAACGGCGGACCGGATATAGGAAAAGCTTTCTCAAATTTACCCTTTAATCATTTGCTTTTTACCGGATCAACAGCCGTCGGAAGGATGGTGATGAAGGCCGCAGGCGAAAACCTGACTCCCCTTACCCTTGAATTGGGAGGAAAGTCTCCTGCTGTTATCGGCCCCGATTTTCCCGTGGGAAAAGCGGCGGAGCGAATCATGTTCGGAAAATCAATCAATGCCGGACAAACCTGTATCGCTCCGGATTATGTCCTTTTACCGGAAAACAAAGTCCTGGCATTCGTTGATGCCTCCAGGAAAGAAATTGCTAAAAGCTATCCTGAAATTTGGGAAAATCCGGATTACAGTTCTATTATCAATCATCACCATTACTTACGGCTAAAATCCTATTTGCAGGATGCCATCGACCAGGGCGCGTCTATTGTTGACCTTAACCCCGAAAAGACCCTTTCCGGGCCGGGCTCAAGGAAAATCGCGCCCCTTTTGATTCTGGGAACAAAGCCTTCAATGAAGGTAGTCCAGGAAGAAATTTTCGGACCCTTTCTGCCGGTTATTCCGTATCAATCCCTTGATGAAGCCATCGAATACATAAACCGGAGGCCAAAACCTTTAGCTCTATACTATTTTGATTATAACCGGAAACGAATTAAACGGATATTAAGTGAGACCCTCTCCGGAGGGGTTACGATTAACGACTCCATTTTCCATATAGGTCAAAATGATCTCCCTTTCGGCGGGGTTGGGGCAAGTGGGATCGGGCATTATCACGGGAAGGAAGGATTTGAAACTTTTTCCAGGAAAAAGGGGGTTTTCCTACAATCCCGGTGGAATCCGATCTTCTTGTTAAGGCCCCCTTATCGCGGAAGAAAATGGATTAAATGGCTCATTGACTTCATGTCACAATCGGCTAAACCATCCGGTTAAATTTTTGTTCTGTTCAGGTTTTTTCATATTTTAAGATTGAATAACCGGGAAAATCCCTTTACTATTTTAAAAAGAAATGAGGGAAAAAGTCCAAAACAAAATTAAAAACGATCTAGAGGTGTCTCTGATGAAAAAATGGTTATTTGCCGGGTTCGGTCTGTTTTTAGGAATTGCGTTAACGGCATCTTTATCCGTTGCCGGGGGCCTTAAGGAAATTGACGGCAGGGAGCTGGAGGCCCTGATGTCTGATGGCAAACGGCTGGTGATCGTAGACGTGAGGGAGCCTGAAGAATTTGCGGGAGCCCATATCAAGAGCGCTATCAATATTCCGTATGGCACGGCCAGGCCCAGAATATTTAACGAGCTTTTTTCCGATGACCGCATTGTATTTGTTTGCCATGGCGGACCGATGGGCCATGAACTGGGAAGTCTCCTTGTCAAGAATGCATATCAGGACGTCTATAATCTCAAAGGCGGCATGAAGAAGTGGCAGGGAGAAGTTGAAAAGAAGACTCCATGACGCCGAATCCCCGAAAAATGGTTGGACCAAACAGGGGGTTTACCTTTTTAGCCGTCATGGCGATGGTCATGATTGTCGGGATTTCCCTTTCGGTCACCGCCTATCAATGGAAAACAATTTCCAAGAGGGAAAAAGAAAAAGAACTGTTATTCAGGGGAAATGCCATCCGGTCTGCTATCGCGCAATATGTCAGCGGCGATCCTTTAAGAAGATACCCGCACTCTTTGGACAATCTGGTTAAAGATCCGCGGACGCCTCAACCCGTCCGGTATCTCCGAAAATTATACAAGGACCCGGTCAATAATGAGGAGTGGGATTTAATCATGGATGGCGCATCAGGGGGAATCATCGGAGTCCGGAGCAAGAGCAAAGATAAACCGCTAAAAACCGCAAATTTTAAGGGACTGGACCGTTGTTTCGAAGGAAAAACGGAATATCGGGAATGGCTTTTTGTGGTCAACCCTTTACTTTTAACCGCTCGGGGGATTACAACCCCCATTCTTCCGGTCTTGGGATCGACCGATCCATCCGGTCTTGGGACCGACCGATCCACAGATCGGAAGCTCCTGCCGGGATTAGGGGTAAGACAGGGTATTTCTCCATTCCCCGTCATTCCCTGCCCTCCGACACCGCCTTCAGAAACCAGGAACGAATAAGGTCATCGACCGTTCAAAACTCAAGGGGCCTTTTCGACAGAAACCTTAACATGTACGATGATTTCTGAATGGATCTTGATCGGAACCGGAAAGATCCCAAGTTCTTTGAGCGGCTTTTCGAGCATAATCTTCTTTTTATCGATCGTCACAGCGGCTCTTTCGAGGGCATCCGCGATATCCTGCGATGTCACCGATCCGAAAATTTTATCCCCTTCTCCCGCCTGAACAGGAATATGAAGCGTTAGAGACTCTATTTTCTCGCCGAGGCCCTCCGCTTCTTTCTTGACCTTTTTAAGTTTGGATTCGATCATCTTTTTGACGTGCTCTAATTCTTTGGCGTTCTTATCGGTTGCTAAAATGGCCTTCTGCTGGGGAATCAGGAAATTCCGGGCATAACCATCTTTCACATCGAGCAAGGTTCCCATTTTCCCCAGATTGTCGATATCTTCCTTTAAAATCACTTTCATTTTCTGCTCCTTGTTATGAGATGTCCGACTCGCTTATTCTTTGATCCCTTTGATGAACTCGTTGACCGTCTTTTTGGCATCTCCAAATACCATCATGGTATTCTGCCGTTCAAAGAGTTCATTTTCTATTCCGGCAAATCCCGGATTCATGCTTCGCTTGAGAACAATCACCGTTTTGGTGCTCTCCACATCAAGGATCGGCATTCCGTAAATCGGACTGCTGGGGGAGTTTTTAGCCGCCGGATTCACGACATCGTTGGCGCCGATCACCAGAGAAACATCCGTTTTTGAAAATTCGCCGTTGATCTCATCCATATCATAAAGCTGGGGATAGGGGACATTCGCCTCGGCCAGAAGCACATTCATGTGACCGGGCATTCTTCCTGCCACTGGATGAATGGCATATTTCACCGAAACGCCCCGTTCTTCGAGTAGATCTCCCAGTTCTCGGACGGCATGCTGGGCCTGGGCGGCCGCCAATCCATACCCGGGAACCACGATCAATGACCGGCAGTTCTGTAAAACGGTGATGGCATCCTCTATCGAATATTCTTTCACTGCGCTCCGCCTGGCAGGCTGGCCATCGGTCGTTCGCGGCGTATTGTCCGTCGCGACCGCGCCGAACATGACATTAATCACCGACCGGTTCATCCCTTTGCACATAATATAGGTTAAGATCATCCCCGAAGAGCCGACCAGAGATCCGATGATAATCAACACATTGTTGTTAAATAAAAATCCGGTTACCAGAACGGCAATTCCAGAATAAGAGTTATGGAGGGCAATGACCACCGGCATATCGGCCCCGCCGATGGGAAGGACCAGGGTGACTCCCAGCACCAGCGAAAGAATGTTGATCATGATAAACGACACATTGCTTTCGGGATGATAGGGAAGATAAATCGAAAAGCCGATGATGGCTAAAAACATAAGCAAATTCAGGGGATGTTGAAATTTATATAAGATCGCCTTGCCGGTCATCAGTTCCCGTAATTTGGCATACGCGATAATACTTCCCGAAAAAGTGCTGGTTCCCACGATGGCCGAAAGAACAATGGCGGTAATATCAAACCCGCTCGGGTTGGGAAAAGTACGGTAAAATTCTGTAATCCCGATTAAAGCGGACGAGATGCTCCCGAACCCATTTAACATGGCGATCATTTCAGGCATTTGGGTCATTTTAACGGTTCTGGCAAAGACCACACCGATCGCCGACCCGATGGCGACGCCTATGAGAATCGTATGGAACTGGACGATTTCCTTGTTCAGGAGGGTCACCACGACCGCAAGAAAAATAGCGAGCGTCGAGAAAAGATTTCCCGCCCGGGCGGTATCGGGAGAATTTAATTTTTTTATTCCAAAAATAACTAAAGCCGACGAGATCAGGTAAACAATATCAATAACCTGGTTTGTCATATTCTTTATTTTTCCTTCTTCTTAAACATTTTTAACATACGGTCGGTCAGCATGAACCCCCCGACAACGTTGATGCTCGCGGAAATCACGGCAAGCAACCCCAGGATTTTAGCGACGGTCCCTCCTTGATGGCCGGCCGCCACAAGGGCTCCCACCAGAGAAATCCCGGTAATGGCATTGGTTCCCGACATCAATGGCGTATGGAGCGTCGGGGGAACCTTCCGAATCAGTTCAAACCCGACGAATCCCGCCAGCATCAGTACATAAACATCAACCATAAAAGGCGATAACATATTCCTTCCCTTTCTCAACAAACCGATTAAAAAAGATTTATTTGGCTGCCAGAGCCTCTTTCACCTGGGGGTGCAGGATTTCCCCTTTATGGGTAATGATCGCTCCCCGCGTAATTTCATCATTCAAGTCGAACTTAAACCCTTTTTCATCCGTTATATGGAAAAGAAACTTCTCGATGTTCCGGGAATACATCTGGCTGGCATGAACCGGAAGGGAACTCGGAACATTCGTAAACCCGTTGATGATGACCCCATGTTTCACCACCTCTTTTCCCGCCTCGCTTAATTCGCAATTCCCCCCCTGCTCTATCGCAAGATCAATGATGCAGGAACCCTTTTTCATTTCTTTGACCGTCGATTCAGGAATCAAAATGGGGGCTTTTTTCCCATAGATCTGAGCCGTGGTAATGACCACATCCGAGGTAATCGCATGTTTTTTGATTAACTCGACCTCTTTATTATAAAAATCTTCTGAAAGCTGTTTGGCATAGCCCCCTTTATC
>JBGPKT010000001.1:0-67541 GCA_041486115.1 Nitrospiria bacterium | reverse complement strand
GGTACGGTGGGAGCGTACTGGTCAAGCACCATCGATATTTCGCCAAAACATTCCGGCGCCGTGTCAGGTTTTATGAATATGGGGGCCAACATCGGAGGGACCCTCTCTCCGACGCTCACCCCCTGGCTCGGAGAACGTTTTGGATGGCCTGTGGCTCTCACGGTTGCCGCCGGAGCCGCCCTCCTGGGAGGCCTCCTCTGGTTCGGCGTTCGGTTCGACAAAGAAGCGTAAAAAGCGTCCTCATTTTTCTTGACTTTGACCCCTCTTTTTGGTTAACTTACGTGATTTTCAACGGGCTATTTCGATAGCCGAAAGGCGCGGCAATGGGTGATGAAGACAAAAACGGAGGCGATGACGCCTTCACGAAAGGTCTTTCTTATGCCGCGCGAATTGGAATAGAACTCGTGGCCGCAACCATCGTCGGCGCCGGGCTCGGTTATTTTGCAGACTGGTATTTTAAAACTTCTCCCTGGCTTATGATTGTCGGCGTTTTGCTCGGTTCTGCCGCCGGTTTTTTAAGTGTGTTCAGGTTTGTCCAATCGGGGCAGGCTGATCAGGATCATCGTAAAGATTGAGTAATGGAACATAACCCCCTAGAGCACTTTCAGCTTTATAAACTTTTCGACCTCCATTTTTTCGGGTTCGATGTTTCAATCAATAAAGCAGTTTTGATGATGTGGCTGGTCTGTATCACGGTCATTGTCCTGTTTCTCTCCGCCGGGAACAGGGTGAGGCTCGTGCCCTCCAAACTGCAGAGCCTCGCTGAAATCTCGCTTAGTTTTCTTAAAAACATGGTTGTTGAAAATATGGGAGAAGAGGGGAGAAAGTTTATCCCCTTTGTCGCGACGCTCTTCTTTTTTATACTTTTTTCAAACCTCCTTGGTTTGATTCCCGGATTTTATACGGTGACCAGCCAGCTGATCGTGACTGCCGCATTTGCCGTGATTGTTTATTTGATGAGCCTGATAGTTGGTTTTATTTATCATGGATTCGGTTTTTTAAAGATTTTAGTTCCTGCAGGGACTCCCTTATGGCTTTTGCCGCTGATGGTTCCCATTGAGATTGTGAGCCAGCTGGCCCGTCCCGTCTCTCTCTCTGTCCGTTTATTTGCCAATATGACCGCGGGGCATACGGTGCTTGGGGTTCTGCTCGGGATGGCGATTTCGCTCGGATTTTTAATCGGATGGCTTCCGTTTACCTTTTCAATTATGATCAACGGGCTGGAGGTCGGTATTGCCTTTATTCAGGCCTATATTTTTACTATTTTGACTACTGTCTATTTAGGCGACGCGATTAAAATGCATCATTAAAAAAAACGCTGAAAAAGGTCATTTGCGGCGTTCTCGTCCCTCAGACTCCTCGACGTATCTCACTGGATACGCCTCCGTCGTCTTCGGGACTGCGGCCTTGCAAGTGAACCTTTTTGAGCGTTTTTTTAGGGTATTGATTTAAATCTTACAAATATTAAAGGAGAAATAATTATGGACTCAGCATCAGCAGCTTTAATCGGTATGGGTATCGCGGCGGCCGGGTTTGCCGGTTCCGGAATCGGTATCGGGTACATCTTCGGAAAAATGATCGAGTCGGTGGCAAGACAGCCCCAGGCCGAAGCCAAAATCGGAAAATACATGTGGATCGGTTTTGCTCTGGTTGAGGCGATCGCGCTTTATGGCCTCGTTATTGCCTTTATCATCATGGGATTAAGAAAATAAGCTCCTGATCCGTTGATAAGAGCCCATCTGCTGTGTTCTCGTCGCTCGGCAATCCTCATGTACTTCTTGAGTACACTCCGGGTGCCTCGTTCCTGCGGCCTTGCAGCTAGACTCTTCTCAACGTTCAGTATTGAATTGAATTTTAATTTATATTATAAAGGGAAAGCGTATGCCCCAATTTGATCCTCAATTTTTAACACCGCTTCTTTTCTGGTCGATTATTTCATTTGGCGTTCTGCTGCTGGTCCTCTATAAATATGCATTTCCGCCGATCATCGAAATTCTGGATATCAGAGAGAAAAAGATTAAAGAGAGCCTGGAAACCGCGGAACGGCTCCAGAATGAAGCTAAAGCCATGATGAGCGACTATGAGAACCGGATAAAGAACTCCAAGCAGGAAGCCGAGGCAATCCTTGAAAAAGCGAGAGTCCGGAGCCAGCAGATTATCGAAGAAACCGAGAAGCGGGCACGACATGAATCTGAAAGAATGCTGGCATCGACCCGCCAGGAGATGGAGCGGGAAAAGATAAAACTGATGAAAGAGGTCCGTCAGGAGACTGCCGATATCGTGATTCTGGCCACCGAGAGAATCCTTCAAAAAACGCTGACCGGCGCCGATCATCAACGATTAATAAACGAATCGATCGAATTGGCGGCTCAGAACTTCAAGCCCCAATCATAATTTTCATACATAAAACCAAAGATCGAATTGAATAACCGATGCCATGGAAATTTATTTTCATGGCATTTTTTTTACCGGTTGCAAGCCCCGGCGGTTTAAAATATATTGATGACATGACAGATCGTCCTTTAGTCTCCATTATTGTGGTCAACTGGAACGGAATGAAAACCATTCAGAAATGTCTCGATTCTCTTTTAGGGCAATCTTACCCGGCGATCGAGGTCATTCTGGTCGACAATGGTTCAACCGACGGATCCAGAGAGAGGATCAACTCTCTTTATCAGGGGAAGGTCAGGCTGATTGCCAATGATCGAAATGAGGGGTTTGCCGGGGGGAATAACAGGGGAATCGAGGCGTCCAAGGGAGATTATATTGTCTTGTTGAATAATGATGCCTGGGCCAGCCCTGATTGGGTCGATGCTCTGGTCAACACGGCGGTAAAGGATCGCCGGACCGGGATGTGCGCCTCAAAAATTTTTTTAGCCAGAGAGGACCGTCTTCTGGATAACACCGGTCATCTCATTTATCCTGATGGCTTAAGCTGGGGGCGGGGCCGGATGGAAAAAGACGCCGGACAGTATGAGACCGAAGAAGAAATTCTCCTCCCGAGCGGGTGCGCCGCCCTCTATAAAAAAGAGATGCTCGATGAAACCGGCCTGTTCGATGAGCGATTTTTTACTTATTGCGAGGATACCGACCTTGGTTTAAGGGGGAGATGGCTCGGGTGGAAATGCGTTTATTCTCCCGGGGCGGTTGTTTATCATGAGTTTTCGGGATCGACCTCCGGGGGCTCCCGGTTAAAAGCCTTTTATATTGAACGGAACCGGGGATGGATGGTGATTAAAAATCTCCCTCTAGGCTATTTGCTTTTGAGCCCATGGTATACTCTCCTCCGGTTTTTCTGGCAGTTTTATGGACTCTTTAAAGGGGAGGGGATGGCCCGGCAATATGTGGCACAACATTCGATTTTCTCAGGAATCCTTCTTTTATTCAAATCGTGGCGTGGCATGGCTGCGGCCTTCCCTGAAATGTTCAGAGCGCGTTCTGCTATGATGAAAAGAAAGAGGATTTCATCGAAGGAGATGACGCGTTTAATTAAAAAATTTCAGGTTTCCGCAAAAGTATTTGGCCGGGGAAAGTATTAAAAGACCGGAAGGGATAAGCGCTCATGAGGATTGCTCATATTGTCTCGACCTTCCCTCCTTACCGCGGGGGAATCGGAAATGCCGTCTTTCATTATGCCCGGGAACTCTCTCTTCTCGGCCATGATATTGGGGTATATACGCCTGATTATGGTCCGGTTTTTGGATCAACCGAACCACAAAATGGAAAAGGATCAGAGACGATCGAACCGGAAACCGGATTTAAAGTCCATCGCCTGCTCCCATGGCTGAAATATGGAAACGCCGCATTGACCCCTCAGCTTTTCTGGAAGCTTTCTTCTTATGATATTATTCATCTCCATTATCCATTTTTCGGGGGTGCGGAGTGGATCCTTTTGTTGAAATGGCTGTTTGTCAAACCTCCCAGGGTTGTTTTAAGTTATCACATGGATGTGATCGGCGAGGGGCCCCTCAAGTTATTTTTTAAGGGATACGGAAAAAGCATCCTCCCCTCATTGATCGGGCAATCCGACCTGGTTCTGGTGTCGAGCCGTGATTACGCCGAAACCAGCCTGATCTCCCGGTTTCTCGATAAAAAACCTTGCTATGAAATCTCTTATGGGGTCTCTTCGCAATTTTACCCGAAAGACAAAAATAAAAAATTGATGGACCGGTTAAAGCTTTTACCCGAAGACAAGGTCTTGTTATTTGTGGGCGGGCTGGACCGGGCCCATTATTTTAAAGGGGTTTCGGTTTTAATTGAAGCGGTGGGGAAATTAAATCGGAAAGAAGTTAAACTCCTGATTGTCGGAAACGGAGACAGGATTCCGGCTTACCGCGAGGAGGTTAAAAAAGAAAACCTGGAGGATCGGGTACTTTTTATAACCGGGGTGGCCGATCAGGATCTTCCCGACTACTATAACCTGGCCGACCTTGCGGCCCTTCCATCCATCAACCGGTCTGAGGCGTTTGGAATTGTCCTGCTGGAGGCGATGGCCTGCGGAAAACCGGTTGTCGGCTCATCTCTTCCGGGGGTAAGAACAGTGGTTGAAGATCGGGTGAATGGTCTTCTAGTCCGGCCGGGAGATTCCGGCGACTTGAAAGAAAAGGTCGGGTTCCTTCTCGATCATCGCGATGTAGCAAGTGCCTACGGTCTTGCCGGTTTTAAAAAGGCTGAAGAGCACTTCAGATGGAATCAGATCGTTCGTCAGATGGAAAAAGCCTATCAGAATCTGATCGGGGGCGGGCCCCTCATAAACGGGTTTAATCCTAGATGAAAAAAGCGCTCATTACAGGGATCAGCGGTTTCGTCGGCAGTCATCTTGCCGAATATCTCCTTTCAAAAGGAATACAGGTCCATGGAACCCATATCGAGGGGGAGCCCTTAACCTACCTTGCCTCCATCCGGGACAAGATTTCCCTTTACCCTTCTCTGATTCAGCGTGAAGAAGAACTGCTGGGGGTTATTCAATCCGTGCAACCGGATGAAATCTACCATCTGGCCGGAATGGCTTTTGTGATGGACGCCTGGCATAATCCGAAAGAGGCGTTTGAAGTCAATGCCCTGGGCACGATGAACCTTTATGAGGCGGTCATCAAGAGCCGGACCAGCCCCTGGATTCTGGCTATCCTTTCAGCGGATGTCTACGGCACGGTCAAAGAAGAGGAGATGCCTTTAAAAGAAGATCGACCGCTCCGCCCGATCCATCCTTACGGATTGAGCAAGGCGGCTGCCGATTTAATCGGTTACCACTATTTTTATGCCTATAACCTTCCGATTATCAGGGTCCGTCCATTTAACCATATCGGCCCCCGGCAGAGTTCTAAATTTGTCTGTTCTGATTTTGCCTGGCAGATCGCCCGGATTGAACAGGGAATTCAGGAGCCCTTCATCGAGGTCGGCAACCTCGACTCTAAAAGGGACTTTACCGATGTCCGCGATATGGTACGCGCTTACGGAATGCTTATTGAAAAAGGGAAGCCGGGGGAGGTTTACCATGTGGCTTCGGAGAAGGCCGTTTCCATTGAAGAGATTTTAAAAACCTTGATCGGGATGTCGTCGGTGCCGGTGGAGGTCAGAACGAATCCGACCAAGTTAAGAAGGTCCGACACCCCTCTTCAAATAGGGGATTGTTCAAAATTAAAGGGGGAAACGGGATGGGCTCCCGAGATTCCTCTCAAGCAGACGCTTGAAGATATTTTGAATTATTGGAGACAAGAGATTCCCCGGTTGCATTCTGAGTGAAGCGTCCCTGCCGTTCAGGAATAACGCCTCAAGGGATCAGGACCAGTTTGCCAAAAACCTTCCTTGATTCGAGGAGTTCATGGGCCCTGCCAGCCTCTTTTAAAGGAAAGGCCCGGTCAACGACAGGGCGGAGCTTTTTCTCTTCCATCAAGTGGATCAGGGTCATCAATTCCGCTCTGGTGCCAAGAGAGGATCCTAAAATGGAGAGATGGCGGGAAAAGACAAACCGGAGGTCGAGTTCAGTGGCCGGACCGGTGGTCGATCCGCAGATGACCAGTTTTCCCCCTTTTTTCAGCGAGGCGATGCTTTCTTTCCAGGTTTTAGGGCCGATATGTTCAAAGACCAGGTCAACTCCTTCTCCATGAGTCAGTTTTTTCACATTGGCATGAACCGGCTCGGACTCATGGTTTAAAACAAAATCGGCTCCCATTGTTTTAGCTTTCTCGAATTTTTCGGCACTTCCGACCGTGGCGATGACTCTGGCTCCCGCCAGGCGGGAGATCTGAATCGCCGCGGAGCCGATACCGCTGCTTCCTCCGATGACAAGAATCGTCTGGCCCGGTTGTAATTGTCCCCTGGAGATCACCATGTGCCATGCGGTTAAAAAAGTTAGTGGGAAAGAGGCCGACTCTTCGAAAGAGAGGTTAGGAGGGGCGATTAAAAGGTGTTGAATGGGGACCCGGACATATTCCGCATAACCTCCGTCAAGATTCAGGCTGGCGCCTACGATTCTGAAATCGGCGCACTGATTATCTTTCCCCGAGAGGCACCAGGAGCATTTAAAACAACTCCATGAAGGAGACACGATCACCGCTGTTCCGGGAGGGAACCCCTGAACCGCCGGCCCGGATGATTCGACGACTCCGGCAATATCCGATCCGAGTATATGCGGGAAGACGGTTTTATAGGCCGGAAGGCCGTTTCGAATCCAGATATCGAGATGGTTGACGGCGCAGGCTTTAACTCTGACGAGGACATCCTGCGAGGAGAGGACCGGAACGGCCGTGTCGGTGTAGACGAGGTTTTCAGGCCCCCCGGGTTTCGAAAGGAGAATGGCTTTCATGGCTAGGGAGAGGTTTTGTCGAAGAGATCCCTTGCGTCAAACGATTTTCCGGAGTCTTTCATCGTGGTGGAGACGGCCAGATAAAGGGCTGTTTCCGCTACTTTTTCCGGCGGGGGAACCGTTTGAGGGTCTTCCTCCGGGCAGGCCTCAGCCCTCATCTGGGTGCGGGTCGGACCCGGATTCAGAGCCATCACCCGAATATTATGATGCGCCACTTCAGGAGCGAGGACCTGCGTTAACCCTTCGACGCCAAATTTTGAGACCGCATAAGCGCCCCATTGAGGTTTTCCGCTTTTTCCGACTCCCGAAGAAATGTTGATGATACAACCGGAATTTTTCAGAGACATCTGTTTTAAGGCAGACTGGGTCACGTTGAACATTCCGGTGATATTGACATCGATGACTTTGATCCATTCCTGATAGGGATATGAAATGATGTCAGTTTTAGGCCCCAGGATAGAGGCGTTGTTGACCAGGATATCGATCGGGCCATAATAGGATTTGATCGTTTTAAAAAGGCGCTGGACTTCGCGGATGGAGGTGATGTCGGCGACATGGATAAGGACATCTTTCCCTTCGTTTTTAATCTCTTTTTCGGCGTCTTTTAATTCCATTCCGGACCTGGAGCAGATCACGACTTTTGCCCCTTCTCGGGAAAAACATTTGGCAATCGCTTTTCCGATCCCTCTTCCTCCCCCGGTGACGAGAGCGATTTTTCCTTGCAGTTTCATTGAGAGAATTCCTTTTTTAAAGTCATGATTTGAAAAGATAATTTAAAATTATAATATTTACAGGGGGGCTTAGCAAGGTAAAAGCAGGCGTTTTACTTAATACCGGATGGTAAAGCCCTGCTCGAATCGAGGCTGGAGAGAGGAGGAGGCGGTCACTTTCTCCACCTTGCCTCTCACCGGGCCGGCATGAAGGTGTGTGACGAGCTCTTTGATATTTTCGGGTGGTCCCTCGGCTTCTATTTCGACTTCTCCGGAGGGGAGATTTTTGCAGAAACCTGCCAGGTCGAGCCGGAGGGCGTGGAATACGACAAACTTCCGGTACCCCACCCCCTGAACCCGCCCGGCAACAAGGATATGCGTTCTGACTATTTTTGAAAAGTCTGTTTCTTTACTCTTCATCTTCTCTCAGTTTGGCAAGAATCGAAATATCTTCGAGGGTCGACGTGTCTCCGATAGTCTGGTGATTGGCGGCGATATCTCTCAGGAGCCTCCGCATGATTTTACCGCTCCGTGTTTTGGGGAGGTTTTCCGTAAAGCGGATTTCATCGGGTCTGGCCAGCGCCCCGATTTCTTTGACGACATGTTGCCGCAATTCATTTTTAAGCTCGTCGGTACGGTTTGTTTTATTTTTTAAAGTGACAAAGGCGACAATGGCTGTTCCTTTTAAATCATCCGGTCGTCCGACGACAGAGGCTTCGGCAACGCCGGGATGGCTGACCAGGGCGCTCTCGATTTCCATCGTACCCAGGCGGTGGCCCGCGACGTTAATGACATCGTCGACGCGTCCCATCACCCAGAAATAACCGTCTTTGTCTTTCCGCGCGCCGTCTCCGGTAAAATACATCCCTTTATACTGGGTCCAGTACTGTTTTTTAAATCTTTCAGGGTCTTTGTAAATCGTTCTCATCATGCTGGGCCATGGTTTTTTAATGACGAGATATCCCCCCTGATTCGGTTTGACCGGTTTTCCCTGTTTGTCGACCACATCGGCGATAATCCCGGGAAACGGGAGGGAGGCGGATCCCGGTTTGGCCGGAATGGCTCCCGGAAGGGGCGTGATCAGAATTGCCCCCGTTTCGGTCTGCCACCAGGTGTCTACGATCGGACACCGCTTTTTCCCGATGACGGTGTAATACCAGATCCAGGCTTCGGGGTTAATCGGTTCTCCGACGGTTCCAAGAAGGCGGAGACTGCTTAAATCATGCTTGAGAGGCCATTCATCTCCGCTTTTAATCAGGGAACGGATGGCCGTCGGCGCGGTATAGAAAATGTTGACTTTGTATTTGTCGATAATGTCCCATACCCGGTCAGGTTGGGGATAGGTGGGCGCTCCTTCGAACATGACGCTTGTGGCCCCGTTTGCCAGAGGACCGTAAACGATGTAACTATGTCCGGTGACCCACCCGATATCGGCGGTGCACCAGTAAGTGTCTTCATCCTTCAGGTCGAACACCCATTTGCTGGTGATGTAAGCTCCGAGGAGATAACCCCCGGTGGAATGGACCACCCCTTTTGGTTTTCCGGTAGTTCCGCTGGTATAGAGGATAAAAAGAGGATGTTCGGAATCGAGTTTTGCGGCAGGACAGACGTCCGAAGCCTTTGCCATGAGTTCCGTCCAGCGATGATCCCTTCCCGCAACCATTTGAACGGGATTTTTAGTCCTTTGACAGACGATAACTTTTTCGACGCTGGGTGTTGACTTCAGGGCCTGATCGACATTTTCTTTCAGAGGGACAATCGCCCCCTTCCGGAATCCTCCGTCGGCGGTGACCACCAGCTTTGCCTCCGCATCCAGAATCCGGTCTTTTAAAGCTTCGGAAGAAAATCCCCCGAAAATAATCGAATGAGTCGCCCCGATTCGGGCGCATCCCAGCATGGCGATAGCGAGTTCCGGAATCATCGGCATATAAATGGCCACCCGGTCCCCTTTTTGAATGCCGAGGCTCTTCAGGACATTGGAAAATTTGCAGACTTCGCGATGAAGATCCTGATAGGTCAGCGTCCTGGAATCGCCGGGTTCCCCCTCCCAGATTATGGCCGCTTTGTTTTTTCGCCAGGTATTGAGATGCCGGTCCAAACAGTTATAGGAGGCGTTTATTTTTCCGCCGACAAACCATTTGGAGAAGGGCTCTTTCCATTGCAATACTTTTTTCCATGGCGTAAACCAGTCGAGTTCTTTTGCCAGTCCTCCCCAGAATTTTTCGGGATTTTTGGCCGCCTGCTGATAAAGGGTTTTATACGCTTTCATGCTTTTAATGCGGGCCGATTTAGAAAACTCGAGCGAGGGTTTAAAGACCCTTTTTTCTTTTAAGACCGACTCAATATCAATGGTGGACATCGGAATCTCCCTATTAAGATAATGGATAAAATATTCGCGGACAGAGGTCATGCCTGATGTTTACAGGGCAGAGTATAACCTAAAAAAATCTTGAAAACAACGCTCCGCCCATGATGTTATGTAAGTAAAGAAATGGTTACAAAAGTCAACCCTTCATTTTTGGACTTGACATTATTTTTAAAACTACTTAGTATTAGTTACTAGATAGTTTTAATTATTAATAAAAAATCGGGGGGGGGGGGAAGATGAAGCCTTTTTTAAAAAATCACGAGAAAAGAGTGATGAACATGGGATTGTTTTTTGCGGTGGTCTCAGCGTTCTTTTTTCCATTGCCGGTATTTAGCGCCGGTCTTTCGGAAGGGAAGCCTCCCGCGCTAAAAGACAGTTTTCGGCCGGTGATTCCTCTTGGCCTGGAAGCGGACGCCTTTTCTATTCCTTCCGACAACGCCATGACCTTAGAAAAAGTGGAGCTCGGAAAATGGCTCTTTTTTGATAACAGGCTTTCCCGGAATAACTCCGTTGCCTGTGCAAGTTGTCATATTCCTGCCCTGGCGTTTACAGACGGCCAACCGGTATCTACCGGGATCAGCGGATTAAAGGGAGGGAGAAGCGCTCCGACGGTGATCAACCGCGGCTTTAGCCAGGTCCAATTCTGGGACGGGCGGGCGGCCACGATGGAACAGCAGGCTCTGGGGCCTCTGGTGAATCCGATTGAACATGGGTTTGGCAATCATGATGAAGTGGTGAAGAAACTAAAAGGGATCGAAGGGTACCGCAATCAATTTAATAAGGTGTTTGGAACCGATGTGACCATCGAAGGGGTTGGAAAAGCGATAGCGACTTTTGAACGCACGGTTTTATCCGGGAACAGCCCTGCCGACCGGTATGATACGGGCGGGGAAGCCGATGCCATATCGGCTTCTGCCATTCGGGGTCTTGAGTTATTCCGGAACAAAGCCCGCTGCACCAAATGCCATTCCGGGTATAACTTTACCGATGAAAAATTTCATAATGTGGGCATAGGGATGGATGCCGCAAAGCCCGACTTGGGACGGTATGAGGTCACCAAACAGGAAGGTGATAAGGGCGCATTTAAAACGCCGACCCTCAGAGAAATAGCTCTTACAGGGCCTTATATGCATGACGGGCGGTTTAAGGCTTTAGAGGAAGTGGTCACCTTTTATAATAATGGAGGAATCAAAAATCCTTTTCAGGACGGGTTGGTCATTCCACTTAAATTGACGGATGCCGAAAAGGGGGATATTGTCGCGTTCTTAAAAACGCTCGGCGGAGAAGGGTGGCAGACGATTAAAGCGCCGGCTGAATTTCCAAAATAAAAATTTAGAAGGTCGGTCTTCCAGAAGCGAGAAGTTTTTCTCCTTCTTTGAAAACCACCAGGACTTTTTCTCTGGAGAGAACCTGAGTAACAATTCCCACCCCAAAAGTCGGATGTTCGATGACGTCGTTCCCCCTGTACCTGCCTGAGAGGGTATACGGGATTTTTATTTTAGCGGTCAGAGGTTTCAACAGCTCTTCCCAGAAGGCTTCTTTCTTCTGTTTTGGACGTGAAGAACCTTTAGGAAAATCGGGAGACACGAACCGGTGCTCCCCTCCGCAAATTTTACACTGAACTTTGGAGTTCTTTTCACTCTTCAGCGTGACAATCAAATGGTTCCGGGGGACCTTGCATTTTTTACAATACGCAAGGACCTCCTTTGCAGGCAACCGGGTGACGGTTATGGCAATCGTGGGTCTTGTAATCATGGTATGTCCTCTTATTTAAATCGAAAGAAAAATCATACCTTAAAGCAGTAAAAAAATCAATAAATTCAACTATTTTTAGTGATTGTCCTTCTGAGATGAAGCCGAATAATTCCAAGGTTTTTCAGAATGACAGAGGCGTGGTTTTTCAGCACCCTGCTAGTTGATAAGAGGGAAGCGGAGGGTAAAAATTGTTTCTTTTCCGGGTTCGGAATGAACAGTAATGTCACCGCCGTTTGCTTTGACAATCCCGTAGGTAACCGATAACCCGAGCCCTGACCCTTTTCCAACCTCTTTGGTCGTATAAAAGGGTTCAAAAATATGAGCAAGAACATCAGGCTCCATTCCTATGCCATTATCCTGAACAATCATATCGACAAACTCTTTTTTTTCTGATTCTCCGGAGAGAACTTCTTCGATAGATTTCCTCTCGGTTTTTAACAGGATCTTCCCTCCCTTCGTTTGAATCGCGTCGCGGGCGTTAATACAGAGATTCAATAGCGCCTGATGTAGCTGGTCGGCATCGACAAGAATAAAACAGGGTTCCTTCACAAGGACCGCCTGAATCCGGATCTCCCGGTCGAGCGTTTTCTGCACCAGGGCAACTATTTCGGTAACGAGGGCGTTGACTTCTACCCTTGATTTGGCCAGAGGATGCCATTGGGCAAAACCGATCATTTGCTGAATCAGATCTCTTGCCCGGAGGGATGATTTTTCAATGGCTCTTAATGCTTTTTGATTAAAATCATCGGAGGGTAGTTGTTCCTTTAATAATTGAGAATATCCGAGGATTCCGGTCAGGATATTATTAAAATCATGGGCAATCCCCCCCGACAGGATCTCGAGACTCTCCATTTTCTGAGCCTGGACCAGCTGGTTTTCAAGGTTTTGCTGAAAGGTAATATCTTCTATCGCCAGAATGGCGGCGTTTAACCTGTCGGGAGTGCCAAAAAGGGGAATTCCGCTGACATTAAAAATACCGGGGGTGAGCGTTTCGTTCAGAGAAATAGAGAATTTAGACATTTTAAAAGATTCGCCTTGTTCCAGTAACTGATGAATTTTAGGCTGAATTCTTCCTTTTTGAATGAAAGGAAGATCGAGCGCAGATTTCCCCTCCCACTCTTTCAGGTAATAGGGGTTCTTTTCAGCCTGCGAAAGATAGACCGAATTGACATTAATGATCTGTCCCCTGTTGTTCATCAAGATAAGGGGAAGGGGGAAAAAATGAAAAATCTGTAAATATCTTTCTTCAGAGGTTTTTAAAGCGTTCTGCTGTGAGGCCAGAGAGACAGACATCTGATTGAAGGCTCCGGTCAGTCTGCCGATTTCATACGATGACGTCTCAGGGATCTGGACTCCGAGTTCTCCGCGTCCGAGACGTTCCGAAGCGTGGATTAATTTCCGGAGCGGAAGGGTCACAATTTTACGGAGTATGGAATAGAGGAACGCCATGGCAAAGGCGGTCAGAATCAGGCTGAGTTCAAGGTATGTCCAGAAGAGCGCTTTTGATTCTCCCGCAATATCTCCAAGGCGGTTAATTTTATAGGCGGTTCCGGCGATGATAAACGCAAAAAGGGTTCCGCCCAAAAAGGTAATGATCGCAATGGTCGTAGAAATAGACTGGCGTTTGAAAAAGTGTTTGGGCATAGACCTCTGCGTTTTCAAGGAATAATAGTTGCCATTTTATTTGAAAATCGAACAATAAACAAGGCCCCGGTTAGGATCAGGATTGAAAAGGCGAAACGTGTCAGGTATAATTCTCCAGGGTAGAAACTTTTTGACGGGATCGGAATAAATAAATGAAACCTTACTCTAAACATATTTTTATCTGCCAGGGGAATGATTGTCTTCAAAAGGGATCGGAGGAAATCAGGGATGAATTTAGAACCCAGTTGATGGAGCGGAAGATTTTTAATACCGAGGTCAAATTAAACAAATCGGGCTGTTTTGACCAATGTCAATATGGGATTAATCTGGTGATCTATCCCGAGGGGACCTGGTATTGCAACGTCGATAAATCGGCGGTCAGGAGAATTATCGAAAAACATCTCATCGCCGGCGAAGTGGTTTCCAATATTCTCCATTTTCAGATGGAACCTGCTGAAAAGATCGGAAAAATAAAATAAAAAGCCTTGGCGGACAACATCAGGTTTCTGACACAATCCTTATTGAAGGGATTGACTTTTTAGGGCATTGCGGCGTGCCTGAAACGGAGCGGAATGCCCTTCAGCGGTTTTCGGTGTCGATAGAGCTCGATTTTGACTTAAAGCGCGCGGGGGAATCAGACCATCTTCACGATACGATCGACTATGAAGCGGTTTCCAATAACGTTCTCTCTGTCGGACAGAGCCGATCGTTTTCCCTTCTCGAAGCGATGGCCGAGGAGATGGCCGCCGGGATTTTAAGCCAATTCCCCGTTAAAGGGGTGACGATTTTTCTAAAAAAAATCGTACCTCCTGTTCCGGCCATCCGGGGTTATTTTGCCGTGAAAATCTTTAGAGCCAGGTGATGAAAACTGTCAAGGCCGATTCCCCTCTCGTTCAGTTGGTTCCCTCTGAACTCTGTTTAAAATGCGATATCTGCTGTCGGTTCCCGGAAGCGGACACCCCTTTAGCTCCTTATTTTACCGCGGAGGAGGTGAAGAACGCTCTGGTGACGGGGCTCCCGCTGGATTTTTTTCCGACCTTCCGACCTGTGGATCGGTCGGTCCAAAGACCGGATGGATCCGTCGATCCAAAGACCGGACCGGATGGAAAATCGGGGAGGATCAGATTAATCCCTTTTCCCGAAGCGGTTGAAAGCCCGGGCCATAACGGAGGATGTCTCTGCCCCGCTTTTGACCCTCTGTCGCACAAATGTTCAATCTATGAAGGCAGACCTTTTGATTGTCAGATCTATCCTTTTGTGTTGATGAAAAAAGATGATCATGTAACAGTGGGGATCGATACCAAATGCCCCTATATCCAGGAGGTTTCAAACAGTCCGGCCATCCGGAAGTATGGCGAAGAGCTGATTCAAATTCTGGAGTCCCCCCGGATTCAATCGATGCTTCAAAAAAATCAGGAGCTTATCGGGCCTTTCCAGGAGGATGTCATCCTTCTTAAACTTCTTGTCCGGCCTTTGGATCGGTCGAACGCAAGACCGGAAGGGGCATCCTGAAAATGCTCGCTCCCCTGACCCTTGAAGACAAACCTTTGATCGACCGGTTACTAAAAAAAAAACTCGGCTTCTTTCGGCCTGCTCTTTTGCGGCCATCTGGGTCTGGAAAGATTTTTTTGAATATCACCTCTTCCGGGAGGGCGATACCGTTTACCTTCTGGCCTCTTATGACGCCATCTGGTATATGCCGGTCCCGCCGCTGGGAGACACTCCTTTAAAATTGTCGATTCCCCGGGCATTTGAAGTGATGGATCAGCTCAATAAGAATCGGTCATTGAGCCGGATCGAAAATGTCACTCTGGATGAAATAGCTGAAGTCGCTTCCCGCGAGCTTACCGCTTCCCTCAAATCCTGGGATTATCTCTACGAGAGAACCGCCTTGAGCGGTTTAAAAGGGGACCGATATAAAGAAAAAAGATGGGGAGTCAATCAGTTTGTAAAAAACCACCCGTTTGAATACCGTCCCTTTGTCCCTCCGGATGTTCCTGGTTGTCTGGCGCTGTATGATCAATGGAAAGAGCGAAAGAAAAAAGGGATCAAAACAGGGGAGGGGGAGTATGAAATTCATTTGCTCGAAGATAGCCGCTCCGCCCATTTTAGAATGATGCGGGAGTATCAGGACCTTGGTCTGATCGGGCGAGTGGTCACGGTCGGCTCTGAAATCAAGGGATACCTGATGGGGGCGGACTTGTCGCCCGACCTTCCGACCTGTGGATCGGTCGGTCCAAAGACCGGATGGATCGGTCGGTTTCAAGACCGGAATGAAAAGACGCTGGCGGTCCTGGCGGAAGTGACCGATCTTTCAGTCAGGGGGCTTGCTCAATTTATCTTCAGGGAGTTTTGCCTTGAACAGAGCGCCTATCCCTGGATCAATACGATGGATGACTCGGACCTTTTGCCTTTAAGAAAGGTGAAGAACTCCTATCGTCCCTTTTTGCTTGTCCCTTCGTATACGCTTGAGCATCGAATCCATCATGAATGAAGGAGTCATTGAATGAAAAAAGTCGCTTTTTTAGGTTTGGGAATCATGGGAAGCGGAATGTGCAAACGCCTTCTGGGGGCCGGATTCCATCTGACGGTTTATAACCGGACGCCGGGGAAAACCAGAGCATTAATCGAACTGGGCGCCGTTGAAGCGAAAACTCCCGCAGAGGCAGTATCCGACAGTGAGGTCAGCATCACCATGCTGGGCGACCCGGCGTCGGTTAAAGAGGTGATTCTGGGAAAAGGGGGGGTCCTTGAAGGAATCAGAAAGGAAGCCACCCATATTGAAATGACCACCATCGACCCCAACACCACCCGCCGGCTATCGAACGCTTTTTATCAAAAAGGGGCTTATTTCGTGGAGGCTCCGGTGACCGGGAGCAAGCTGGCCGCCGCGGCGGGAGAGCTGGTCTTAATGGCCGGAGGGGAAGAAAAAGACCTTGAAAGAATTTTGCCGGTCTTAAAGCCCCTTTCAAAAAAAATCGTTTATATGGGGGAAGCCGGAAAAGGGGCTTTGATGAAACTGGTGAACAACCTGTCGATGGCGGGGGCGATGGAAGCCTTTTTTGAAGGGATGACGCTCGGGAGAAAAGCGGGGCTCGCTCCGGAAAAAATTCTTGAAGTTTTAAATCATAGCGCCCTTGCTTCCCCCCTGTTGAAAATGAAAGGTGATGCGGTCTTGAAGAAAAATTTTGAAACCCATTTTTCCCTTAAACATATGGCGAAAGACATTCGTCTGGCGGCGACCGAAGCGATGCGTCTGGAAGTTCCGATGCCGGTGACGTCAGTCGTCGACGGCCTTTTTGATATTGCAAAATCGCAGGGGCTGGGGGAGATGGACTTCTCCGCATTGGTCCAGGTGGTTGAGAAGATGGCCCAACTTCCGGAATAAAGCTTCGGTTTATTGCTGAAGGAACCACCCGGCGTAGAACGTGACCATGCCCGTAATGGCCGCAGACATCAGGAACCCCATTTTATAAGAGGAATCGAAAAAGAGGACGACCACCACAAAGGTGATTGCCAGGCCGATGAGTTGGAGCGCGCGAGCAAAACTATATAACATACCCATTATGCCTATAGACGGTTACAGTTTAATTTCGCTAAGCTGTGAGATTTCTTTTGCCCTATCTAAAGCCTTTTCCTTTTCATTCATTTTCAACAAATGCAATATATCAGATTCGGCCAATTTATTCAAAATATCCCCTCTGATCTTTTCGGGAATGGCCTTTTTGTGAAGAAGACGCCGCACCTGGCTTAAAAGATCGATAAAAAGATCATATTCCGGACCGAATTCTTTTTCCAGTTTCTGACGGATCTGTTTGGTGAGCGCAGGGCTCTGTCCGCTGGTTGAAATCGCGATCTGCAGATCTTTTTTGGTAACGACCGAGGGGACGATAAAGGTTGAATGGTCAGGTGAATTGACATGGTTTGCAAAAAGGGAGAGAGATTCGGCTTCTTTGACGATCATCAGATTGGTCTCCGGAGAATCGGTGGCGGCAATCACCAGCGAGGCCCCTTTTAAGTCTCCGGATTGATAGGGACGGGGAATATAATGGATCTGCCGTGATTCGGCCAGCTCTTTTAATGGATTGGTGATGACCGGGCTGATCAAGACCACATTCGCCCCCGCTTCGATTAAGGCGAGGGTTTTTCTCTCTGAAACGGGGCCTCCTCCGACGACGACGACAATCCGGTTTTCAAGGTTGACGAAAATAGGGTAGTAACGCATCAGGAGTATCGACTCCTAAGGCGAGGCGAGGAGGGGGTAAAGCCGGACGATCTGATCCCGGTATTTGGTTTTCGGATCTTTTTTGAGGAGTTGCGCAAAAAGGGTTTTGGCTTTATCTGAATTCCCCTGCTTTTCGTACGAAGAACCGAGATAAAAGAGTGTGTCGTTTGTTTTTTCCGATTCAGGGTAATTTTTCAATAAACCATCGAGCCGGGCTGTAGCGGCGGGATAAGAGCCCTTTTTAAAATAAAAATAACCGATATAAAACTCCCGTTCCGACAGGTCTTTCTTTAACTCAAGAATATAGGGTTCGGATTTTAGAGCATAGAGGCTCTGAGGGGCTTCGGTCACAAGGTTTTGAAAAGCCGAAAGGGCTTTTTGCATCGGGTCAATGTCACGGTCGATGGTTTTAATCTGATGATAGTAGCACAAGCCGATTCTAAATCTGGCGAGGTTCGCGAGGCGGTCTATCGGGTGAAGATCTAAAAAACGCTGATATTCCGCAAGAGCCGATTCGTACTCTTCCTGCGCATAGAAAGTCTCCGCCCGCTTGATCAAGGTGCTGGCATCGAAAGTTTTTTCAAAATCTTCCTGCGGTGTTTCAGCCAGTTTTTCATCAACGCCCAACAGCGACCGGAGTTCAGGCCCTAACTCATCTTTTTTTTGAGCCGAACATCCGCCGAGTAAAAAAATGGCCGCCGGAATCAATAAAAAATAAAAAACAAAACGGATGGGGGATGATTTTCTCTGGTTTTTCATATCTTTCTAAAACTTATCAGAACGCATTCGAAACTTCAATCCATATTTTCCATTTCATTCTATTTGTTTCTCCAATTAATGAGATTTCATTGACAGCACGTGTATTTCGTGTTATACATAATCATGTGTAAATGGTTCCCCTGAGGATTGACCCCATGAAGCAGAATCTGACGATCAGCCTTGAAAAAGCCTTAATTAAAAAAGCGAAAATCCTTGCCGCTCAGAAGGAAACTTCGGTAACAGGACTTTTATCGGAGTTTCTGAAAAAGATCGTCTACGAAGAAGAAGCCTATGAAAAAGCCAAACAAAAGGCCCTGGAAAAGTTAGCGATAGGGTATTCTTTAGGCGGAAGAAAAGCGGTTTTACGGGACGAACTGCATGAGCGGTAAGACTTTCGTTGATACCAATATCCTTATTTATGCGCATGACAAAGATGCCGACGGAAAACATTTTTTGGCCAGAAATATTATTAATGACCTCTGGGAAAATAAAAAAGGGATCCTGAGCACGCAGGTATTGGAGGAGTTTTATATTAATGTAACAAAGAAAATCCCAAAACCTCTTAAAAAAAATGAAGCCCGTGAGATCATTCAGCAATATTTTACGTGGGAAGTCGTTTTAATTAATAATGAAATGATCCTTCAGGCATCCATGGTTGAAGAAAAACAGAAGATTTCATTCTGGGATGCCTTAATCGTTGTTGCCGGAAATCACGGAAATGCTTCCTCTCTGCTTAGTGAAGATTTTAACCATGGCCAGCGTTTTGGAAATTTGCTGATCCAGAACCCTTTTAAACTAAAACCCGCCTGATAAATGTCACGTCACTTGTGACCCCATTATTTACTTCCTTTCTTTCCTCCCCACTTGTGGGGGAGGATAGGGTGGGGGGGGTAGTAAACAAAAGGGCCAAGTCTGCCTTATTCTCATCCTCCTGGAACTTTACTTCATCAGTCTACTTACTGACGTAAAGCAAACAAGTCAACTAAATAGACCTGACTCTACTAATTTAGAGTGCATTTTTGCATTTAAAATGCACTCTAAATGTCAAGAAAATAGTGTCTGTCCCTATTTTTTGTCCCTATTTTGATTACCGGTGTGAGTCCTGCCGGTCCGACATACGGGGTCTCGGCAAGCGGCGCCGTTGCAATTTTTGGGACGAACTTTGTCCCTAGGGCAACGATTAAAGTGGGAACATTGGGGGGAACGACCGTGGTTTCAACGACGGCAGCAACAGCGACAACCCTGTTTGTTTACTATTCCAGCGGTAAACTTTATTTCTACTGGTCCAACACCTCTTTACCTCGGGGGTCTTATAATGTGACGGTGACGAATCCTGTAGAAGCATGAAGGGGTCAAATCTTTTGTTATTTGTACAAATATTTCATACAAAAGACTCGATCCTTTATTTGGTAACGGCCTGGTAAAAGCAACCTTTTTCCGTAAATCCAAACCTCACCAACGATCGCTTTTCTTCGGCACACTCGACAGCATTTTTCAGGTTGTCGCCTTGCGCTACAGATTGAAATTCCTTGATATTTAACCATTTCTCGTTTGACTTTTCCTGTAAAATCAATATACTAAGGCGTTTATTGATGGGTTTGTTTTGACCTATGAAAACGGAGCTTAAAACACTTATTGAATCGGGTCTGAATCGCCTCAAAGAGGAGTATCAATTGTCGGAGATGCCGTTGGTCCATCTTGAAATTCCTAAAAGAGAGAATCAGGGGGACTATTCCACTCCGATTGCGATGGTATTGGGATCGATGCTTAAACAGCCCCCCCGTCAAATTGCCGAGAAAATTCTCAGTCAACTCCCTGCCAATCCGATGATTGAAAAGATTGAAATTGCCGGTCCGGGATACCTGAACTTTACTTTCAAGAATGTCTACTGGCATGAAATCTTAAAGGAAATCCTCCAAAAAGGGGAGCGTTTCGGCCATTCAGAATCAGGGCGGGGGATTAAAGTCCAGGTCGAGTTTGTCAGCGCCAATCCGACAGGCCCTTTGCACGTGGGGCATGGCCGGGGAGCCGTGGTGGGCGATGCGCTCGCCAATCTGTTTGAAATGACCGGGCATCAGGTCCAGCGGGAGTATTACATCAACGATGTCGGAAAACAGGTTGATCTGCTTGGGCAGTCGGTCTATGTCAGATATCTTCAGTTAAAGGGAAAAGAGGGGGATATCCCGGAGGGTGGCTACCAGGGGGATTATGTGGTCGAAATCGCCCGGGAGATCTATTCCGGGAATATTCCGATTCCCGCAAAAGAATCAGAAATCATCCCATTTTTTACCGGGCACGCAAAAGAGAAGATCCTCCGTGAAATTAAAAAAGACCTCGATGCCCTGGGAGTCGAATTTACAAGCTGGTTTTCTGAAAAGGAGCTTTATGATACCGGCGTCGTGGCGAAAACCCTGGAGGAATTAAATAAAAAGGGGTTTTTATATGAGCAGGATGGCGGCACCTGGTTTGCCACACTGCAGTTTGGCGACGATAAAGACCGTATTGTCATCAAAAGCACAGGCGAAAAGACCTATTATGCGTCCGATATCGCCTACCATTTTCACAAGTACCGGCGGGGCTTTGACCTGATCGTCAATATCTGGGGGGCCGATCATCATGGATATATTCAAAGAGTGAAAGCCGCCGTCCAGGCCCTGGGGTATGATCCGAAAACGTTAAAAATCGTTCTGATGCAGCTGGTCCATTTGATGAGAGAAGGAAAGCCAGTCGTGATGTCGAAGCGGGCGGGGGAATATGTAACCCTCCGGGATGTGATGACCGAGGTCGGCGCCGACGCGACCCGCTTCTTCTTTTTAACCCGCGGGTCAGACATGGCGCTTGATTTTGATCTTGAACTGGCCAAGCGGCAGTCGAGTGAAAATCCGGTGTTTTATGTTCAATATGCCCATGCGAGGCTCTGTTCCGTCCTAAGAAACGCAGAGGAGAAACAGATCGATCTTTCGGAGAAAGATGTCGACTTGAACCTGTTGAGCCTGCCGCAGGAAATGACACTGATGAAACAGCTGGCTTATTATCCTCTGCTGATTCAGGAATCGGTCGACGCGCTGGAGCCCCATCGGCTCTCCTTTTATCTCCAGGAGCTGGCCGGATTGCTCCATCAATACTATTTTAAAAACAGGATTCTGTCGGACGACCTTCCTCTGACCCGGAGCCGTCTTTATTTAAGCCGGGCGGTTAAAATTGTTTTAGGCAACGCGCTGGGAGTTCTCGGCATTCATGCGCCCGAGAAGATGTAACCTTGGAATTTCAGATTCTTTCAAAAGATGCCGCTTCAAAGGCAAGGACCGGGTTGATTTCTACGAGGCACGGCGATATCCATACCCCGATGTTCATGCCGGTGGGAACGCATGGATCGGTGAAAGCAATGCCTCCCCGCGATCTGATTGAAGCGGGAACCGAAATCATCCTGGGGAACACCTATCACCTCTATTTAAGGCCGGGCGACCGCCATATCGCCAATCTGGGAGGACTACACGCGTTTATGTCGTGGCAGAAGCCGATTTTAACCGATAGCGGCGGGTTTCAGGTCTTCAGCCTGGGAGAATTGTCTAAAGTGACCGAAGAGGGGGTTCATTTCAAATCCCACCTCGACGGTTCTTCTCACTTTTTCTCCCCCGAGGTTGCGGTTGAGATTCAGGAGAATCTCGGATCGGACCTTTTCATGGTACTGGATGAATGCCTTCCTTATCCCGCGACTTACGAAGAGACGGAAAGGTCTCTCCATCTGACCTCCCGGTGGGCCGCCCGTTGTCAGGAGGCGCAGAAGCGAAAAGAGGAGATGACCCTTATCGGAATCGTTCAGGGGGGATTTTATAAACCCCTCCGGCAGATGAGCCTTGACCAATTGAAAGAATTGGATTTTCAGGCTTATGCGCTCGGGGGGATGTCGGTCGGAGAACCGAAGCCGTTGATGTACGAGATCATGGAGTTTATCTTACCCGCATTTCCGGTGAATAAACCCCGTTATTTAATGGGAGTGGGCACGCCGGAAGATCTCGTCCAGGGGGTTTTGCAGGGAGTCGATCTTTTTGACTGCACCTTGCCGACCCGGCATGCCAGAACCGGCGAGCTGTTTACCCACTTTGGAGAGCTTTCCATTAAAAATGCGCAGTACGCTTCAGATGTGGAACCGGTGGATTCCCTTTGCCATTGTTATACCTGTAAAAACTTCTCCCGGGCTTATTTGAGACATCTCTTTGCATCAAAAGAAATTCTAGGAATTCAACTGAATACGATCCATAATCTTTTTTATTATTTAAACCTGATGAAAGAGATCAGGGATTCGATTAAGAACGGAAGTTTTGAGGCTTATTGCAAAATGTTTTATCAGCTTCGGGGCACAGGGTGTCGTTCATAGGTCAAAGCTCAAAAACAAGGAGAGAAATCATGTTTAATTCACTGGCTTACGCTCAGGCAGCTCCTGCGGGAGGATCTGAAGGGAGCATTCTGGCGACGTTAATCCCTTTTGCGTTGATTTTTGTGGTCTTTTACTTTCTTTTAATTCTTCCTCAGCAAAAAAAGGCAAAAAGCCTTAAAAAAATGCTTGAAGCCCTTAAAAAAGGGGACCGGGTAGTCACCATCGGAGGGGTTATCGGCACCGTCACAGGGATCGCCCAGGATGTGATTACTCTGCAGGTGGCGGACAACGTAAAAATTAAAGTGATCCGGGACGGCATTACCGGTTTGAGAAAACCCGACGAAGAACAGACTTCTGAAAAATAAAAACAACGAGGGGCAAGGGGGTGCGCTTTGGCACGAGAAAGTGCCAACAAGCTCGAGCACGGGTGCGAGCCAGTGAGCACCCCGGACCATCGGAGGATTTCACAAGGAGAACAATCATTATGAAAAAAGGGATCAATACGCGAGTTGTTTTAATTGTCTTAACCGTATTTTTATCCATCGTCTTCTTTTTGCCGTCAACGCGTTACTTTTCATTGCTTCCGGCCTGGTGGGGAAATTACTTTCCGAACAAAGGGATTACTATGGGACTGGATCTTCAGGGCGGGATCCATCTCGTTCTTGAGGTGGAAGAAGACCGGGCCGTCGATAATAATCTCGACCGGATGATGACCGGGATTAAAGATGCGGCCGGCGAAAAGAAGTTAGACCTGGCGGGGATCAAAAAAACAGGTCCGGTTGAACTGACGCTTGAAACGGCGAAAAAAGAGGGGAAAGATCCTCTCGTTAAACTCATCGGCGAACAGTTTCCTTCTCTCACGGTCAAGGAAACCAGAGAGACGGGAATTGTTCTTACCCTCCCAACGGATGAAGTCAAACGAATCAAGGAAAATGCCGTGGCTCAATCGATGGAGACCATCCGGAACCGTATTGATCAGTTCGGCGTGGCCGAGCCGCTCATCCAGAGGCAGGGGACCAACCAGATCCTGATCCAACTCCCGGGGGTTAAAAATCCCAAGCAGGCGCTCGATCTGATTAAAACGACGGCGGTTCTGGAATTCAAGCTATTGGATGATGAGAATCCTATGGAGCGGGAGCTTCCGGCCAGCATTAGACCGGAAGAAGAAGCCGCAAAGATGATGGAATGGGGGGCTAAAATACCCGAAGGGGATGAAATCCTCTTTGAAAGGGTGGTCGATAAAGAGACCCAGGCTATCACCAAACGCCCTTTTTTAGCTAAAAAACGGACGCTGATGACGGGAGATCTGTTGAGCGACGCCCGGATGTCTTTTGACGATTTCAATAAACCGTATGTCTCCATCACGTTTGACCGTACCGGAGCCCGGTTGTTTGAAACCATTACGGGAGATAATATTAAAAAACGGCTGGCCATTATTTTAGACCGGAATGTCTATTCCGCGCCGGTGATTCAAGACCGGATCGGCGGAGGTAGAGCGCAAATCACGGGAGGATTCAGCCCCGAAGAGGCGACGGCGCTGGCCATCGTTCTCCGCGCCGGAGCGCTTCCCGCGCCGGTCAGCATTATTCAAAATGTCACCGTGGGCCCCTCGTTAGGACAGGATTCGATCAATATGGGGATCCGGGCGGCAAAGTGGGGAACGCTTCTGGTCGTCATATTCATGGCATTTTATTACCGGATGGCGGGTGTCATCGCCGATTTTGCCCTGGGTTTAAACGTGATTTTATTGATCGGAGCCCTGGCGGCGATGAATGCCACGCTGACCCTTCCGGGTATTGCCGGGATTATTTTGACGATCGGCATGTCGGTCGACTCGAATGTACTGATCTTTGAGAGGATGCGGGAGGAGCTCCGGCTGGGGAAGCCGGTCCGGCTTGCGATTGACGCAGGCTATGACAAGGCTTTTTTAACCATTATTGATTCGCACGTCACGACCTTGATTACGGCATTGGTCCTCTTTATTTTCGGAACCGGCCCGATCAAGGGGTTTGCTGTGTCGTTAAGCCTTGGCGTGACGATTAACCTCTTTACCTCTCTGGTGGGTACCAAAGTGATCTTTGATCTGATTAACTCCAGAAGAAAACTCGAAAGACTCAGCATCTGACGTGAAAGGAAAAGGAATGATTGAATTATTGGGTAAAACCAACATTGATTTTACGGGAAAACGGAAATTTGCCTTTATCTTTTCCGGAATCCTGGTGTCCCTGGGGCTGGTTGCGCTGATAGCGATTGCCATGGGAAAAGCGAATATGGGAATCGACTTTGCCGGAGGGACTGCGGTCCAGCTCAAGTTTGACCATCCGGTGAAAATTGAAGAGGCGAGGCAAACTCTCGAAAAAAACGGTCTGAAAGAGGCCGAGCTTCAGAATTTTTCGGAAGGAAATAAACTCCTGATCCGGATCAAGAAACAGACGGCGATCCAGGAAAAGGCCGCCGAAAGGATCGTGGCCATCTTTACAAAGGAGATGCCTGACAACCATTTTGTCGTTGACAGCAGCGCAGAGATCGGCCCGACGATCGGACAAAAACTTCAAAAAGATGCCCTCCTGGCGGTGGGGATTGCGATGTTTGGAATCATTCTTTATATCGCTTTCCGTTTTGAGTTCAGATTCGGCGTCGCCGCCGCCATTGCCACGTTTCATGATGTTCTGGGGGTACTCGGCATTTTTTACATTTTGAACCATGAGATTACTCTACTCATTGTGACCGCTCTGCTGACTCTTGCGGGGTATTCCTTAACCGATACGGTCGTTGTTTTTGACCGGATCAGGGAAAATCTGAGGTTTAGACACAAAGAGAGCCTTGATCAGATTATCAATAAAGGGATTAATCAGGTGTTAAGCCGTACCATTGTAGTTTCTTTAACGGTTTTTCTTGTTTTGCTTGCTCTCTTCTTTTTTGGCGGGGAGGTCATTCATGACTTTTCGTTTGCGCTCTTATTAGGCGTGATTATCGGGACCTATTCTTCGATATTTGTTGCCAGCCCGATTTTAGTGATTTGGAAGGGGAGCAAAGGGAAATTGCTTGGCCGGAGGACTTAAAAAACCTGTCAGATTGCTGAATTTTCGGCGGATGTTTATAAAAAAAATAAGCTCATTCTGCATGTTTTTTAAAATACTCTGGTTTTTCAATGAATTATAATTATTAAAACCGTAATTTAAATTGGTATGGTTTATGCAATTTAAAAATAACAAACGAAACTTAAAAATTTATTTAAGTTTCATATTAGTGACTCTACTATTATAGGGAGACTAGAATGAATAAACTTTTCGGGTTTTTATTTATCGCAAGTTTAACGATTGGGTTATCCTTTGCCAGTTCAGCGTTTGCGGTTGACGGAGACACGGACCGTGATGGAACAGCCACAGAAGTGACTGACAATTCTACCGGTCATGCTGAGAATGAAATTGGCGAGTTGGAATCAGAAACCCATGGATTGGATGCTGACGAAGGACATGAATCTGATGCAGCGGAAGAGCATGAATCGGTAGTATCCGAAATACATGATTCGAATGCCCAGGATTCAGCGACAGCTTTGGAACCGGTTCACCCGCAAGAAGGAAGATAAGGTATTTTTTAAACGGAAAACTGTTGTAGAAAAGGGGCGGGGCATCGGCCCCTTTTCTATTGTTTATTTTTCTTTGATGCTCCCGTCGACCATTTCAAAAAGACGGTCTCCCCCGGCGCCGATTTTTTCGTTATGCGTCACCAGAATAAAGGTGACGTTTCTTTCTTTGTTCAGTTTTTGCAGAAGATGGAAGACCTCCATGCTGGTGCGTGAGTCGAGGTTTCCGGTCGGTTCGTCGGCCAAAACCAGAGCCGGATGCAAAAGAAGGGCCCTTGCCACCGCTACCCGCTGTTGTTCCCCGCCCGAAAGTTCTCCCGGCTTATGTTCCAGCCGTTTTCCGAGTCCGACTTCCTCCAGCATCTCTTTAGCCAGCCCGAGGGACTCTTTTTTCGATATTCCCTGAATGATCGCGGCCATTGCGGCATTTTCCATTGCCGTGAATTCGGGGAGGAGGTGATGAAACTGGAAGACAAATCCGACCTTTTTGTTCCTGAAGTCGGCCAGTGCCGATTCCCCCAGCCGCGTGATATCTTTCCCTTCAAAAAAAATCTCTCCCGAGGTGGGGAGATCGAGTGCCCCCAATAGATGAAGCAGGGTGCTTTTCCCGACGCCTGAGGCCCCCATGATCGAGAGGAACTCCCCCTGGCGGACCGTTAAATTGATCCCTCTGAGGACCTCGATGTGATGGAAGTTCAGGGTAAAATGTTTGGTCAGATTTTTGATTTCGAGTAGAATCGGCGCGTGGTTATTCATAACGAAGCGCTTCGACCGGCTTAAGGTTTCCCGCCTGAAGCGAAGGATAAAGGGTCGCCGCAAAACTGATTAAAATCGCAGAAAGAGAGACCAGCAAGACATCCACTTCCCTGATTTTAACCGGGATATGGCTGATGTAATAGACATCGCTCGGGAGGGTATAAATCATCGGAATCAGCGCGCAAATCGCATAACCCAGAGGAATGCCGATGAGGGTCCCGACGATTCCGATCGTCGTCCCTTCGAGCATAAAAATCATCATAATGCTTTTACGCGTGGCTCCCATGGCCCTTAAAATAGCGATTTCAGATCTTTTTTCCACCACCATCATGGTGAGGATCCCGATAATATTAAAAGAGGCGACGAGGATAATGAGCGCCAGGATAATAAACATGACCGCTTTTTCGAGCTGGAGCGCGGTGAAGAGATTTTTATTCAACCTCATCCAGTCTCTTGCCTGATAGGGAAATCCAACTTTCGATTCAATGGCTCTGGCAATCGTCCCGGCATTAAAATAATCATCCACCCTGACTTCGACCCCGGTGACGGCATTTCCCATTTTGAAAAAATCCTGCGCGTTTTTAATTGAAATATAGGCGAGAGAGGAGTCGTATTCATAAAAGCCGGAGTCAAAAATTCCAGCCACCTGAAACCGCTTCATCCGGGGGATCAGTCCGAACGGCCCGGTTTCGCCGACAGGAGAGATCACATTGATCTTGTCTCCGGTGAATACGCCGAGGCGGATGGCCAGTTCCTTCCCGATGATAATCGACGGGAAGATGACTTTGTTTTCGGCCGGATGGTCAAGATCGAGATCGGAGAGCTTCCCCTCGATCAGATTTTTCTGAATATCCGTAATCGACCCTTCGGTCTGCGTGTCGACCCCCCGGAGGACGACCCCGTGGACGTTCGATTCCGAGCTGAGAAGGACCTGATTATAGATAAAAGGGGTTGCCGCAACCACATGGGGCGTCTGGCGAACCCCTTCCAGTAATTTCGGATATTGTTCAATCGACTCTTTCAGCCGGTCGGTTATCACGATATGCGAATTGGTCCCCAGAATTTTTTCGCGGAGGTCTTCCTTAAATCCGGTCATCACGGCCAGAGTGGCCATCAACGCGGCAGTCCCGAGCGTGATCCCGGCGATCGAAATAAAGGTATTCAAAGAAAGGGTCTTATGCCGCTTTTTGGCCAGCAGGTACCGGAAGCTGATATGAAATTCATAAGGGAGGTTCTTGAACATGGCTCTCTATTTTTCAGGTTTCATCTGCGGGAATAAAATCACATCCCTGATGGAGACCGATTGGGTTAATAACATGACCAGCCGGTCGATGCCGATCCCTTCGCCGGCTGTCGGCGGGAGGCCATGTTCGAGGGCTCTTAAAAAGTCCTCGTCAATCTCCTGGGCTTCTTCATCCCCCATGGCGCGCAGGGCCATTTGATCTTCGAACCTTTTCCTCTGATCGATCGGGTCGTTCAGTTCTGAAAAAGCATTGGCAATCTCCCGGGAGACGACAAAGAGCTCAAAACGTTCGGTCAACTCCGGGTTTTCTTTCTTCCTCCGGGCAAGCGGGGAGATCTCGGTCGGAAAGTCGGTGATAAAAGTCGGCTGCCTCAATTGGGTTTCGACTTTACCTTCAAATATTTCGTTCAGAATTTTAGCGGTGGAAAGTTTTTCATTGAATTTGATATGATTTTCTTCCGCAAGCCGGATGACGGCGGCCCTGTTTTTTGCCATGTCGGGTATAAACGATGTGTAGGACGATAACCCTTCGTAATACGACAGGCGTTTCCAGGGGGGGGTCAAATCGAGTTCCTCGCCGTCGTAGTTGAATTTTAATGTCCCCAAAATTTCCCGGGTAATCTGGCTGATCATCTCCTCGGTCAACGCCATCAGGTCGTTGTAGTCGGCATACGCCATATAAAACTCGAGCATCGTAAATTCAGGGTTATGGGTGGTCGAAATCCCCTCATTTCTGAAGTTCCGGTTAATTTCATACACCCGGTTAAAGCCTCCTACGATCAGCCGTTTCAAATAGAGTTCCGGCGCGATCCGGAGAAACAGAGGAATATTCAGCGCATGATGATGTGTAATAAAAGGTTTTGCGGTGGCCCCCCCGGCTTTTGCATGCATCATCGGGGTTTCAACTTCAACGAACCCCTTCTGGTTTAAATAACTCCGTATCAAGTCGATGATCTTGATCCTTTTTAAAAAGATTTCTTTGACTTCAGGATTAACGATCAGATCGAGATAACGCTGGCGGTATCGTATTTCGACATCGGTCAGGCCATGCCATTTTTCTGGGAGGGGGCGGAGCGCTTTGGTTAAAAAGGTTAATTTTTTGACTTCGAGCGTAAATTCATCGGTTTTAGTCCGGAAGAGATTCCCTTCGACGCCGATAATATCGCCAAGGTCGAGCAGTTCAAAGACCTGATACTGGGTTTCTCCCAAAATATCTTTTTTAAAATAGACCTGGATTTTACCCGAATGGTCCTGCAGATGGGAAAACGCCGCCTTCCCAAACCGCCTTGAACTCATCATCCGGCCTGCCACAACGGCTTGTACAGGTTTATCATGCAATTGGTCGCGGGTAAATGCGCCGAATTGAGAAACGAGTTCTTTGACCGGAGTCGCTCCTGTAAATTTATTTCCGTACGGGGAAATGCCCAGTTCTTTTAATTTTTCTACTTTTTTAAGCCGTTCCGCGACCTGGTCGTTTGACTCATTGATTTCTTCCATAAAAACGGGTTCTCATATTTTAAAAAGATAAATAAAAACGGCAAATTATAACATGCTAAAAAAGATTATTCTAATATTTTTATTCCAGGGGAAATAGGCCATGAGTCATGAGGCAGGTCAGGACGATGAGGAAGTAAAAAGGGAAAAGAAGCCGCCAGATTTTTACCGGAAACGCTCGACCCTGCTATCGAATGGTCATGACGGGGCACCGGGACAGCCGCACCACTTTTTCTGCCACGCTCCCCAGAAGGACGTGCTCCACACCGGTCCTGCCATGGGTTCCCATGACGATCAGGTCGATTTTTGCCTGTTCCGTTTTGAGGACTATTTCACGGGCGGGATTGCCCACCACAAGAGACGTTATAACCGTTATCCCTTTAGCTCGCAACCCTTTACTTAAATTTTTTATCAGGGCGTCCGCGATGCTTCTCATCGCTTCGCTGTTATCGACCACCATAAAAGCGTCGGGTGTAGTGTAGGGAAAAGGCTCAATGACATGGAATAGAAGAATCTTCGCCCGGAATTTTTTGGCGGTTAACACCGCGTAATCGAGTGATTTCTCGGAATGCGGCGAAAAATCTGTGGGGACCAGAATGGTTTTAAAGGTTGTCGGTTTTTTTTTATTCTTGATCATTTTTTCCCCTGAATGGATGGTGAACTCTCACTATAAATTAATTCTGGATGAATTTGCAAATAGACTCTAATGAAGAACGCTTAGGAGAAGGGGTTTGGTTGATTCCTTGAATCCAAAGATCAACTGGCGGCCTGTATCAAAAATGGGGTACCGGATCATATCGGGGTTGCCTGTCTGGAGGCCAAGAATCGCTTCTGATGAAAAATCAAAAGGGTTTTCAGATAATCCCGCTTTTTTGGCTCCTTTGGGGGCATAGAGGCTAAATATTCCATCCGGCAATTTATTGGCCAGCAAGAGAAGTTCTTTCCCGGTCAATGGCTGTTTAAAAATATCCCGAAAAGTATAAGCGATCTTCTCTTTATTGAGCCAGGCATTGGCATCCATGCACATCGGACAGCCGGCTCGGCCATAAAGTGTTAATTCCATTTTAAACCTTGCTGGCCCATTAATAAGGGCAGGTGTTTCAACATTATTCATTCTTATCTTATCATTCTACTTTATTAATAGAGACTCACACAATCCCTAAAGATATGGAGTTGTCATTGCGAGCGAAGGGAAGCAATCTCGCCTTCTTGAACCGAGATCGCCACGCACCCTATGGTGCTCGCGATGACAGGCGAAACAAGAAGTTGCAAATCATATCTCTGTTCTCGGGACAATCAGAAAAACCGAATGATGCCATTCAGACAAAATTGTCGTACCTTCCAAATTGACCTACATTTTTGAATGATTTTTAAAGTCCCTATCCTGGATGTTTTTAAAATTTTCGTTTGAAATCAGCAGGATAAGTTAATTAATTAATCTGGCATACCTATTGCTCTATAGTTCAAGATAAATGAAAGAAATTATTGTTTTAATCCGGCCATCCAATGCATTAGGCACTCATGTTAGGGATTGGGGACATTGAGAGCGTAGTCTCGAAGGCCCTCAAATAAAAATAGATGAAACTATGGTTTACGAACAAGCAGAGGCAAGACAGGGTTCCAAAAATACATCAGAAGCCGGTAGACCGGTGGATCTATACGACTTGCGGTTATTGTTCCACGGGGTGCGGAATCGAACTGGGAGTGAAAGATGGAAAAGCCGTGACTGTCCGGGGAAAAAGTGATCATCCGGTCAATCAGGGAAAACTTTGTTTAAAGGGGATCTGGGAATTTGAAGCGATGACGACCCGGGAGCGGGGAGAGGTTCCTCTTTTAAGAAAAGAAAAAGGGGTTTCTCCTGAACGGGTCACCTGGGACAAAGCGCTGGACCATACCGCTTCTGAATTTCATCGGATCATGAAGACCTACGGAAAAGATGCGCTGGCGGTGGTCAGCACCGGCCAGATTTATACGGAAGAGTTTTATGCCCTGGGCAAGCTGGTCCGGGGTGGGTTTGGGACTAATAATCTTGATGGCAATACTACCCTTTGCATGGCCAGCGCCGTTTCAGGATATAAAAGGTCATTTGGAAGCGATGGCCCGCCCGGGTGTTATGACGATTTTGAACATACGGAATGTTTACTCGCTTTCGGTTCCAATTTAGTGGAATGTCATCCCATTATTTATTACCGGCTGAAGACTGAACTGGAAAAACGCCATTTTCCGGTAATCGTCATCGATCCAAGAGTCACCATGTTTGCCCAGATGGCCGACATTCATCTTCCCATTTTACCCGGAACCGACGTGGTGCTGTTGAATGCATTGGCGCACGTTATTTTGGCGGAGGGGTTGCACAAAGAAGATTATATAACGTCCCATACCGAAGGATTTTCTGAATTTAAGGTGATGGTTTCAAAATTTACCCCGGCTTACGCGGAAAAAATCACCGGTATCCCGAAAGAGACCCTGATCAGGGTCGCCCGGATTTATGGCAGGGCAAAATCGGCGATGTCGATATGGACCATGGGAATTAATCAGTCCACCCATGGATCGGACGGCGTCGTCGCCATCAATAATCTTGCGCTGATGACAGGAAATATTGGCAAACCGGGAGGAACTTCGCTGTCCATTACCGGCCAATGCAACGCGATGGGAACGCGTGAATTTTCATCCTGCTCCGGCCTGCCGGCTTACCGCCAACTTGAAAATCCGGAGCATCGGAAAGAAATTGCCGATTTCTGGGGAGTCGATGAATCCATTTTTCCGGCCAAACGGGGTTTACAGATGACCGATATCTTTCCGGAGATTGAAAAAGGGAACATCAAAGGACTCTGGCTCATTGCCACTAATCCGATGACCTCGATGCCGGATACCGGTCGAATCGCAAAAATGTTAAATCAACTCGAGTTTTTAGCGGTCCAGGATATTTATTTCTCTGTGGAATCGGCCCAATATGCGGATGTGTATCTCCCTGCGGCCATGTGGAGTGAAAAAACAGGGACTTTTACGAATACAGAAAGAAGGGTGAACCTGGTTGAAAAAGCGGTTGAGCCCCCGGGTGAAGCAAAACCGGATTTAGACATATTTGTCGAGCTGGCGGAAAAAATGGGGCTCGGGTATTTAATGAAGAATAAAACCGCCGAAACTGTTTTTGCTGAAATGGGAGAGGTGAGCCGCGGAAGGTTATGCGACTATTCAGGCATGAATTACGATTTACTGAAGCAATATGGAGGGATCCAATGGCCGGCAAAAGATTTGGGGGCCTTCGTAAACCACACTCAATGCCCTCAAGCCCCGTTTTCGCAAAGGCAAAGCCTGATGCTCAAACCTCAGTCCCTCGGCGAAGCTGAATCTCTAGTCGGTTTCAACGATTCAGAAGCTAAACCGGGGACTCCCCGATTATATTCAGACGGCTTGTTTTCAACGGCATCAGGAAAAGCAAAACTGATCCCGCTTGATTTTATAGATAACAACGAACGGCCCGATGCGGAATACCCGTTCTGGTTGAATACCGGCCGGGTAATTGAGCACTGGCATACCCGCACAAAAACGGGAAAAATCGGAAATTTAAACAAGTTTTCTCCCATCGCTTATGTCGAAATGAATCCGGCGGACGGACAGAAGTTAAACCTGAACCATATGGGCCATGCCTGGATTATTTCACGAAGAGGGGAATTGAAAGCCATGGTGCAAATGACGGAACGGGTTCCTCCCGGGATGGTGTTCATTCCGTTTCATTTTACCCGCGGGGCAAATCTGCTCTCCCTTGGGTTATTGGACCCTTACTCCAGACAGCCGGCCTATAAGCAGTGCGCGGTGAAAATTTTAAATGAGGCGGAAAAAATATGAACAACGCCTTGGTCCTGTTTCCGGTTCAAACCCAGATGGGTTTCCATTTTACCGCGGACAATTGCATCGGTTGTCATTCCTGTGAAGCGGCTTGCAGTGAAAAAAACAATCTCCCTTCTCATATTGCCTGGCGGAAAGTCGGTTATCTGGAAGGGGGGTCTTATCCTCTTTTTACACGGGTCAACACCTCGATGGCCTGCAATCACTGCACCGACCCGGTCTGTTTAAAAGGGTGCCCCACGGGAGCGTATGTTAAATATGAAAAGTATGGCGCCGTCATACAGGATTCCGACATCTGCTTTGGCTGTCAATATTGCACCTGGGTCTGTCCCTACAATGCGCCGGTTTATAATCCCGAAGCCGGTTCCGTCAGCAAATGCAATATGTGCGTCGACCGGCTGGATGCGGGATTAAAACCGGCCTGTGTGTCCGCATGCCTGGGCCACGCTCTTGAATTTGGGGAAGTGGCGGCGATGGAAAGAGAACGAGGCCAGGCGCTGATTCAAATTGCCGGTTTCCCGGAACCTTCCATCTCTCAACCCAATATCCGGTTTAAGCAGGTGATTAAAACGCCAGAAGTCCAGTTCCGGACCGATCTGGAGTCCGTGGCCTATATCAACAAACAGTCTCAAGGCGGGGGGGTGAGGCCGCTGGAGGCGAAACCGCTCTCATGGAAATCAATCCATTCCAGTGAAACACCTCTGGTTTTTTTTACCCTGCTCGCTCAAATGTCGGTGGGAGGTTTTTTAACCTTTATCGGGGTTTCTCTTTTTTATCCCTCGTTCATTTCCTCTTTTTTAGAGCGAGTGGCTTTCATCGTTTTTATCGGAGCTCTGTTTATCGGATTGGCCCTTTCCACCGGACATCTGGGAAAACCTCAATTTTGCTACCGGGCCTTGAATAATCTTCGTTACTCCTGGGTCAGCAGAGAGATTCTAACGGTTGGGAGCTTTTTTGGCGGTATGACGGTCTACGCGATTTTAGAAACTTTTCATCTCCTTCCAGATATGTTCATTCATTCCATTGGCGCGGCGACCGCTTTCGTCGGGCTCTGCAGTCTCTTTGCCATGACAAAATGTTACCGGATACCGGCACGTCCTTTCTGGAACCATTCCCATACGGCAGTCTCCTTTTGCGGGAGCATGGTCCTCTTAGGAGCCTTTTCAACGGCCCTCATTCTCTTCATTCCGCTGTTGTCCGGTTTTCCATCGGGAAACAAGGAAGCCGGTTTTTACACGATATTAAAATTTGGCCTCACCGGAATCACTGCGTTCTATTTATTTTTTTTCTCCCTTTCCCGGCAAAGGTTTCACGCCTATTTAAAAAGAGCCAGCGGAGAGTCGCAGGCGTCTTTCAAACTCCTTCAGGAAACTTATCCTGCATTCCTCAAGTTGAACGGCCGATTATCCGGAATTCTCGGACTCAATATGTTGAACCTGTTTTTGCTTCCGCTCTCTCCGCTTTTTTATGGATCGGTATTATTCTCTTTCTTTCTGGTTTTGGCCTGGCAGATCGTTGATCGCGCTCTTTTTTATGCGGTGGTGATTCCGACGACCATGCCGGGAGCTTTTTTCTTAAAAAATAAAGGTTTTGAAGCTTATGCAAGGGAAACCGGATTAGCAGAAGATGAGGCCGTCGGCGTTTTAAGTAGAACCCACTGAGGCAAAAATGCAAAAAAAGAACAAACAAAAACTTGTGGTGATTGGAAACGGAATGGCGGGAATTGCCGCCGTGGAAAATATTCTTGCCGTGAAAGGGGATATGGATATTACCGTTTTCGGCGCGGAACCTTATGTGAATTATAACCGCATTTTGTTGTCCGATATTCTATCCGGTAAAACCCGTCCCGAGGCGACTTATTTAAATACCCGGGAGTGGTATGACGAAAACGGCATTCGTCTTTATATGAATACAAAGATCACGGCCATTGATCCTGAAGGTAAAACCGTTCAGGACGATGAAGGAATAATCACGCCTTATGATCGATTGCTGATAGCCACAGGAAGCCATCCTTTTATTCCGCCCATTAAAGGGGTAGAAAAAAGAGGGGTGTTCCCCTACCGGAATATGGAAGATACGGAAGGGATCATCGCGTATTCAAAACAATGCCGCAGGGTGGCTGTGATCGGAGGAGGATTGCTGGGACTCGAAGCCGGAAGAGCGCTTGTCCAGCGAGGACTCAATGTCACCCTCTTCCACCTGGTAGACCGGCTAATGGAGTTGCAGTTAGATGAAGAGTCCGGGTTGATTTTAAAAAAAGAGATTGAACGTTTGGGCATGACGGTTCATTTAAACCACTCCGCAGTGGAGATCTTAGGAGAAGGAAGCGTCGAGGGTGTGGCCTTTTCAAATGGAAAAGCGTATGAAGCGGATATGGCGGTGATTTCTACCGGAATCCGTCCCAATGTGGAACTGGCAAAACATGCCGGCGTTCATGTCCAACGCGGAATTATTGTCAATGATCAAATGGAAACCAGCATTTCCGGTATTTACGCGGTGGGAGAATGCGTTGAGCATCGGGGGAAGACTTATGGAATCGTCGCCCCTTTATACGAACAGGCAAAGGTGGCGGCCCATACGATTCTGGGCAAACCTTTTAAAGCATACGAAGGGTCTATGGTGGCCACCACGTTAAAAGTCGCCGGCATTGATCTGGTTTCCATCGGGAATTATATGGGGAATGGAGCCGGTTGTGAAACACTGGTCTATTCCGACCGCGGCATGTCTCTTTACAAAAAGTTGATTTTGCAGGGAAACCGTGTGGTTGGCGCCATTTTGCTTGGGGATATTCATGACAGCGGTCGTTTCCATCAGTATATCAAGAATCAGACCGATGTGACGCTATTCCGGAAAACGCTTTTGTCAGGAGATGCCGGTAAAAAAGGGGCCGGTCCGGCGATTCTGGAAGATGAAGACATGATCTGCGGCTGTATGGGAGTGAACAAAAAAACCATTGTGGAGGCCATTAAAGAACATGAAGTGGCCACCCGGCAGGGGGTTGGTGAAAAAACGAAGGCCTGCACTTCCTGTAAAAGCTGCGGGCCGTTAATTGATCAAATCCTCCAAGAGGTTCTTGGAGGTGAGTATGTTCCGGTCGCTGAAAAATCCGGAGAATTTTGCCCTTGTTTTAACTTTTCCAGAAAAGAGCTGGTGGACCAGATCCGGTCTTTAAAATTAAAAGCGGTTTCCGAAGTCTTAACCCGTCTGGGGAACGGGTCCGGTTGTGCTTACTGCAAGCCCGGATTGAGTTACCTTTTATCGGAAATCTGGATGGAGCGCCACCGGGAGGAAAGGAATGCGCGATTTATTAACGACCGGGTTCATGCGAATATTCAGAAGGACGGAACCTTTTCGGTGGTGCCCAGAATTTATGGAGGGGTGACCTCCCCGTCGGAATTGCGCCGGATCGCCGATGTGGCTGAAAAATATCATGTTCCCATGGTGAAGATTACCGGGGGCCAGCGGATTGATTTATTAGGCGTGAAGAAAGAAGAACTTCCGCTGATCTGGGCGGATTTAGGAATGCCTTCCGGACATGCGTACGCAAAAGCGGTTCGTACCGTTAAAACCTGCGTGGGAACCGAATTTTGCCGGTTTGGGGTTCAGGATTCGACCTCTTTTGGCATTGCGATGGAAAAATTGTTTGAAGGGCTTTATGCTCCGCATAAAATCAAAATGGCGGTTTCAGGCTGTCCGAGAAATTGCGCCGAATCCTATGTCAAGGATATCGGCATTGTGGCCGTCCAGACCGGCTGGGAAATTTATATCGGAGGAGCCGCGGGGATGACCGTTCGGAAAGGGGACCTTCTGGTTGCCGTAAAGACGGACGAAGAAGCCTTTAGAGCCGCCGCTCTTTTTTTGCAATATTACCGTGAAGAGGGATATTACCTGGAAAGAACTTATGATTTCGTGGTTCGAGTCGGAATAGAAAAGATAAGGCAAGATCTTTTAGATCCGGAATCTGCAAGGCCCGCGTCGCTTTTGGAACATTTTAAACTGGCGAAAGAAGCGGTGGTGGATCCGTGGAAAACTGAAAGCGAGAATCCGGTGCATCCCCATCAGTTCAAAGAACTGGTAGCCGATGGATAAATTATTTAAAGCTGGAAATTGTCAGGATATTCCTTTAGGGGAGGGGCGAAAATATGTCATCCATGGAGAGGAGATCGGGGTCTTCAATCTCGGGATTGAGATCGCGGCTATTTCCAACCGGTGTCCGCATGCGGGAGGGCCATTATCGGACGGCATGATCACGGGGCGCGAGGTGATCTGCCCTCTGCACGCCCGAAAGGTAAATCTGAAAAGCGGATGCGTGGCCAATGAAAAAGAGAAAGTCAAAGTTTATGAAGTTGTTCTTAAAGAGGGAGAAATCTATTTAAAATGTTAACCTCCGCGATTTCATTAAAAAAAACCGTCGAAGCCCTGGAAAAAGAGCTGATTCTTAAAGCGATGAAAGAGAATAACGGGGTCATTGCGAAAGCGGCCAGACAGCTCGATCTTACGGAACGGATTTTATCCTACAAAATTAAAAAATATCAGATTCCACGAGATAGGATTGACTATTATGGTTTCGCAAGAAATCGCCATTCCCGCGAAAGCGGGAATCCAGGGAGGACATCACAGATGGAGATGACGGCTATTGTTCTGGCCGGCGGCGAAAGCCTCCGGATGGGAAAAGATAAGGCGTTTATGGAATTTAAAGGGAAAAGCCTGATTCAACGGACCCTGGACACTTTGATCCCCCTTTTTAACGACAGGATGATCATTGCCAAAAAGAGGGAGCCATTTTTATCGTTTGGCGTTCCTGTTTACGTCGATATTTATCCGGACGGTGGGCCGATGGGGGGCATTTATACCGGTCTTTTCCAGTCAAAAGGGCCGGTTTTTGCGGTTGCCTGCGATATGCCGTTTTTGAATCCGGAAGTGATCCGGTTTTTAACCGAAAAACTTAACCATTTTGATGCCGTGGTGCTTAAATCCCCGGACGGACTGCATCCGCTTCATGGCGTTTATTCCAGGGGCGTTCTTCCGTCCATGGAAAAGCTTCTCAAGAAAAGAGAAGTTAAAATGATGGACTTCCTTAAAAGGATCAATACCCTGGTGATCCCGGTCGCTGAAATCAGGCATTTAGATCCGGATCTGAAATGCCTGACCAATATCAATACCCCCGAAGAGATGAAAGTCATCCGGAGGGCCAATTGATTCAGACGCATGGGAGTTCACGATTTGTCCGGGAGATCGGAGGGGGGCTCGGGGACCTGGGAATTCTCCTCCCTCTGGCGATTCTGCTGATCATGAATAACGGGCTGTCGCCTGCGGCGGTCTTTATTTTTATCGGCTTCCATTATCTGATAACCGGCTATTATTTTAAAATACCGCTCCCTGTTCAGCCCCTTAAGGCAATGGCCGTAACGGCGCTAGCGATGGGGGCCTCCTCCCGGCTGGTCGGAGCCGCCGGTATTCTGATGGGCGGAATTTTGCTGATTCTGGCCTTCGGAAACCTGGCCAGCCTTCTCGAGAAGATTTTCACCCGGCCGGTCATCAGGGGGATTCAACTGGCCATCGGGCTGTTCCTTGTCAAGCAGGGGCTCTCGCTGATGATGTCTCCGGCTAAAATCTTTTCCGGAATGGGGCCGGTCTTCGAATCGCCTTATTTTTCCATGGTTTTAGGAATCGGAACAGGTCTGTTTCTCTTTCTCCTGTTACCAAAGACCAAAATTCCGGCGACGATGATTATTCTTCCGGCGGGGATGCTTTTGGGGGCCGTGATTGGACTTGCATCGGATCATCAATTCCGAATGCCCTACCCTTTGTTCCCTCTCCCGGGGAGCCCTCGCGCTTTTCCGGAACCGATCGTCCCTTCCTGGAATGAACTTGGAACGGCTTTTGCCTTGCTGGTGATCCCGCAAATTCCCCTGACCTTTGCCAACTCGGTAGTCTCTTGCTGCCAGGTCTCACGGGATTATTTCGGACAGCAAGCTAAAAAAGTAACGCCCCGGGCCCTCTGCGTCTCTTTGGGCCTGGGAAATTTGCTGGGGGGGTTTTTCGGCGGGCTTCCCTGCTGTCATGGCGCAGGCGGGTTGACGTCCCATTACCTCTTCGGCGCCAGAACCGGCAGAGCGACGATCTTTACAGGTCTCCTCTTTCTTGCGTCAGGTTTTTTATTTGGAAATTCGGTCCACCGCCTCTTTGCCCTTATTCCTGTTCCCATCCTGGGGGCGTTTCTGGTTTATGCGGGCGTGGAACATGGGCTTTTGGTCCGGGATGTCTTTTCCGGAAGGAATGCGGCTTTCGTCGTTCTTTTGATTGGAACCGTGTCAGCGGGAACCGGCAATATTGCCGTCGGTTTTGCCGCCGGGATGACGGCGGAGTTTTTGATGAAGCGGGTTCCGGTTCCCGGAGTTTAAAATCAATAGGAGGTTTGGCATGGTTTCAGTGGATGAAGCCCTTAAAATTATTTTAGGTCAGACTCGCCGCATGGGAAAAGAGCGGGTGCCGATTCAGGATGTTTTCGGACGGGTTCTGGCCGAAGAGATCGTCTCGCGGAGAGAACATCCCCCGTGGGACAATTCGGCCATGGATGGATATGCGGTCCGCCGGGAAGATATCCGCGACGCAACGCCGGATTCTCCGGCGACCCTCAACGTGGTGGGAGAACTGCAGGCGGGCAAGATGCCCTTCCGGCCGGTGGGCCGCGGAGAGGCGATTCAGATTATGACCGGCGCGCCTATCCCGCCGGGCGCCGATGCGGTGGTCAGGGTAGAAAATACCGGGCGAGCGGGAGATCAGGTGAAGGTCTTCAAACCCTGTGAAAAGGGAGAACATATCCGGTTAAAAGGTGAAGATGTCAAGGAAGGGGATCCGGTGATTCCGGCTGGCACCCGGGGACGGCCCGGGGAGATAGGACTTCTTGCCACTGCGGGTTATGCCTCGGTACTGGTCTATCGGAGACCTGTCGTTACCGTTTTGGCCACGGGAGACGAATTGGCGGAACCGGGAGAGGCCCTTGATCCGGGAATGATTGTCAATAGCAACAGTTATGCTCTTGCGGCGCTCGTCAGGGAATCGGGCGGAATTCCGGTGACCCTGCCGGCGGCCCTGGACAGGGAGAAAGACCTGGAGAGCAAGATCGGAGAAGCGCTCTCCGGCGATATCGCGATCGTTGCCGGCGGCGTCTCAAAAGGGAAATATGACTTTGTGAAAGAGGTCCTCAAGAACCTGGAGTGCGAAATGAAATTCTGGCAGGTTGCGATGCGGCCGGGCCATCCGATGACTTTCTGGACAATACGGGAGGGAGCGGGGCTTCTTTTCGGCCTCCCGGGCAATCCGGTCTCCTGCATGGTCACTTTTTATCAGTTTGTCCGTCCGGCAATCCGGAAAATGATCGGAGCCGGGGAAACAAGTCTCCCCCTGGTGGAGGCCGAACTGGAAGAAGATTACCGGAAACCGCCCGGCACCAGACACTTTATCCGGGCGGTAACGATCTGGAAGAGCGGGGGGTATCGCACCCGATTCACCGGCGATCAGGGGAGCGGCATTTCGCTGTCGATGGCTCAGGCCAATAGCCTGGTGGTCCTGCCGGAGGACCGGGAGTCGTTTCACGCGGGGGAAAAGGCGACCGTGCAACTCCTCCCGTCATGAATAAGGAGCATGAATAAGGAGATGGTGAAAATGTGGAGAGCGGCTATATTAACGCTTAGCGACAGGGGCGCCCGTGGAGAGCGGGAAGATACCAGCGGCAAGATCCTTTATCAGATGCTGGAAAAACTCCCGGCCAGAGTGGCCGTGTACGAAGTTCTGCCGGATGAACAACGAGAGATCGAGGAGAAATTAAAATTCCTTTCCGATAACGGGGCCATAGACCTTGTGGTGACCACCGGTGGAACGGGGGTAAGCCCCAGGGACGTGACACCTGATGCGACGCTCCGGGTGATTGATCGGGAAATCCCCGGTATGGCCGAGGCGATGCGGATCGAAGGATATAAAAAGACTTTCCGGGCGATGATTTCACGGGGAGTGGTCGGCACCCGGAATGAAACTTTGATTATCAACCTCCCGGGAAGTCCCAAAGGAGTGCGGGAGAGTTTCGATATCCTTTTACCGGTACTTCCCCATGTTTTGGAGAAGATAAAAGGGGATCCGGCGGAATGCGCCCTGACTTTGGTCAGGAGGAAAACATAAATGTAGCTTCATACATTTATGTAGGGATTAATATTATTTAATTATATCAATAAGTTATAAAAAATAGACACAAAAATTTCCTCCAAAATATACGACAATTTTGTAGAGTAGTTATTGTGAAAGAGATATTTAAAAATAGTATAAACAAAATAGATCATATAAATCAATAGGTTATAAATAGTCAAGATTCTGGCATTAAGATTGCTATCTTACCTTGGTAAGAAATCGACGATTTCAAAAACTATCACTATTATTCATTAATTAAAAAAAGGAGAAAGTATGTTTAAGACACTTGCTATACGATTTGCGATGAGTTTGTTGATTTTGACTGCATCGATTCAGACCGTTCGCGCAGAGGAGGCAAAAGCTCCAAAATGGTACGACACGGTAACCTTCAGCGGGTTTGTCGATGGGTATTACAGCTACAATCTTAACGGAAGACATGGTCTGGGGGATAATATGTATCACAATTTTGACTTTGACTCAAATGAGTTAGCGGTAAGTCTGGTTGAGTTAAACATTATCAAACCAGTGGATGATAAGAATAAGGCTGGTTTCTATATTGGATTGGCATATGGACCAACTGCAGAGGCGGTTGCCGGTGGAACTTGTGTTACCACAGCGGCAGTAACCACGGTTAGTTCTTGCACAGCGAGCTCCACTGAATCAGCATACAAGAACTTTCGGCAGGCTTATGCCAGCATGCTTCTTCTCCCTGGTTTGCAACTCGATTTTGGTAAATTTGTGACCCAGCATGGCGCGGAAGTGATCGAAAGCAAAGACAACTGGAACTATACCCGTTCTCTCCTTTTTTCATGGGCTATTCCCTATTACCATTCCGGCGCCCGCCTTACCTATACGGTGAACGATATGTTGTATGTTCAGGGCAATATTGTGAACGGCTGGAATAACGTTACTGAAAACAATAATGGGAAAACATACGGCGTTCAGTTAGGGATTACTCCGGTAAAACCGCTTCCGATCGTGATCAATTATATGACCGGTCCTGAGGGGAGCGATACGAGATCCCTATTAGATGTCGTTGCCACATACAATATGACCGACTCCCTGTCATTAATGGCCAATTATGATGATGGAACGCAGAAACAGGCCACCGGTACCGGGACTCCCGATGCCAAATGGTCGGGTTATGCCGCGTATGCCAAATACGCATTCGCTTCTTCGTATGCGGCAGTGGTTCGCTATGAGCAATTTGATGACAAAGATGGCTTTACAACCGGGGCGGTCCAGAAATTAAGTGAAGGGACCTTGACATTAGAACATGCCGCGGCCGGTTGTTTAATCCGCCTGGACCTTCGTCAGGATAAATCTGACAAGACTCCTTTCGTAAAAGAGGATGGGACACCGACCGATACTCAAAATACGGTGACATTGGGGATTGTCCACACCTTTTAAATAAATCAAAATTACAGATTAAGGAGAAAAGTAAATGAAACTTAAATATGGATTGTTACTTTTAATGTTTCTTCTGGGAATCGGAAGTTTTGCTTTTGCCCAGACCGCGGCACCACCCGCATCGGCCCCTGCGACGGAAGCAGTCGCTCCGGCTCCCGCGGCGGCTCCTGCCCCAACCCCTCCGACAGGTTCCCCCGGGGCTCCGGGAAGCTCCGATGCGCAGGCCAAGATCAATTCCGGCGATACCTCCTGGGTCTTGACCTCCTCGGCGCTGGTCTTATTGATGACCGTCCCGGGTCTGGCTCTTTTTTACGGCGGAATGGTTCGAAAAAAGAACGTTCTCGGAACGATCATGCAGAGTTTTATTATCCTCTGTCTGATTTCCGTTCAATGGGTTCTCTGGGGATACTCTCTGGCATTTGGTCCGGATAAAGGGGGAATCATCGGGAGTCTTGCCTGGTTTGGACTAAGCGGGGTTGGGTATGATCCCAATCCGGACTATGCGGCGACCATTCCGCATCAGGCTTTTATGATCTTCCAGATGATGTTTGCGGTCATTACTCCCGCCTTGATCGCGGGAGCTTTCGCGGAGAGAATGAAATTCACCGGGTTCCTTCTCTTTACCCTTTTATGGGCGACCTTTGTCTACGATCCTTTGGCCCACTGGGTCTGGGCGATCGGGGGTTGGCTCCGGAATATGGGAGCCCTTGATTTTGCCGGAGGAACGGTAGTTCATATCAGCTCCGGAATTGCCGGTCTGGCCTGCGCTCTTTATCTGGGAAAACGGAAAGGTTATGGAACCGAAGCGATGCCCCCTCATAGCCTTCCGTTGACCGTTTTGGGAGCGGCGCTCCTCTGGTTCGGATGGTTTGGATTTAATGCGGGAAGCGCTCTTTCAGCCGGACCGCTGGCCACCGTAGCCTTTATAGTGACGAATACCGCCACCGCGGCCGCTGCTCTGGCCTGGATGGCCGCAGAATGGATCCATCGGGGAAAACCGACCGTCTTGGGCGCCGCTTCAGGAGCGGTTGCCGGGCTTGTGGCGATTACGCCGGCCTCCGGTTTTGTGACGGTTCTCTCATCCATCCTGGTTGGGATTGGGGCAGGCGTTTTCTGCTACATTGCCACCAGTATTGTTAAAAACAAACTGGGTTATGACGATTCTCTCGATGCCTTCGGGGTTCATGGAATCGGCGGAACCTGGGGAGCTATCGCGACCGGCCTTCTGGCGACCAAACTGGTGAATCCGGCCGGAGGAGATGGATTTTTTTATGGGAATCCAAAGCAGCTTATGATACAAATTATCGCGGTAGCCGCCAGCTGGGCATTTTCCTTCATTGGAACGATGATTATTCTTAAAGTGGTTGATTCCCTTGTCGGATTGAGGGTAACCACGGAAGAGGAGCAGATCGGATTGGACTTGAGCCAGCATAATGAACGTGGCTATAATTAGGGGGAATATTACACATGAAGAAAATTGAAGCTATCATTAAACCATTCAAACTGGATGAGGTCAAAGACTCGCTCAACGATCTCGGCGTAAAAGGAATGACCATTACCGAGGTAAAAGGGTTCGGCCGGCAAAAGGGGCATACCGAAACCTACCGGGGGGCGGAGTATACCGTCGATTTTGTTCCCAAAGTCAAAATCGAAATTGTGGTTCACGACGATCTGGTTGCCAAGGTCGTGGAAGCAATCACCAATTCGGCCAAAACCGGCACCATCGGTGATGGAAAAATCTTTGTGACGACGCTGATTGAAGCGATCCGGATTCGCACTGGCGAAAAAGGGGACAACGCTTTATAATTCCATAGTGTTCATTGCCAGAGGGGCAATTCGTTCGCCCCTCTGGCCTAATTTTTGATCTTCATTCATTGACCGCGCATGAACTCGTTATCTCTCAAAGACATCCTCGATCAATCGGCAGACCGCCAAACACGAACTCAAAATCTTAAAGAGTATCTCCAGACCCGCCGCTTCAGCCTTTATGAACTCCACAAGAAGGGGGCCTCCGGAAGGCACATTGTCCGGGAGCTGACCGGCCTGACCGACGAACTCCTCACCGGGCTATACCGCAAGGCGGTGATTCAATACGAAATGACCTCGTCGCAATATATTCAGGAAGGGATCTCCCTGGTGGCCGTCGGAGGATACGGGAGGAGAGAACTCAATCCTTTTTCCGACATGGATATCATGTTTCTCTACCAGCCCGAATGCAAACAGGCGGCGGAAGAAATTTCACGGGAAATGCTCTATCAGCTGTGGGACCTTGAGTTTACGATAGGGCACTCCATCCGGACTGTTGAGGACGCGCTTCAAATCGGGTTTCATGACCTGACCGCCCGGACGTCGCTGATGGAGGCGAGGCTTCTGACCGGGAGTGAATATTTATTTCAGGAATTCCAGCGGATTTATTATCAAAAAGTAGTTGAACGGGACAAAAGCCGGTATGTCAGCGAGCTCCTGGAACAGATCAAAAAAGAGCGGGGGAAGTTCGGTTCGACGGTTTATATACTTGAGCCCAATATTAAAAGGAGCGAGGGGGGGTTAAGGGACATCCATTATTTGCAGTGGGTGGCGTTTACCTGTTATGGCGCCTATTCGCTGGTTGAACTTCACAAACAGGGGCATCTGACCGCTCATGAGTATAACGCCCTCACCGAAGCGCAAAACTTTCTCTGGATCGTCCGGAACGAGATGCATTTCCATGCCGGGAAAAGCTCCGATATCTTGACATTTCGGGAACAAAAACGTCTTTCGGAGTTTTTTAAGTACAATGACCAGCCTCACCTGCTCGGAGTCGAACAGTTCATGCAGCAATATTACAGGCACTCGACGGCGATTCATCAGATATCCTCCCGTTTTATCCGGAAGACGATTCCCCGCACCCTGGCCCGGAAAGTTCTGGATAAAATGATTTTTAAAAGGGTGTCTCCCTGTTTTATCGCGACCCTTTATGAGATCCGGGTGGATGAAAAGAAACGGGCGTTATTTTTAAGTTCCGGCGAATATGTCTTAAAGCTTTTTTCGATCTCTCAAGCCCGCCGCCTCCCGATGTCCGAAGAGGCGGTCGATCTCCTCAGAAGAAGCGTGGAATTCCGGGATGTCTCTTTTTTCCGATCTCCGGAATGCCATAAAACATTCATGGAGATTTTAAGCCGGCCGGGGCGAATCGCGCCGCTGCTCCGGTTGATGCATCAAACCCGCGTTCTCGATACCTATATCTCCGAGTTCGGCCATGTCAACCGGCTGATGCAGTATAACCAGTATCATAAATATACGGTGGATGAGCATTTAATCAAATGTATTGAAGAAGCAGAGGCTCTGGCAAAAAAAGAAGGCCTTCTTGGCCAGATCTACAAAGAAATCAAGCGGAAAGACCTGCTCCATCTGTCCCTTCTGCTTCATGACATCGGGAAAGGAAGGGGAGGGGACCATACCGAATGGGGCGTGGAAATTACAAAAAAGGTGATTGAAACCCTCGGACTTTCGGAGGACGAGGGGGGGCTGGTGGTCTTTCTGGTCAGACATCACCTTTTAATGTCCCATATTGCGCTTCGCCGCGATCTGTCCGACGAAAAAGTCCTGCTCCAGTTTGCCCGGGAGGCCGGCCAGCCGGAAACGCTGAAAATGCTCTGCCTCGTGACCTACTCCGATATCAAGGGGGTCGGTCCCGATGCCTGGACCGACTGGAAACAGAGCCTTCTGCTCGAACTTTATCAAAAAACGATGGAAGCTTTGACGGGAACAAAAACGCAAAGCTCCGAAAAGGAGAAAGAAGAGAGCATTTTTAAATTTCTGACTAAAGAATTAGAGAAAACCTATTCCCCGGAGCAGATCAGAGAAATGCTCCAGTCCCTCCCCCGCCGGATCCTCTTTGCCATGGAACCTTCGAAGATTCTGACCTATCTGTTACGAATCAGCGCCCTTCAATCCGATCCGGTGCTGGTTGACGTTTACCGGAACAGGGAAAGAGGGCTCGCTGAAGTGACCGTTTATACCTATGATTCGATTACGCCGGGTATCTTTTCAAAAATATCGGGATCCCTTTCCGCCAATGGTTTACAGATTGCGGGAGCCCAGGTCCATACCACGCTCAAAGGGGTTGTGGCCGATTCTTTTCAGGTTTATGATTACGATCTGGAGGACATTCATTTTGAGGAACGTTGGGCAAGGGTCAAAAAGAATATCCGGGAGGTCCTGACGGGTGAAAAGAACGTAGAGGCCTTATTCCAGTCGAGAATGACAAGCGATCCGCAGATGGCGGAGAGCATTCAACTGATTCCGGCGATTGTGGAGATTGATAACGATGCTTCTGATGAATGTACGGTTATCGATATTTTCGCTTCGGATAAGCAGGGGCTTCTCTATGTGATCACGAAAGCCTTTTTTGAGCTCGGGTTGTCGGTCTATTCCGCCAAAATTGCCACCCGCCTCGACCAGATTGTTGATGTTTTTTACGTCAAAGACAGCCAAAACGAAAAAATTATCCGCCCCGAACGCCTCCGCGAAATCAAAGAGAAACTTCTCCAGGCCATCGACACCCACTGTCAATAACGGACCTCGTGCCGATTCAAAAGGACCGGGGGGGACAACCAGTTGTCATTGCGAGCGAAGCGAAGCAATCTCGCCATCTTGAACCGAGATCGCCACGCACCCTATGGGTGCTCGCGATGACAGGCAAAACAAGGGGTTGCAAATCCTATCTCTGTTTTAGGGGGACAACGCGATGTTGATTTTCGTCTCCCGTTCTTATATATTTAAAAGAGTTATTCTTGAGTCCGTTAAAAGGTTTGAACACGTGTTGAATAAGGAGCCGGTGAAAAAGTGACCTTTAATACCATTCAGGAGGCCGTTGCCGATATCAAACAAGGAAAGATGATCATTCTGATCGACGATGAAGACCGGGAAAATGAGGGAGACCTCGTCCTGGCGGCCAATCAAACCACGCCGGAAGCGATTAATTTCATGGCTAAATATGGAAGAGGCCTGATCTGCCTTGCTTTGACTCCCGAAAGGGCCGAGGAGCTCCAGCTTGCTCCCATGGTCCCGGAAAATACGGCGCCGACGGGGACCGCCTTTACGGTGTCCATTGACGCGAAGAAAGGGAACACCACCGGCATTTCCGCCGCCGACCGTTCTAATACGATTCTGCAAGCCCTCCATCCCAAAGCCCATCCCTCCGATTTTGGCAGGCCCGGCCATATCTTTCCCTTAAAATCTCAGAAAGGGGGAGTTTTAAAACGATCCGGGCATACTGAGGGGTCGGTCGATCTGGCAAGGCTCGCCGGGTTGTATCCCGCCGGGGTAATCTGTGAAATTTTAAACGAGGACGGAACGATGGCGAGAGTCCCCGAGCTGATGGAATTTTCCAGGAAGCATCACCTCAAGATCATTACCATTAAAGATTTAATTGAATTCAGGGTCAAGGGAGAGGTCCTGGTCAGGCGGGTGGCCGACTCGCATCTTCCGACCGACTATGGGGATTTTAAAGCGGTTATATTCGAAAATGATATCGATCATGAGTCTCATGTGGCCCTGGTCAAAGGGGAAGTTGCAGGCGAGGAGCCCGTTCTGACGAGAATTCACTCGGGTTGTCTGACCGGAGATGTCTTTGGGTCCCGGCGCTGCGAATGCGGAGACCAGCTCCATAAAGCCATGGAAATCATCGAAAAAGAAGGAAAAGGGCTCATTCTCTATATGCACCAGGAAGGCAGGGGAATCGGCCTCGTGAACAAGATTAAGGCCTATAAGCTTCAGGAAGAGGGGCTTGATACCGTTGAAGCCAATTTAGAACTCGGTTTTAAAGCTGACCTGAGAGATTATGGAATTGGCGCTCAGATACTTCTTGCGCTCGGTTTGAAAAATATCCGCTTATTGACCAATAATCCTAAAAAGGTCGTGGGGCTCGAAGGATTCGGATTAAAAATTGTAGAAAGGGTCCCCATCGAAATTGCGCCGCATCAGCAGATTCTCCGCTATTTAAAAACAAAAAAAGACAAGCTCGGCCATCTTCTAAAAAAAGTATAGTTTATTGGGGGTAATGAGAGCGAATGATTGAAGGCCCCCAAATAAAACGAGCATCAGGTAAAATGTGAGAACTCCGGTTGAGAAGAAAATAGGGCTTTCCGGCAAGGGCTTGAAGTTTGGAATAGTGGTCAGCCGTTTTAACCCCCGGGTCACCGAAAAATTACTGGAGGGGGCCGTCGAGGGATTAAAGGAATGCGGGACGGAGGAGAAACATATTCTGATCTTTGAAGTCCCGGGGGCTTTTGAAATTCCTCAGGCCGCCGCCCGGGTCATTCAATGCCGCATCGTCGACGCGCTGATCTGTCTCGGCGCCGTGATCCGGGGCGATACCCCTCATTTCGACTATATTTGTTCGGAGGCCTCCCGTGGTATCATGGAGGTCGGGTTAAAAACCGGCGTCCCTGTTCTGTTCGGCGTGCTGACGGTCGATCATCTGAAGCAGGCGCTCAGACGGTCTGAAGGAAAAGACAATAAAGGGAGAGAAGCCGCTCTTTCTGCCGTCGAAATGGCCTCTCTGTTCCGGTTTTTGGACCGACCGATCCATTCGGTCATTAAACCGACCGATCCAAAGGTCGGAAAGTCGGACAGGAAAATAAAAAAAAGATGAATGTCGGAATAAGACGCCGGTCTCGGGAATGCGCATTACAGATGATGTTTCAGCTCGACGTGACCCATGACCCAAGAAACCTGCTCGAAAGGTACTGGGAGGTCAACCCCGCGGCAGAAGTGGTCAAGGAGTTTTCAAACGATCTGGTCAGAGGGTGCCTCGAACATCTCTCTGAAATTGACGCCCTGCTCGAAAAATATGCGGAGCACTGGTCTTTAGCCAGAATGAGCCGGGTGGACCGGAATGTCCTCAGGATCGCCGTCTATGAGCTTTTATACCGGGAGGATATCCCCGCCAGAGTGACTTTGAACGAAGCGATCGATATCGTGAAGAAATATTCGGAGGAAGCCTCCGGAGCCTTTATTAACGGAATCCTCGATAAGATTTTAAAAGAAGTGCCTCCGGCGAATAAAAAGACAGAGGATCCCGATCCTGTCAAAGAGGCGCTTCCATGAATATTGAAGTCCAGTCGCTTAAAGCCATCAATGTGATGTCAGATATTCTTGTGATTGGTTTTTTTAATGAAATGGCTCCTCCTAAAGGGCTTGCCGGTGAAATGGACTGGATCCTCAACAGTGCGCTCTCCTCTCTGGTGAAGTCAGGCAAAATCTCCGGCAGGGTCGGAGAGGTTGTGTTAATGTCTTCCGGAAAAACGAAAACCCCGAAGATTTTTTGGGTTGGCCTTGGGAAGAGGGAAGCGTTTTCCCCCCCCGTCATCTTGAAATTTGCGGCGAATCTTTATGAGCGCCTTGAACAGGTAGGGGCTAAAGAAGCCTATCTGGACCTTTGGGATATCGAAGGGTGCCGCATGGATTTTTTTTTGGCGCTGAACGCTTTTTTGTACGGAATTTTTGAGGATCAAAAAGACCCTCAAAGAGTCCCGGTGATTGACTTGACGTTTCATGCCAGGGACAAAGAAAGAGTCAAGGAGATGAACCGGACGCTTAAAGAGATCAAACTGAAAACCATTTTATCTTTCAGAGCCGGGCATGAACTATCATCGCAGACAAAATAAAAGCCGGGGCAGGAAGTCTTTGCCGCCCGGAGGAGAGCCCGTCCTAAAATGATCAAGCGGTATTCCCTTCCCGAAATGTCCTCGTTATGGACCGAAGAAAAAAAATATCAGGTCTGGTTCGACATTGAACTCTGGGCCTGTGAAGCGATGGCCGAGCTCGGGATTGCCACCCGGGAGGATGTCGATCATATCAGGAATAAGGCTAAAATCGACCTCAAACGGATTGCCGAAATTGAAGAAGTGGTCAAACATGATGTGATCGCCTTTATGACCGCGATCTCGGAGCAGATCGGCCCTTCCTCCCGGTTTCTCCATTTAGGCATGACCTCTTCCGACGTGGTCGATACCGGGCTGGCGATTCTTTTAAATCAGGCCTGCGACATACTTCTTGCCGATCTGAAACGGACCCTTGAGGCGGTAAAACGGAAGGCGTACGAGTACCGGTATACCCTGATGATCGGGAGATCTCACGGTGTGCATGGAGAGCCGATTACTTTTGGGTTCAAACTGGCGATCTGGTATGCCGAATTAAAAAGAAATGAAAATCGGCTGAAACAGGCGAAAGAAGTGATCCGTACCGGTAAAATTTCCGGATCGATGGGGACCTTTGCCCATCTGGACCCATTGATCGAAAAGAGGGTCTGTGAAAGAGGAGGGCTGATCCCTGATCCGGTTTCGAACCAGATCGTTCAAAGAGACCGGCATGCCCAGCTCATGACCACTCTGGCAATATTAGCGAGCAGCATCGAAAAGTTTTCGACCGAGATCAGGCATCTTCAACGGACCGAAGTGCGGGAAGCCGAAGAGTTTTTTTCAGAAGGACAGAAGGGGTCGTCCTCCATGCCGCACAAACGGAACCCCATCGGCGCCGAAAACCTGACCGGCCTGGCGAGAGTCATCCGGGCAAACGCCATGGCCTCTCTTGAAAATATCTCCCTGTGGCATGAAAGGGATATCAGCCACTCCTCCGTTGAACGGATTATTCTCCCCGATACGACCATTTTAATGAACTATGTCTTAAACCGGTTTTCGAGAATGGTTGAGAATTTAACCGTTTTTCCGGATAAAATGAGGGAGAATCTGGAACTGACCCACGGGATCATCTATTCTCAGAGGATTTTGCTGGAGCTGGCGAAAAAAGGGGAGCAGAGAAAAGAGGCCTACGAGATCGTTCAGAAGCTGGCAATGGAATCGTGGCATAACGGGACCTCTTTTGAAGAGCTCCTGATCAACGACCGGTCGATTCTTTCCTTTATGGGGCTTGAGGAGTTAAAATCCTGTTTTGACCCGAAGTATTATGTCAGGCATATCGACCTGATTTTTAAGAGGGTGTTTGAGGGTCAGGATTAAAGGTTTGAGATGATATCTCTGGCTAAAGAGATCTTAAAAAAAATCAAGGTCCCGTTTTTATCTCTGATGATCCTTTTTGGGACTTATCTTGTCCTTCTCCGTTTTGGCATTCCGGACCGGACCGCTCGTATTGCCGACTACTTTATCCCTAACCTGAAGATTATAGACAACCTTTTTTTCACCCTCTCGGTTTTACTGTCGGTCAAGATCAGCTACGATTTGATTAACCTTTTCGTGAACCGTTACACCGAACGGATCGCTTCAAAAGAACATATTTCGATTGAAAAATTTCTTCCTCTGATCGATACGACCGTCAAGCTGTTTGTGATTCTGACCGGATTGACGATCCTGATGGGGCATTTTGATTACAATTTCGGTTCCGTCATTGCCGCGCTGGGGATCGGGTCGCTTGCCATCGGCCTGGCGGCAAAGGATACTCTGGCGAATACCATCTCAGGCCTGATTATCATGATTGACCGGCCGTTTAAACTCAACGACAGGATCAAACTGGCCAGCGGAAAAACGGGGACTGTCGTCTCCATCGGCCTGAGAAGCGTCAGGCTAAAAGATCAGGATCATAATATCATCATCATTCCGAACACCGAGCTCGTGAATATGCAGCTGGTCAACCTCTCCCAGCCTGACACCCGGCTCCGCCATCAGCTCAAATTTAATGTGGCCTGCGGAACAGACATTGAAAAAGTCAGAGCGCTTCTGAAATCGATCGCGGGCCGGGTGGAGTGGGTCATTCAAAACCCCCCGCCCGAAGTGTTATTTTCCGGTTTTGGAAGGTTCGGGCTTTCGGTGATCCTCCGGTTCTGGGTAGAGGTCGAACAACAGGAAAAAGCGGTCGATGCGGTGAGCGCCGAAATTTCAACAAGATTCAAAGAAGAGCAGATCGAGATACCCTATAAAATAGGAACGTCATCATGAAACAAAAAGAAATGATTTACGAGGGAAAGGCAAAAAGACTCTTTTCAACAGACGACCCCGATCTGGTAGTCCAATACTTTAAGGATGACGCGACGGCATTTAACGCTCTTAAAAAAGGGACGATTGTCAATAAAGGGGTTTTTAACAATCAGATCAGCGAAAAGCTCTTTGGCCTTCTTGAAAAAGAAGGGATTCCGACCCATTTTGTCAAGCGATTGAGCGACCGGGAGGTCCTGACGAAATATATCAAGATTATTCCGATTGAAGTGGTGGTCCGTAACGTTGCGGCGGGAAGTTTATCCAAACGCCTGGGGATTGACGAAGGGAAGAAACTGGACTTTCCCATCACCGAATATTATCTCAAAAATGATGCGCTGGGGGATCCGATGATCAATGAAGATCATATTGACCTTCTGCATTTAACCTCCGGAGAAAATCTGAAAACCGTCAAACAGATGGCCCTTCGGATCAATCAGATATTGGTCCGGTTTTTCGATTCTAAAAATATGATCCTGGTCGATTTTAAGCTTGAATTCGGCTTGTTTAAGGGTCAGGTGATCCTGGGGGATGAAATTTGCCCCGACACCTGCAGGCTATGGGACAAACATTCATTGGAAAAAATGGACAAAGACCGGTTCCGGAGAGATATGGGGAAGGTCGAGGAGGCCTATCAGGAAGTTTATCGCCGGGTGACCTCTGATTAATTGGCAGGCTGCTGAATAATGAAGAGTTGAATTGTGGAAGTGTTAAATTAGAAAAACACAGAAGGAAAGAAAAAAATATGAAAATTGAAATTCAGGTTCTTCCAAAAAAAGGGATTCTTGACCCGCAGGGGAAAGCCGTCCATCATGCCCTGGAAAATTTGGGCTATAGCGGCTTTTCCGAAGTCCGGATCGGCAAACTGATCCAGATCGAGGTCAAAGAATCCAATCTCCCCGTTACGCCTGCCACCATAAAAGAAATGTGTGAAAAACTTCTTGCCAACACGGTTGTGGAAGACTACACGTTTAAAATGATCTGATTATCTTTTAGACTGTTCATGATAGAAATAACTTATATGACTGGATACCCGCTTTCGCGGGTATGACGGATTTGTGCGAATCCGGAGACCTCTTGAGCTGAGAATTAAAAGCACCCTTTTTTAAATAAGAGACCTTGAAAGTCATCTCATAAAATCAGCTAAGCCGCTTTTTTAATCGCTTTTATAGGACTTTCCACATTGCAGTTTTTACAATGAATAAAAAATTTACCGTGCGTCTGAATGACGGCGGTTTCTTCTGAAGTACATTCCGGACATCTGTGTGATTTATGAAATTCAGAAATATGTTCTGACATGTCGTTTCCTCCCATTTCTAAGTTCCAGATTTAATTTTAAATCAAATCTGCCAATTGTCAAATCAGCTAAACCACTTCGCTCAGCAAATTTAAGGGCGTTATTTGTTTCTATCTATTTATGTGGTCTTCTCATTTTAAAAGGGTTTAATTTTAAAAACCTTGAAATATTTTAAATTCTTTAGCCTTCCTGGCACAAACTGAAGTATCTGATATAATTAAAACTGCATAGCGGCAAAATGAACTTTAAACAGGGAGTAACGCAATCGATTTATGCGCTTTTCTGTGTCGAAATCGCGCCCTGGGCAATATCTGTATTGGACTAAAACGTTATGAGTTTAGAAGGGCAGCTCGAAGACCTCGGGCTTACCGATATTATCCAGATATTAAGCTTAAGCAAGCGGTCCGGAGAGTTATCGATCATCCATCAGAATGACTCCGGGTCTGTTTATTTCAGCAAGGGCCAGATTGTTTTTGGCAGTCTTTCTTCCAAGGGTTTGCTCGGCGAGAAATTAGTTAAAAAAGGAATTGTTCCGAATGACCTTTTATCAAAGGCCCTTTCCCTGCAAAGCCAGGGGATTCAGAAAAAACCCCTCGGAACGATCCTGTATGAAATGGGAATCGATAGAGCAGTCCTTGAAAAAGAAGTCCGCCTCCATATTTCAGCGGTGGTCCAGGAACTGCTGCGCTGGAAAAAAGGAAATTTCCATTTTGAGCTGGGAACTCCCCCGGGGGATGAATCCATTATTCTTTCAAAAGGAATGAGCGCGGAATACCTCTTGCTGGAAGGGGCAAGGATTTCAGATGAACAAGGCGGTCTGGATGAGCCCGGAAACTTTGACTCGATGGGTTCGTTCGAAGAAGCCTCGCCGGAAGCGCCTCCTCCAAAAGCACCCAGTTTTCAGGATGAAATTCAAAAAGAAGCCGCTATTGAGAAAATGGGCCCGGAGGAAGAAAGCGGGATCAGGAAAGACTTGCAGATCCTCAATACGATGATTGATGAGTTGTCCTCTCCTTCGTCGGGAGGAGAAATCATCTTATTGATTCTCCGTTTTGCGGGAGAAATTTTAAATCGGACAGTCGTCTTCCTCATTAAGAAAGAGGAGATTCTCGGATGGGGGCAATCCGGCATTGTTTTGCCTGGGAAATCGTCCGATCAGGAAGTGCGGAGAATAAAAATTCCCCTATCGGAAGATTCCGTTTTTAAAGGGTGTCTTAGTCAAAAACGGAGCCTCAGGGGAAAGCTCGAAGCCAATAAATGGAACTCAGAAATGATCACCCATTTGGGAGGAGAGTGGCCCGAAGAGGTTCTTGTGGCTCCGATTGTCAGCGAAGGGAGGGTCATCGCTTTTCTCTATGGAGATAATCTCCCTTTGCCTCAGCCCATTGGCGCAACAGAGGGGCTGGAAACCTTTATCAAAGTGGCCGGTTTTGCATTTGGAAAAGTGTCGCCGGAGAAGAAACCCTGAAAGTGTGATTAGACAGAATTCCGATTGTCGGCTATTTTTTATATGAAGGGAAGTTGAGCGATGAAGATGAATAAGAAAGTCATGGTGGTGGAGGATTCGTCTACAATGAGGTCTCTCATTGTGGACACGATAGAAGACCTGTCCGGGTATGAAGCGGTTGAGGTGACAAACGGCATAGAGGCTTTGAAAACCCTTCCGACCCAGAAATTTGATCTGATTATCACGGATATTAACATGCCGAATATTAATGGCCTTGAAGTGGTCAGCTTTGTCAAAGGCCATCCGGAATACAAATCTATCCCCATGATCATTGTTTCGACCGAACAGGGGGAAAAAGAGATCCAAAAAGGGCTGGCGCTCGGAGCATCAGAGTATATTACAAAGCCCTTTCTCCCGGAAAATCTTAAAAAAATTATCCAGAAGGTCATGAGTTAATACAATGCCTGTTAAAAAACAAGACGGTCTCCTTAAAGATTTTATGGCCGAAGCCGAAGAAATAATCGAAAGCATGGAGCAGAACCTTTATGCCCTGGATACCGAGCGGAATTCCGCTTCAGGGTCGTCTCCGAATACGGTTCATTCGATGTTCAGGGCGATCCATACCCTTAAGGGGGCGGCCGGAATGATCGGCTTGATATCGCTTTCTTCCCTTTCCCATCACATGGAAGATCTTTTAGACAAGCTTCGTCTCGGAAAACTCAACGTGACCGAGCCCATGATCAGCCTGTTAACGGAGGCGACGCAGCTCCTCAGGACGATGCTTCAATCAATGAATACGCCTGAAAAAAAGCCCATCGACCCCGCCCCGATGATCAGCCGGATTGAAAAGATGCTCGTTCAGGGTTCGGAGGGAGAAGCGCCCGCTCCCGTAGGCGAAGGGATGGGGATAGACCCCGAAATACTTAAAACTTTTACCGAATATGAAACGCACCGCTTGAAGGAAAACCTTAAAAACAGACTGCGTATATTTGAAATGCGGGTGAAGTATAAGATCGAGTCTTTTGATCTGGATCTTGGCCGGACGCTCGAACAGATTAAGCCCCACGGCGAGGTGATCACTTCTCTCCCCGCATCGGGACTTTCTCCCGGAGCGGGAATTCTGTTCAAAATTATTATCGCTTCCAAAGAAGATCTGGTTCATAAGGAGGTCAAATGGACCGGAGAGAGCGTCGAAATCTCGGAAATCGAGAAGTCCGCGGGGCCTCTTGCTCCGGTCTTTGGATCTACCGATCCGCAGGTCGGACCGGCAGGGTCCAACGATGAAGCTTCTGAGTCGCTCAAAAGCGTGACGCAGACGGTCCGGGTGGATATTTCCAAACTGGATGTGCTGATGAATATCGTCGGAGAGCTTGTTTTAAGTAAAACGGTCATTCAACAGCAGGGGAATGCGCTGATTGATAAGAACAGCTTTTCCGACACGGGGCTCGATTTTCAGAAAACCCTCGAGCGGATCGGCAGAAAAATTGGCGAGCTGCAGGAGAGCCTCATTCAGGTCAGAATGACCCCGATCGGCCAGATCTTCGACCGGTTTGTCCGCATGGTCAGAAAGATTTCAAGAGAGATAAAAAAACCGGTCAATATTCATATTTCAGGGGAAGAGACCGCTCTCGACAAGTCGATGATTGAATCAATCGCGGACCCTATCATGCATCTGATCCGAAATGCGATCGATCATGGTCTTGAATCGAAGGACGAAAGAGCCGCCGCCGGAAAGCCTGAAACCGGAAATATTTATTTGAGGGCTTTTCAAAAAGGGAACCATGTGCTTGTTGAAGTCGAAGATGATGGTCAGGGCATTGAACTTTCGGCGGTCTATCAGAAAGCCCTTGAAAAAAATCTGGCGGACCCGAAGAAAGAATATTCCCGAAAAGAACTTGTTGATTTTCTTTTCCTCCCCGGGTTCAGTACGAGTAAAACCATTACAGACCTTTCCGGCCGCGGAGTCGGCCTGGACGTCGTGGCAAAAAATATCGCCAAAATGTCCGGAATGGTGAGCGTGGAATCGGAACCCGGAAGGGGCGCGAAATTTTCTATTACCCTTCCGATCACCTTGATTATTATCCGGGCGCTGATCGTTAAAATAGGGGGGAACACCTATGCGATCCCCATCAACTCGGTGTCTGAAAGTCTGATGGTGAACCGGAAGGACATCCAATCGGTCGACGGGAGGGAGGTCATTCAACTCAGGGAGCAGACGATTTCTCTTTTGCGACTGGAAGAGCTGTTCCGGCTGGAGACCGCGGACTCCAATCAGGGGTCTCTTTATGTGATTGTGATCGGCGCCGCGGAAAAGCGGATCGGACTGGTCGTAGAACACCTTTTGGGCCAGCAGGAAATTGTCATTAAATCTCTGGGGGGAGTTTTGGGCACCCTTCCCGGAATAGCGGGGGCCTGTGAACTGGGGAATAAAAAAATTATTCTTGTCCTGGATGTCGCGATGTTAATCGACGAGGTTTTAAAGAAAAATAAAAAGATATGAAAAAAGGCGAAAAAAGAAAAGCAAACTCCCGAAAAACCGCGTCTCCGGTTCGAAAAAAAACCAAAAAGGCGGGAGCGGCACCGCATTTGAAGGTTCCCGGCGCGACCAGGCCCGTTCCGCCTGAACCGGCGATGACGACAGCGGGAGGTTCTCAGGCGCGGGACGAGATGAAAGCGGAGAGCGCTTCCCCTTCAACTGAGATTGACCCAGCGAGCAAGGCGAGCGAGAAGGGGGGGCTCCATCCGGCTCTGCCGGTGGGGGGGGCGACGCAAGCCCCTCCAAACGGAGCTGCGGAGAATCCGGCTAATCCGCCAAACCCTTCCGTTGAAAATATTGGCCCGGCGAGTCCTGCGGGCGAGAGAGGGGGGAGCCGTCTGGCTCCGCCAGCGGGAATCGAGACGCAAGCCCCGTTGATGGAGGAAGCTATAGAATTTCTGGGGCTTTCTCTTAACCGGGAGGAATATGCCATTCCGGTCAGCCAGATCAAGGAAATTATCCGTCCGATAGGTATGACGGCGATTCCGAGGAGTACGCCGGGCCTGATGGGCATTATCTCTTTACGAGGGGTGATTATTCCGGTTTTCAATTTAAAAAACAAGCTGACCCCTATTCAGTCTGAAAATCGGGAAATGAGGGAAGAGACGGACGAGGCTCTTAAACGGATTATCATTATTCAAATTGACGAGGGAATTCTGGGCCTGTTTGTCGATGAGGTGACGGAGGTGATTAAAATCAAGGAAAGCGACATTCAGCCTTCTCCTCCACTTTTCAGCCAAAATGGCCAGGAGTTGATCAGGGGCATCACCCGCTTTAGAGAGCGGCTGGTGATTCTCCTTTTTATTCCCCGGGTGATCGGCGTGATTAAAGAGGAAGTTGAACAAATTGCCAGGGTCTGATCCCGGAAGGCATGCGAAAAATTTCAGATAGAGGATGGAATAGTATTATGATGCCTACGATTTTAAAAACAAAAACGCTTGCGGGGCGTTTTATTTTTCATATCATCTGGATGTTTATGATCGCCGGTCCCATTTTAGTCCTATCGTCAAAATTGATGATTGAAGGGGAAATCGAGAACACCTCCTTATCAACGGATGACAAAATCAGCCATATCCTCTGGATCCATATCGGGACAACGGTATTTTTAATCCTGCTGGGGATTACCGTGGCCTTTATGCTTTTAAAAAGGCTGATCCGGCCTTTGAAAGAAATGTCGGCGACGGCTTCGATGATTTCCAGCGGTGATTTTACCGCGACATTTTCGGTTCGGACCAACGATGAACTGAGTCTGCTGGGAGAATCTCTCAATCAGATGATCGATCATATCAAGGGAATGTTACTCCGGATGCATGACGCCTCGAACGATATTTCAAGCGCTTCGTCTAAAATTCAATCCTCGGCGGAAAAAGCGACCCGGAGCGCTTCGATGCAGACAGAAGTTTCGGAAAGAACCTCCGCTTCCGCGCTTCAGACGGGAGCTTCCGTTAAGTCGATCTCCGAAGGCGTCAATATGCTCTGCAATGCCACGGACGCGACGTCGTCGTCCATTTTGGAAATGGGGACAACGATACGGGAAATATCGGGCCAGACGGCGGAGTTAGCTGTTGCTGTGGATACGACCTCTTCTTCCATCATTGAAATGACCTCCTCCATCAAAGAGGTTGCCGAAAACGTCGAGCATCTTTCTCAGACGGCCCAGGAAACGGCCGCGGCGGTAGACTTGATTGACGCTTCTGTCAGAGAGGTCGAAACCATCGCGAAAAGCGCCGCCGAGGTGTCGGAAAAGGTCAGCGCGGACGCTCACGATCTCGGCGTCCGGGCGATCGTTAAAACCATTGATGGCATGAAAAAAATAAAAACCACCGTAGAAAAATCGTCGGAGGTCATTCACCGGTTGGGAAAAAGCTCGGAGGATATCGGTAAAATCCTGACCGTCATCAAGGAGGTGACGAAGCAGACGAATTTGCTTGCTTTGAATGCCGCGATACTTGCGGCCCAGGCCGGGGATCAGGGAAAAGGATTTGCCGTGGTCGCGGAAGAGATCAAAAAGCTCGCAGACCGGACTTCGGCCTCGACCAATGAGATTTCTCAGTTGATCGGCGACGTTCAGACAGAAACAAAAGATGCCGTTGCCTCAATTCAAATCGGGTATGAAAGCGTGGAGGAAGGGATGCGCCTGTCGCTTGCCGCCGGGGACGCCGTGGGAAAAATCCTTGAAAGCTCAAAGAATTCCGCCGACATGGCCAGAAAAATCGCGGAGGTTGCGGTGAACCAGGTCAATGAAATTGGACAGGTCAAGCTTTCAATGGAAAAAATCACCCTCAATGCCCGGGAGGTCGTCCGCGCGACAACGGAGCAGGCCAAAGGGGGGGGACAGATCATGAGCGCCACCGAGAAAATGAGGGATATCACCGGCAAAGTGCGGAATTCCACCGCGGAACAGCTTCAGGGAAGCCGTCAGATTACGCTGGCGGCGGAACATGTCAATTCGCAGATTCAGGAAATGATGAAGGCCATTGATGTCCAGAGGACCGAACAGGAGGTTTCCGGAAAGGCCATCCTGGAGATCAAAAAAGCCGCCCAATCCAATGACCAGGTCGGGCATGAGCTGATGGAGACCGTCCGGCAGCTGGTCGCGCGGGCTGATTTATTAATGGCAGAGTTTTCTAAAATCAAGGTGTGATCCGGTCTTTGGATCGACTGGTCCATTCGGTTTTTGAACCGACCGATCCATGGGTCGGAAGGTCGGACAGGTGAAAAGGAATTGTCTGTATGAGTTCTGATTTTAAAATTCTCCGATTTAATCTTCAGGAAAAGGCATTTTCTCTGCCTTTATCCGGAATTGTTGAAATTATTTATTATAAAAAACCAATGGAGGTCCCGCAATTAAAAGAGCCGTTTAAAGGAGTGATTAACCTGCGGGACAGGGTGATCCCCATTATTGATCTCAGACAGATACTCGAAATGAACCCCAGGGAGGATGTGGAACCCCAACATATCCTGATTATCAGGTTTAAGAAAACCTTCATGGGATTGATTCTTGATGAAGTCAAAGATGTCCTTTATTTTTCGGCCAATCAGCTTCTGACCGCTTCTTTTGAAGACAGCCGTGAGAATAAATACCTTAAAGGAATATTCAAGCATAAAGACGAATTAATTCTCCTTCTGGACATGGAAAAGATACTGGATCTGGAAGCCTATCAAATGCTGAATCAACTGGTTTGAGGAGAGGAAATTGAGGAAAACATGAGCCAAAAAATTCTCGTTGCGGTAGACGGAGAAGCGACTCAGGATATCATGAAAGAAATACTGGCCGAGGCCGGGTATGAGGTGTTCCTGGCAGGAACGGGAAAAGAAGCTTTGTCTATTTTAGACAGGGAACATCCCCATGCGGCCTTTCTGGATGTCGCGCTTCCTCAGGTCCTGGGTTTTGAAATCTGCGAGATTATAAAAAAAAGCTCTCATTTAAAAAGCACCGGAGTGGTTCTGGTGTCGTCTATTTATGATAAGGCCCGCTATAAAAGGGAGCCGCAGTCGCTTTATGGAGCCGATGATTATATTGAAAGACATCACATCCATGACCAGATGGTTGTCAAGCTGAGGAAAATTCTGGGAGAGGTTTCTCCGGAGATAGCGCCTTCCGGCGGAGCGGTCAATGCGACTTCGGCGCCCGCGGCCGAAGTGTTGTCGGCGCCCGTCAGTCTGCCGCCGCCTCAGGAGCCGGTAGAATTCTCTCTGGAGCCGGTCGCTCAACCCGTTCTTCAGCCAGAAACGACGGCAGAAACAGCCGCTGCGCCCGTGCCCCTGAGTCCCCCGCAAAAAGAGCCCGGTATTCCACCTGAGGAGGCGGTCCGGCATGAAGAGGCGAAACGGTTTGCCCGTCTGATCGTCTCGGATATCGCGCTTTACAATCAAAAGACGATTGAAGAGGGAATCGAAAACGGGAATGTCGAAGAGTTATTGAAAGAGGATATGGCCGAAGCGGAAAAACTTTATCAGGGAAGGGTCTCCAAAGAAATCCGGGAAAAGACAAATTACCTGAGGGATGCGCTTCAGGATTTTGTCGATCGTAAAAAGCAAATGATAAAAAATAACTGTAACCCTTGAGGTATTATGAGCGTTAATCAGGAATTGCTTGATCTGAACCATCCCAATATTGAAAATCGGCTTAAGGCCATCGAACATCTGGGCGCCGCGAAACAAAAAGAGTCGCTGGCGCATCTTGTCGAGGCTTTAAAATCATCCGAGTGGAGGATCAGGAAAGAAGCGGTCATGGCTCTCTGCAGGTTTGATTTCGACGCTGAAATGACCCATTATTTAATAGAAGCCCTTAAAAATGTCACAGAGCCGGGCGAAAAAAATAGCCTGGTTGAAATTTTTATTGAGTTTGGGAGAAGATCTGTTTCCCCTTTGATGAGCCATTTTCAGGAAATGAACGCGGACGTTAAGAAACTCTGCATTGATATTTTCGGTGAAATCGGCGACCGCGAAGCATCGTATCTGTTGATTCAATGTTTGAAAGATCAAAATCAAAATGTTCAGATTGCGGCGGTCGAAGCGCTGGGGAAATTAAAGGAAAGCCGGGGAGTGGACGATTTGCTGGTTTTTCTCCAGGTTGAAAATCAGCTCTTGAGCTTTGCCGCGATCAATGCCCTGGAGCAGATCGGAGACAGCCGGGCGGTGGAGCCGATTATCCGCCTGCTGGGCAAGAACATTTTAGACCGTCCCGCGCTCAAGGCGCTTGGCCGGCTGGGAGACCTTTCGGCGTTGAATCCCATTGTGAATTCGCTTCAGAACGGGTCTCCCAAAGTCAAAAAAGCGGCTCTTGAAGCGCTGGTCACCCTGCAGGAACAGGTGGCCTTTCAGCACGAAGTCAAAATTATAGGACGGCTCAGGGAAATTTATAATAAAAATATCACCCTTTTTCTCCTTGATCTCTTAAAAGAGCCCGGAGAAGAGGCTTCGGTTCACCGGGCAGCCATCCGGATTCTGGGATGGATGGGAGAGCTGATGAGTATTCCATTGCTGATTCCGTTTTTAAACGGGGTGCAGAAAGAAGAGGCCCTTCAGGCGATGGTGCGGATGAAAAGAGGTTCTGTGGACGGGCTCCTGGCCGCTCTTCCGAGATATGAGGGGATGACGCGAGAGGGGATCATAAAGTGCCTGGGAGAAATAGGGGACCGAAAGGCGGTCGGACCTCTTTTAAAAATGGGTTCCGACCCGGTCGGCCATGTTCGCCAGAGCCTGGCCGCGGCTCTCGGAAAACTGGGCGACCCGGCATCATCCAAGGTCCTGATCCAGCTCCTGGATGATCCCTACTCCAATGTTCAGGAAGCGGCGCTACAGGCATTACGGAAACTCAAAGACCGGAATCTGATTTTAGAATGCATCCATCTCCTCACCGATGAAAAGGCCAATATCAGGAGGAACAGCGTTCGTTTGATCGGTTATTTAAAGGCGAAAGAAGCCGTTCCGAACCTGATTCTTGCTTTCAGGGATCAGGACCCTCTGATACGAAAAGAGGCGATTCTGGCTTTAAGGGCCATGGAAAACCTCAACATTGAAGAATGGGTTATGCAGGCCCTGGCGGATGAATCTCCCGATGTGCGCCTTGCCGCTTTATCCTGTTTTGAAGATCATCCGGATCTCCGGATCGGAAATGTGATTGAAAATCTTAAAAAAGATGAATCGATGTGGGTGAGGTCTTCCCTGGCAAAACTCCTCGGCAGGCTTGAGGCAAAACAGTTTGTCAACGAGCTGGAATCGCTCTGCCAGGACCCGGTCGGCGTGGTCCAGATCGGAGCGATTGAATCGATCGCCCGTTTCAAGGAGATTCAGTTTGTCCCTCTTTTTACGGAAAAAATAAACAGCGATGATCCGGAAGTGCAGTGCTCGGCGATTGCGGCATTGGGGGAACTGGAAGAATCTTCCCTGGGGAGCCTACTGGAAAAATATTTAACGGATGCCAACTGGAATGTCAGAGCTGCCGCGGTCAGAGCGATCGGGAAATTGAAATATAAAGCCGCTTTTTCGGCGATTGAAAAACTTTCGACGGAGGACCCTGACAAACTGGTCCGCCAGTCCGCGCTTTATACAATGGAAATTATAATGGGTTGATGGCGAACATGCGAACTCCTCAGGAGATACTCGACACCGAACAGAAACTGGTTTTTAGCGATGACACCTTCAAGCTGTTTCAGGACCTGATGTTTCAAAAAGCGGGGGTGGTCATGGATGAACAATCCAAAGCGTTCATCCGCTCCCGGTTAAAAGAGTCCGTATCAAAAAAACAGTTTTCTGACTTTAAAGACTATTATTATTTCTTGAAGTATGACAAGGACAAAGAGACCGAGCTGTCCCGAGTGGTCGATTTATTGACGATCCACGAAACCTATTTTTTCCGGGAAACCCTGCAGCTGGACACCTTTTCGGATGAGATTCTTGCTGAAATTATGGAGAGGAACAAGTCTCATAAAACAATCCGGATCTGGTCGGCCGGATGTTCCACCGGAGAAGAAGCCTATACCATATCGATGCTCATTCTCGAAAAACCGGAGTTAAAAGACTGGCGCTGCGAAATTTTTGCAACCGATATTTCTCCCAATGTCCTTCAGTTTGCGCGGAAGGGGGTTTACACCGATAACTCGTTCCGGGGCGTACCGCAGGCGTATATCGACAAGTACTTTATTAAAGAAAATAACGGATATAAAATCAAGGATCCCGTGAAGGAAAAAGTAAGCTTTTTTCAGGTCAATTTGATTGAGCCCCAAAAGATGTTTTTCTTGAACGAGATGGATGTCATCTTTTGCAGAAATGTGATTATTTATTTCAATCTCGAGGTGAGAAAGAAAGTGATTGCGACCTTTCGCGAAAAATTAAAGCCCGATGGATTTTTGCTGCTGGGCCACTCCGAATCGCTGAGTTATATTACGCCGGAGTTTGAGTTAAGGCATTTTAAGAAAGATATGGTCTACCAAAAACGGGTCCGGTCTTTAGATCGTCCGTTCGATCCGGTCTTAGGTCCGATCGCGGACCTATCGTTCCGCGGAAGCATTCCGCAGGTCGGAAAGCCGGAAAGGAGCGCTTCTTGAAACAGGAAAAGATTAAAGTCCTGGTCGTGGACGATTCCCCGTTTGCGCGGCATGCCATTTCCCAGATGATTTCCCAAACGCCCCACATCGAAGTGATCGGATCTGTGTCGGGCGGCCTGGAAGCGATGAAATTCCTTGAAAAAAAGAAACCGGATATGATCACGCTCGATATCGAAATGCCTGAAATGAATGGTTTTACGTTTTTGAAATGGCTCATGGCGACCCATCCTCTGCCGGTTCTTATTGTCAGTTCCCGGAGCGAGAGCCAGAATGTCTTCAAAGCGCTTGAACTGGGTGCGTTGGATTTTGTTGCCAAACCGGGGCATAATGCGTCGGTAGACCTGTTAAACGTCAAAGAAGAGCTGATCGGTAAAATTGAAATTATCAGTAAAATCCCCCGGGACAGGATCAAAAAACAGGTCGCGATTTTTTCCACCCCTCATTCCCCCCGGGCGACTGAGACAAAACCGGAGGTGCGTCTCCAGGAAAAAACAAGAATAAGAAAAGATGGCGAATTTCCGACCTTTGGATCGGTCGGTCCAAAGACCGGACAGGCCGACATCGTCGTCATCGGCGCTTCGACGGGGGGGCCTGCGGCTATTCAAATGATCATATCGTCCCTTCCCTCCGACTTGCAGGTTCCGATTGTCATTGTTCAGCATATGCCCCCTAATTTTACCCATTCATTTGCCCAGAGACTCGATTCTCTGGGGAGGTTAAGGGTGAAGGAGGCTGAGGAGGGAGACCGGCTATGGCCGGGGCAGATTTATGTGGCTCCTGGAGGGTACAATCTGATCGCAAAAAAAGGGTTTGAGGCCAATAAACTTTATCTGGAATCGAAAACCGACGAGGACCGTTATGTTCCTTCGGTGGATAAGACGATGGATTCCATTGCGGAAATATACGGAAAAGGGACTCTGGGGGTCATCCTGACCGGAATGGGGAACGATGGATCCAGAGGGATCAAAACCATTAAATCGTACGGCGGGGTTGCTCTGGCCGAATCCGAAGAAACCGCCGTGGTCTATGGAATGCCGAGGGTGCCGGTTCAGCTGGGTTTGATTGATCAGGTTTTTTCGATTCATGATATGGCCGAACAGATCGTCAAGTTATGCAGGTCAACCCTTTGAATGATGGACCGGGTTTCCGGAAGGACTGGCGGATATCAAGTTTTCTGCTAGACTGTATAACTGGATGGACTGTTTAATCGTTTAGAGCGCGGAATTAAAAATGAATGGGTTATCCTGTCATGTAAGGAGCGAGTCCTGTGGAGAATGAAAAAGAGAGCGATATTTTAAAAAAAGCCGAGGATTTTTTAAAGGTTTTTAAAAAAGGCGAAGAATTTACCCACGACCTTCTGGTGACCAATGAAAAACTTCGGTATCGGGCGATCCAATTGGAAGACGAAGTCAACAGTTTGAAACGAACAGGAAATATGCCGGCCAATGTCGCAAAAATGGAAGAAACCATTCATCAGCTGGAACAGGAAAAAAAGAGTCTTCTGAGTAAATTCAAGAATGTGGAAGAAGAAAATAAAGATTTTGCCAGCCGGTATGTCGAGGTAGAAGAGGAAAATAATAATCTCGCCAATTTATATGTTGCCAGTTATCAGCTTCATTCGACCTTGGACTATCAGGAGGTTCTCAGAATTGTTCTGGAGGTATTGCTGAACCTGGTAGGCGCCGACAGATGCGCGATTCTTCTCAAGGAAGAAGGAACTTCCGATATGGTAGTGGTTGCTTCCGAAGGGATGCAGGTATTCAACTTTAAAAAAGTCAAACTGGGGGATGGCGTCATCGGGAAAGCGGGGCAAACCGGAGAATCTCATTTTGTGACTGACCTGAAAAATTTATCGTCAGACGATCCCCTCTTTCCGATTGTCTGTATTCCTCTTAAAATCAAAGAGCATATTCTGGGGGTTATTTCTGTCTTCGCGCTTCTGGAGCAGAAAAAAGAAAGATTGACCCGGATAGATTATGAACTATTTTCCATGCTGGCAGGACATGCCGCGACAGCCATCTTCAGTTCGAAGCTCTATTCTCAATCCGAGAGAAAGCTTTCCACCGTTCAGG